>NZ_JAUSYQ010000002.1:6188639-6497279 GCF_030816965.1 Streptomyces canus
CAGAATGATCTCCGGGTCGAGCACCAGCGCCCGCGCCAGCCCGGCCCGCTTGCGCATTCCACCGGAGATCTCGCCGGGCAGCTTCCCTTCGGACCCGATCAGCCCGACCATGTCCATCTTCTCGAGCACGATGCGCCGGATCTGGCTCTCGGACTTGCGGGTGTGCTCGCGCAGCGGGAAGGCGATGTTGTCGTACAGGTTCATCGAGCCGAACAGCGCGCCGTCCTGGAACAGCACGCCGAAGAGCTTCCGCACTTCGTAGAGCTCGTGCTCGCGCAGCTTGGTCACGTCCCGGCCCGCGACTTTCACGCTGCCGCGCTCCGGCTTCAGCAGTCCGACGAGCGTCTTGAGGAACACCGACTTGCCCGTACCCGAGGGGCCGAGCATGACCGAGACCTCCCCGGCGGGCAGCGTCAGCGAGACGTCCTGCCAGATGACCTGGTGACCGAAGGACTTCGTCAGCCCTTCCACACAGATCTCGACACCCATCCGGTCCACCCTTCAGCCATGGAGCAGCTCTGACATCTGCTCTACGGGGAGGGGCGGGGTGTCCGTCGCGACGGACACGGATTTTTTTCCGGGGTCTTGCGGCGGGGTTTCCGTGAGGTCGACAGCGGTGTCTTTCCCGGCGGTGCCACTGGTTCTACGGCGGCGCTCTTGGCGCGGTCCTACGGCAGCGGGGTCGGCGTCGGTACGCCGACCGGGGCGGAGGACGTGGCGGGAGCCTCAGGGAGGGCCGGTAGCGTCGTCGGGATCGCGGACGCGGCCGGCAGATCGGGGAGGTGGGGGAGGTCGGACGCGTTCGGCAGGTCGGACACGCCGGGAACATCGGGAACGGCGGGAACGTCGGGGACGGACGGCACCGCTGTCAGTGAGGCGTCCGGCAGCGGTGGCACCGACAGTGGCAGCAGCGACCGGTCGTGATCGCCGGGCGGCACGGTCGGCGTACCTTCCTGAGACGTCGAGGCGGCCGACAGATCACGGGCGTTCGGGGTGGCTGCCCGGCCGACGCCGTCGGGCCCGACGGTCCGCGTGGTCGCCTGGGACATACGGGACACCGAGGGACGGGGAGTGCCCTGCCCGTCTCTGCCGTCCCCGTCGTGGACGTACGGCAACACGAACCCCGCGACCACCAGGGTCGCGGCCGTCGAGGTCACCACCACAGCCTGCGCGTGTCCGCCCGCGCGCAGCTTCCCGCGCCCCCACAGGAACAGGGCGACGCCCAGCGTTCCGGCCAGCGAGGTACGCAGCGTGCGCCGGGCCCGGGCGAGCAGCGACTCGACGGTCCGATAGCTGAGCCCCATGCGCACGGCGACCTGGCCGACGTCGAGGTCCTCGGACTTCAGCCGGAGCGCTTCGGCCTGGCGCGCGGGTAGTTCCCCGCTGCGCACGGCCAGCCACTTGGCCTCGGCCCGGTCGCACACCGCCTCCTCGACGGGCACCGGGCCCGGCGCGACGAGCGTGGGGCTGCTGCGTACCTCGGCCTCGCGGTTGACCTGGCGGTACCGGTCGACGCACAGCCGCATGGTCACGGTCGTCAGCCAGGCGCCGAGGCGCTCGTCGTCCAGGTCGGGGCGCTCCGCGGCGCGCAGCATGGCCTCGTGCACCGCGTCCTCGGCGTCCTCAGGGCTCATCGACCTGCGCCGGGCCACCTTGAGCAGGTGCTCGCGGTGGCTCCACATGCGCTGCCACCGGTCGTGGGCCGCCTGTATCTCCGCAGGCATGTCCGGCATGTCAGGCATGTCCATCGCCATGAGGGCCCCTTCGCGCTCATCCGCCGGTCTCGTGCTGCCCGGCGGATGGCGACATTACCGCCCAGTATCCGCGGTTGTGGAGGGGGTAGAGGCCATCGAGTCGACACCGTTGCCGCCCAGCGGAGCGCCGCTGGGCAGCAGGTCGTCGCCGGGCAGTTCGATGTCCGTGCCGGGCGCGGGGAGTTGGGGTTCCCTCGTCTCCGTGGCCCCGGCTGATGGACGGGACGTGCCGGGGGTCGGCGAGCCAGGTGCCGACGGGGTCCGGGACGGCGAGGCGCTGGGACGGGGGGACGGCGACGGCTTCGGCGTGGGTTTCGGCACAGGTTTCGGCTGCGACGGCTCGGAGCGCCTCGAACCCGTCGCGGAGCTGTCCGGCACCACCCGGTGCCCTTCCAGGAAGTAGGCGTACCAGGCTCTGACCGTGCGGAGATACGCCTGCGAGTGGTTGTAGCCGAGGACCGCCCGGTCCAACCCGGCCGGGTCGGAGAGGTCCCGCCCGCCCGCGCACAGATAGCGCCCGGCGGCGAGTGCCGCGTCGAAGACGTTGCCCGGGTCGGCCCGCCCGTCGCCGTTGCCGTCCATGCCCCAGCGGGCCCAGGTCGACGGGATGAACTGCATCGGTCCGACCGCCCGGTCGTAGGCCGGGTCCCCGTCGTACGCGCCGCCGTCGGTGTCCCGTACGACGGCGAAGGCGCCGCCGTCCAGCCGCGGCCCGAGGATCGGCGCCACGGTCGTCCCGTCCGCCGTCACCCGACCGCCCCGCGCCTGCCCGGACTCCACCTGGCCGATCGCGGCCAGCAACTGCCAGCGCAGCCGGCAGCCGGGAGCGGTGCGCGCGAGCTCCGCCTCGGCGCGCCGGTAGGCGGCGAACACACTCGCCGGGAGCGCGGCGCCCGCCCCCGCCGCCCCACGCACAGATGCCCCACCCTTGCGCTCCCGCGCCCGCAGCGGCGGGAGTGCGGTGCGGTACGGGGTGTCGCCCGACACGCTCGGCCCGTGCTCGACGGGTGCCTCCCGCTGGGGTACGGAGGCCCGTGCCGGGACCGCCCCCGGCGCCTGTGACGCGGTCAGCGCCGCCATGGCCGCCACCGCGATCGCCGCCCCCCTGGCGCCTCTGACCCTGTGCCCTGCCATGTCGCGCTCCCTCCCTGTGGGTTGATGTCGTCTGCTTCTGCTCTACGGGGCAGGGCGGCGCGTCCGTCGCACGGAACGGGGAGATTTCGGGAGGCGGGGTCCGCACGCGCGTCCACGCAGAGGGTCAGCGGCTCGTCGGCGCTGCGCCGGCGCACTCTCGAACCGCACCCACGTACAAGATCCACCTCCGTCTTGTTCATCTCCGCGCGCGACGGGGGAGACTCGGACCCATGCGTACTGCGTACAACGTGGAGACGGTCAGGGCCGCCGAGCGGGAGTTGATGGCACGGCTGCCGGAGGGCGCGCTGATGCAGCGGGCGGCTGCCGGACTGGCCGCCGCCTGCGCGGACCTGCTGGGGCGGGTGTACGGCCGCAGGGTCGTGCTGCTCGTCGGGAGCGGGGACAACGGCGGGGACGCCCTCTATGCGGGGGCCCGGCTCGCGCGGCGGGGCGCGGGCGTGACCGCCATGCTGCTCGCGCCCGAGCGCGCCCACTCCGCGGGGCTGGCCGCGCTGCGGCGGGCCGGGGGAAGGGCCGTGGGGGTCGAGGACGCCGAGCGGCTGATCGAGAAGGCCGACCTCCTCCTCGACGGGATCGTCGGGATCGGCGGCAAGGGCGGGCTGCGGCCCGACGCGGCCCGGCTGGCCGAGGCCGCCGAGCGGTCCCGCGCCGTCGTCGTCGCCGTGGATCTGCCGAGTGGCGTCGACGCCGACACCGCTGAGGTGCGCGGGGCGGCGGTACGGGCCGACCTCACCGTCACGTTCGGGACGCACAAGCCGGGCCTGCTGATCGATCCCGCGCGGGAGTACGCCGGATCGGTGCGGCTCGTCGACATCGGGCTCGCCCTTCCGGAGGAGGCCGAACTGGAAGCCCTCCAACACGCCGATGTACGGCGACTGCTGCCCGTACCGACCGGAGAGAGCGACAAGTACCGGCGAGGTGTCGTCGGGATCGCCGCCGGGTCCGCGCGGTATCCGGGGGCCGCCGTGCTCGCCGTGTACGGGGCGCTCCGGGGCGGCGCCGGGGCCGTGCGGTACGTCGGGCCCGCAGGGGACGCCGTGATCGCCCGCTTCCCCGAGACGCTCGTCTCCGACCGGGGGCCCAAGCACGCCGGACGCGTGCAGGCGTGGGTCGTCGGGCCGGGGGCCGGGGACGACGCCTCGGCCGTCGGAGAGGTGCTGGCGTCCGACGTGCCGGTCCTCATCGACGCGGACGGACTGCGGCTCGCCGACCGGGACGCCGTACGCGCGCGTACCGCGCCGACCCTCATGACCCCGCACGCCGGAGAGGCCGCCGCGCTCCTCGGGGTGCCGCGTGAGGAGGTCGAGGGGGCCCGGCTGGCCTCGGCGCGGGAACTCGCCGGGCGCTACGACGCGACCGTGCTGCTCAAGGGCTCGACCACGCTCGTCGCCGACTCCGGCGGCGGGGCCGTACGCGTCAACCCGACCGGGACGGCATGGCTGGCCACCGCCGGCAGCGGGGACGTCCTGTCCGGTCTCGCCGGGTCCCTGCTCGCGTCCGGGCTGAGCGCTCTGGACGCCGGCAGCGTGGGCGCGTACCTGCACGGGCTGGCCGGACGGTTCGCGGCGGGCGGGGCGCCGGTGGGGGCGCACGACGTGGCCGAGGCCGTACCGGCGGCCTGGCGGGACGTGACGGACGCCTGACCGCGGATCAACAGGCGTACGGGTGACGACGCGTCGGTATACCGACGCGTAACCGCGAACTACTACCTGATGGGACCAATACCGGTCGGCCGAATATGCGGAGCTGAAAGGGCGATGTTTCGCTGGCCGCATGGATGAGCCAAACATACGAGGCACGACCCGGCGCGAGTTGCTGGGAGGCGCGGCAGTCGTTCTGGGGAGTCCCGTTCTCGGTTTCCGCGAGGACACCCCGGAACCGTTGGAGGAAGAGCCCGGCGGGAACTGCGGCAGTGACTACGACGCGGAATACGAGGAGCTGTTCGAGGCCGCCGAGGACGTCGAGGTCGGCGAGCGCTCCCTCGCAGCCGCCAAGTGGACCCGCCCCATTCGGAACCGGGCCAGGGTGACGATGCGTTACCGGGTGCGGGGAAACTGGCTGGCCGGCTATCACACCGGAGTCGATCTTGCCGTGCCGCAGGGAACCCCGGTCTACGCGGTGGGTACCGGCGTCGTCGTCCTGGCCAGCTGGTCGGGGTCGTACGGAAAGGCCGTGACGATCAAGATGAGCGATTCCCGGTATGTGCTCTACGCCCATCTCTCGCGCATCTCGGTCGCGCGCGGCGCCAAGGTCAAGGCCGGCACCCGCATCGGCAGCAGCGGCGCCACCGGGCGTGCCACCGGCCCGCATCTGCACTTCGAGGTCCGCTCCCGCCGCCCGTACGGCTCGGACATCGATCCGGTGAAATACCTGGCCCGGCACGGTCTGAGCCTCTGACACGCGTGCGCGTGCGCGTCCCGAGGGGGACGTGCTCATCGGTGGTGTCAGTCGCCTCTGAGACACTGGGGGCGCCATGAACGAGACAGCAACTGCCCCGACCGCACCACTGCGGGCCCGCGCGGAGATCGACCTGGCCGCGCTGCGGGCCAACGTGCGGGCCCTGCGCGCCCGCGCGTCGGGAGCCGCCGTCATGGCCGTGGTCAAGTCCGACGCGTACGGCCACGGAGCGGTGCCGTGCGCCCGCGCCGCGGTCGAGGCGGGCGCGCGCTGGCTCGGGACCGCCACGCCGGAGGAGGCGCTCGCGCTGCGGAAGGCGGGGCTGCCGGGGCGGATCATGTGCTGGCTGTGGACGCCCGGCGGCCCCTGGCGGGAGGCGATCGAGGCCGACCTCGACGTGTCCGTCAGCGGGCTGTGGGCGCTGCGGGAGCTCGTCGCGGCGGCCCGCGAAGCCGGCCTTCCCGCGCGCGTGCAGCTCAAGGCCGACACCGGCCTCGGGCGGGGCGGCTGCCAGCCGGGCGAGGACTGGGCCGAGCTGGTCGCCGAGGCCCTGCGCGCACAGTCCGAAGGCCTCCTGCGCGTCACCGGTCTCTGGTCGCACTTCGCCTGCGCCGACGAGCCGGGGCATCCCTCCATCGCCGCCCAGCTCACCCGCTTCCGGGAGATGCTGGCGTACGCCGAAGGGCAGGGCGTGCGCCCCGAGGTGCGGCACATCGCCAACTCGCCCGCCGCGCTCACGCTTCCGGAGAGCCACTTCGACCTCGTCCGGGCCGGGATCGCGGTCTACGGCATCTCGCCCAGCCCCGAGCTCGGCGCCCCCGCCGACTTCGGACTGCGTCCGGTGATGACGCTGTCGGCGTCGATCGCGCTGGTCAAGCGTGTTCCGGGCGGCCATGGCGTCAGTTACGGCCATCATTACGTCACCCCGGGCGCCACGACCCTCGGCCTGGTGCCCGTCGGATACGCGGACGGGATCCCGCGGCACGCCTCCGGCGCCGGACCGGTACTGGTCGACGGCAAGTGGCGGACGGTCGCCGGGCGGATCGCCATGGACCAGTTCGTCGTGGACCTCGGCGGCGACGAGCCCGCCGCCGGCGCCCAGGCCGTGCTCTTCGGTCCCGGTGACCGGGGCGAGCCCACCGCCGAGGACTGGGCGCAGGCCGCGGGCACCATCGCGTACGAAATCGTGACCCGCATCGGAACGCGCGTTCCCCGCGTCTATGTGAATGAGTAACAAGCGGGGTAAGCGCACAGTGCGCGCAAGAACAGCGTGTCCCGCCACACCGGTATCACCCGACCCAGCGAACAGGAGCGGTACGTGAGCGAGAGCAGTGCGGAGGCCGTCGTCGACGCCGCCGCTTCGGTGGCCCTCGCCTCCGCGACGGGGGCGGGTGCCGGATGGCGCCGGGCGACCGGGATCGCCGGCGCCGCGATAGGCGTGATCGCCGCGGGCGCCGCGGCCGGTGTGGCCGTCGAGCGGCTCACCGTCGGGCGCGGGATGCGGCAGAAGGCGCGGCTCGCCCTCGACTCGACCGGGCCGTACGGCTCGCTGCGCGGCACCCCCGGCAAGGCGCAGGCCGACGACGGCACCGAGCTGTACTACGAGGTCGACGACGTCGACCCGGAAGCCGTGCCCGCGCTGTCGCCGCGCCGGCGCCGGCTGTTCGGGCGCAAGGCCCCCGCCCCCGTCACCGTCGTCTTCAGCCACGGCTACTGCCTCAGCCAGGACTCCTGGCACTTCCAGCGCGCGGCGCTCAGGGGCGTCGTACGGACCGTGCACTGGGACCAGCGCAGCCACGGGCGGTCCGGGCGGGGCATGCGGCAGGTGCGGGACGGGGTGCCGGTCGACATCGAGCAGCTCGGGCGCGACCTGAAAGCCGTCATCGACGCGACCGTCCCCGAGGGGCCGATCGTGCTCGTCGGACACTCCATGGGCGGGATGACCATCATGGCGCTGGCCGACCAGTACCCCGAGCTGATCCGCGACCGGGTGGTGGCGGTGGCCCTGGTCGGCACGTCGTCCGGACGGCTCGGGGAGGTCAACTTCGGGCTGCCCGTCGCCGGCGTCAACGCCGTACGGCGGGTGCTGCCGGGCGTCCTCAAGGCGCTGGGGCAGCGGGCCGACCTGGTGGAGAAGGGGCGGCGGGCCACCGCCGACCTGTTCGCCGGGATCATCAAGCGTTACTCCTTCGCGTCCCGGGACGTCGACCCGGCCGTCGTCCGGTTCGCCGAGCGGATGATCGAGGGCACCCCGATCGACGTGGTCGCCGAGTACTACCCGGCGTTCGACAACCACGACAAGACCGCCGCCCTCGCCCACTTCGCGGACAAGCCGGTGCTCGTCCTTGCCGGGGTGGGGGACATGGTCACGCCCAGCGAGCACAGCGAGGCGATCGCCTCCCTGCTGCCGGAGGCGGAGCTGGTGCTGGTCCCGGACGCCGGGCACCTGGTCATGCTGGAGCACCCCGAAGTGGTCACCGACCGCCTCGCCGACCTGCTCACCCGCGCGGGGGCGGTGCCCGCAGGGGCTACCGTTGGCGGTTATGGAAGCACCGCGCAACCCGGTTGAGACCGAGCTGACCGTCACCTCCCCCGAGCAGATGCGCGAGCTGGGCCTGAAGCTCGCCAAGCTGCTGCGCGCCGGGGACCTGGTGATGCTCAGCGGAGAGCTCGGCGCGGGCAAGACGACGCTGACCCGGGGTCTCGGCGAGGGGCTCGGGGTGCGGGGGGCCGTGACCTCGCCGACCTTCGTGATCGCCCGGGTGCATCCGCCCCTGGGGGACGGACCGCCGCTCGTCCACGTCGACGCGTACCGCCTGGGCGGTGGGCTCGACGAGATGGAGGACCTCGATCTCGACGTGTCGCTGCCGGAGTCGGTGATCGTCGTGGAGTGGGGCGAGGGCAAGGTCGAGGAACTGACCGACGACCGGCTCCAGGTGCAGATCCACCGCGCGGTCGGTGACACGACCGACGAGGTGCGGCACGTGACGCTGACGCCGGTCGGGGAGCGGTGGACCGCGGCCGATCTCAGCGTGCTCACGGCCTGAGAGCCCGCCGCACCCTCCCGCGGCCGTTTTCTGTGAACGTTCCGACAAACCGTCGGCAAGATGTTGCGTTCGCCGTCACGTGCGTGGTCACATGGTACCCAGCTCGTAGTTAGGTGTACCTAACTACGCCGCCCCCGAACTTCAGGAGGCGTCCATGTCGGCCACCGAGAACCGGCCCCGTCCGCAGCCGTACGTGCTCGTCGGCGGCGTGTCCATGCGTGATCTGCTGGCGTCCTGTGCGGCAGCCGAAGCCGTCTCGACACCGCCGCGGGTGCCCGATCCTGAGACCGTGCGGGCGGGCGCGGAGCGTCCGAAAGCGGCCTGAGAGGCTCAGGGGATCACCGCGACCGTCGCGCCGATCGTCGCGAAGGTCCACATCACGTCGCCGTCCGCACGGGACTCCCGGATGCCGCCCGTGCGCACGGTGGTCGTGCTGGGGTCGGGAGGCGCCGCGTCCCCCACGGCCGCGCTGAAGCCGATCGCCACGCCGTCGACGCTGGTGAAGCGGACCACGTGTTCGATGGGGGCGCCGTCGGTGCCGGTCACGGCGTTGGAGCGGGAGGTGACCGCGTAGACGCCGGGGGCGGGGGCGATGTCTCCCGGGGTGACCTCGAAGGTGCGGATCACCTTGTCGCCGAGGCCGACCAGCCAGACGCGGTGGCCCCTCAGGGAGTACACGACGCGGGCGCCTGTGCCGGAGCCCGGCGGCAGGGGGGCGGAGTTCTTCCTGCTCCCCGGGGCCTTCGGGGTGGTGATTGCGGGGGAGCCGTTCGTGCGGGCCTTGGTGAGGTGGGCGGGCGCCGTTGCGTATGCCTGGTAGCCGAGGAGACCGACCGTTGCGAGGGCCGCTGCGGTGAGGGCGGTTACGAAGCCTGCGCTGCTGGGTGCCACCGGTTACCTCTTGAGTATTTAGTCCTAATTTGTGGTGACGGTAGCAGGTCGCCGGGCCGGTGCGGCGCCGCTGCGGCCGGTCGCGCCCGCGCGCCAGAGCCGCATGTCGATACCGTCCCGCGCCCGTCCCTGTGCGGCCTGCGGCCGCCTCGGGCTCCCCGGAGCCGTAGGCTGTTTGCGTGCTCTTGCTCGCTCTGGATACCGCCACCCCCGCCGTGACCGTCGCCCTGCATGACGGGCGTGACGTCGTCGCCTCGTTCAGCCAGGTGGACGCGCGTCGGCACGGGGAGCTGTTGTTGCCGGCCGTCGACCGGGTGCTCGCGGACGCGGGGGTGAAGCTGGACGCGGTCACCGGGATCGTCGTGGGGACCGGACCCGGGCCCTACACCGGGCTGCGCGTCGGGCTCATGACCGCCGACACCTTCGGGCTCGCCCTCGGGATCCCCGTGCACGGGATGTGCACCCTCGACGGGCTCGCGTACGCGGCCGACCCCGGCGAGGGGCCCTTCGTCGTGGCGACCGACGCGCGGCGCAAGGAGGTCTACTGGGCGCGGTACGAGAACTCCCGTACGCGGACCGGTGAACCCGCCGTCGACCGGCCCGCCGACATCGCCGAGCAGGTCAAGGGGCTGCCCGCAGTCGGTGCCGGGGCGCTGCTCTACCCCGGCACCTTCCCCGACGCCCGCGAGCCCGAGTACGTCTCCGCCGCCGCCCTCGCCTCCCTGGCCGCCGAGCGGATCGAGGCCGGGGAGGAACTGCCCGCCCCGCGACCGCTGTATCTGCGCCGGCCCGACGCCCAGGTTCCCAAGAACTACAAGGTGGTCACCCCCAAGTGACCACACCTGTGACTCCTGTGCTGCGCGAGATGCGGTGGTGGGACATCGACCCCGTCCTGGAGCTGGAGAGGGACCTCTTCCCGGAGGACGCCTGGTCCCGGGGCATGTTCTGGTCCGAGCTCGCGCACTCCCGCGGCGCCGAGGCCACCCGGCGGTACGTCGTGGCCGAGGAGGGGAAACGGCTCGTCGGATACGCCGGACTCGCCTCCGCCGGCGAGCTGGCCGACGTCCAGACGATCGCCGTCGCCCGCGACCACTGGGGCACCGGACTCGGCTCGGTGCTGCTGACCGAGCTGCTGAGGGCCGCGACCGCCTTCGAGTGCGCCGAAGTGATGCTGGAGTGCCGGATCGACAACATCCGCGCCCAGAAGCTCTACGAGCGCTTCGGCTTCGAGGCCATCGGGTTCCGCCGCGGCTACTACCAGCCGGGCAATGTGGACGCCCTGGTCATGCGACTGACCACAGCATCCGACAGCGGCTCCGCCGCGGTATCGACATCCGAACGAGGAACCGAGATCAATGGCTGACGAACCGCTTGTCCTGGGCATCGAGACCTCCTGTGACGAGACCGGCGTCGGCATCGTCCGGGGCACCACCCTGCTGGCCGACGCCATCGCCTCCAGCGTCGACGAGCACGCCCGGTTCGGCGGCGTGGTGCCGGAGGTGGCCAGCAGGGCGCACCTCGAAGCGATGGTGCCGACCATCGAGCGCGCCCTGAAGGAAGCCGGGGTGAGCGCGCGTGACCTCGACGGGATCGCCGTCACCGCCGGTCCCGGCCTCGCCGGCGCGCTGCTCGTGGGGGTCTCCGCGGCGAAGGCGTACGCCTACGCCCTCGGCAAGCCCCTCTACGGCGTCAACCACCTCGCCTCCCACATCTGCGTGGACCAGCTGGAGCACGGCGCGCTGCCCGAGCCGACGATGGCGCTGCTCGTCTCCGGCGGGCACTCCTCGCTGCTGCTGTCGAGCGACATCACCTCCGACGTACGGCCGATGGGCGCGACCATCGACGACGCGGCCGGCGAGGCCTTCGACAAGATCGCCCGTGTGCTCGACCTCGGCTTCCCCGGCGGTCCGGTCATCGACCGGTACGCGCGCGAGGGCGACCCGTCGGCGATCGCGTTCCCGCGCGGTCTGACCGGGCCGCGCGACCCGGCGTACGACTTCTCCTTCTCCGGCCTCAAGACGTCGGTCGCCCGCTGGATCGAGGCGAAGCGGGCCGCGGGGGAGGAGGTGCCGGTGCGTGACGTGGCGGCCTCCTTCCAGGAGGCGGTCGTGGACGTGCTGACCCGCAAGGCCGTGCGGGCCTGCAAGGACGAGGGCGTCGACCACCTGATGATCGGCGGCGGCGTGGCCGCCAACTCGCGGCTGCGGGCGCTGGCCCAGGAGCGCTGCGAGGCCGCCGGGATCCGACTGCGGGTGCCGCGGCCCAAGCTGTGCACGGACAACGGCGCGATGGTCGCCGCGCTCGGTGCCGAGATGGTCGCCCGTAACCGCCCCGCCTCCAGCTGGGACCTCTCCGCCGACTCCTCCCTCCCGGTGACCGACCCGCATGTGCCGGGCCATGACCATGTGCACGAGGTCAGCAAGGAGAACCTCTACTCGTGACGGTCACGCTGATGTGGGAGGCCCGGGCGGCCGAGGGGCGGGGCGAGGAACTGCTTGCCTGGGTCCGCCGACAGGAGCTTCCCCTACGGCCGTTGCGGCGCGAGACCTTCCGGGCACCGCAGGACCGCGTCCTGGTCGTCACGTGGTGGGACGCGGTCCACGACGCCCAGCTCCCCGAACTCCCCGAGCCCGATGGCGGTTTGGTCGCCCGGCCGGTGCACCGGTGGCGGTTCGAGTCGCTGGGCGCGGACTGAGCTCACTGCGTCTGCGACACGCTCTGTCTCGCAGCGCAGCCGCCGTCCTGGTCGTCACGTGGTGGGACGCGGTCCACGACGCCCAGCTCCCCGAACTCGCCGAGCCTGATGGTGGGTTGGTCGCCCGGCCGGTGCACCGGTGGCGGTTCGAGTCGCTGGGCGTGGACTGAGCTCACTGCGTCTGCGACACCTCCGTCTCGCAGCGCAGCCGGCGGTTCGGGCCCAGCTCCCGCACCGGGCCCGTGAGACGCAGCAGTGCCGTGTGCCGGACCTCCGCGCTCGACGCCGCCAGCCGCAGCTCCAGGTCGCCCGGTTCGACGACGCGGCGGCCCTTGCGGTCGGTGAACGCCGACAGTTCGGCGTGGAAGCGGAAGGTCACGCGACGGGACTCGCCCGGCTCCAGCTCCAGCCGCCGATAGCCGATCAGGCGGACGTCCGGGCGGGTCACCGAGGCGACCGGGTCGTGCAGATACAGCTGGACGACCTCGGCGCCCGCCCGGCCCCCCGGGTTGCGCACGGTCAGCGACACGTCGTGGGTGCCGTCCGTGCCGATCTCCTCCCGTGCCCCGCCGCCCGTGAAGTCCTCCCACACGAACTCCGTGTAGGAGCGCCCGTGTCCGAAGGCGTACAGCGGGGTCGGGTCCAGGTTGCTGACCTCGCCCGCGAGGCCGAGCGGCGGCTGGAGGTAGGTCCACGGCTGGCCGCCGGGCACCCGCGGGACGCTCACCGGGAGGCGGCCCGAGGGGTTGACCCGGCCCGACAGCACTCCGGCGACCGCCGGGCCGCCCTCCTCGCCGGGGAAGAACGCCTGGACGACCGCGCCGAGCCGGCCGTCCCAGCGGCCGAGCGCGTAGGGGCGGCCGGTCAGCAGGACCAGCACGACCGGGACACCGGTCGCGACCAGCGAGTCCAGCAACTCTCCCTGGACGCCCGGCAGGCGCAGGTCCGTCACGTCGCAGCCCTCGCCCGACGTGCCCCGGCCGAAGAGGCCCGCCCGGTCGCCGAGCACCGCCACGCAGACGTCCGCCTCCGCCGTCCGGGCCACCGCCTCCTCGAAGCCCCCGGTGTCCGGCTCGTCGACCCCGCAGCCCTCGGTGAACGTCACCTTGGCGTCGGGGAGTTCGGTGCGCAGGGCCTCCAGGACCGTGGGGATCTCGATGCCCATCGGGACGTCGGGGTGGTGGGTGAGGACGTGGGAGGGGAAGGAGTAGCAGCCCAGCATGGCGAGGGCGTCGGCGGCGCGCGGGCCGACGACCGCGATCCGGGTGTCGGGGGCCAGCGGGAGCAGGCCGTCCGGGTTGTCCAGGAGCACCACCGACTCCTCGGCGAGGCGGCGGGCCAGGGCGCGGTTCGCCGTCGAGTCCAGGTCGATCCGCTCGGTGGGTTCCGGGCTCCAGTCCTCGTCCAGGAGGCCCAGCTCGCACTTCTGGAGCAGGACCCGGCGGGCCGCCCGGTCGATCAGGGACTCGGGGATCTCGCCCGCGCGGACGGCCTCGATCAGGGGGGTGCCGTAGCACTTGAGGGTGGGCAGCTCGACGTCGAGCCCCGCCGCGAGGGCAGCGTGGGCCGCGCCCGCCTCGGTGCCGGCGATCCGGTGCTGGGTCTGGAGGAAGCCGACGCCGAAGTAGTCGGCGACCACCGTGCCGGTGAACCCCCACTCCTCGCGCAGGAGTTCCGTCAGCAGTCCGGGGTCGGCGGAGGCCGGGACGCCGTCGGTGTCGGTGTACGCGGCCATCACCGAGCGGGCCCCGCCCTCGCGCAGGGCGAACTCGAAGGGCGGCAGGGTGATGTCGGCGAACTCCCGCACGCCCGCGCGCACGGGCGCGAGGTTGCGGGCGCCGGCCGAGGAGGCGTACCCGGCGAAGTGCTTGAGCGTGGCGACGATCCCCGCCGACTCCAGACCCCGCACGTACGCGGCGCCGATCGTGCCCACCAGATACGGGTCCTCGCCGATCGTCTCCTCGACCCGTCCCCAGCGCGGGTCGCGGACGACGTCCAGAACGGGGGCCAGACCCTGGTGGACACCGACCGCGCGCAGGTCGCGGCCGATGGCACCGGCCATCTCCTCGACCAGATCGGCGTCCCAGCTCGCGCCCCAGGCGAGCGGGACCGGATAGGCGGTGGCCCGCCAGGTGGTGAAGCCGGCCAGGCACTCCTCGTGGGCCAGCGCCGGGATGCCGAAACGGCCCGCTTCGGCGATACGGCGCTGGGCGCGGGCCAATGCCTGCGCGCCCAGCGCCGGGTCCACGGGGGCGGTGCCGAAGGGACGGGTGAGCTGGCCCAGGCCCCGGGTGATCAGCTCGTCCCAGTCGTAGTCGGCGGTCATCTCGCGCTGGAGGGGGGCGACTCCGTCCCCGTCCGTGCTGGCGCCCACCCACACGCCGTAGAGCTGGGCGGTCTTCTCCTGAAGGGTCATCCGGGAGAGGAGGTCGTCGACGCGGGCGGAGGCGGTCAGGGCGGGGTCACGCCAGGGCGCGGTGGTCATGTAACTCCTGTCGGGCTCGACTGTCGGGTCGACGACCTCAGGGCCTGCTCCGAGTTCCACGCCCCGCTCCGCGCGGACGACGGGGAACTTGGAACAGGCCCTGACGAATGTTTCGATGTGTAATCCGAATGTTTTGGGAACCTAGGGCCGCCAGGAGGGTTCGTCAAGAGGGCGCGCAGGGATACGATCGCCGCCATGACACCCCCGGAGCCCGCTGAAACCCGGACGACTTCCCCGACACCCTCGACGGCTGGACGGTCGCCGCAGACCGCCACGCTCGCCGAGATCGCCCGGGAGGCCGGCGTTTCGGCGCCGACAGTTTCGAAGGTCCTCAATGGCCGGGCCGACGTCGCTCCCGCGACCCGCGCCCGCGTCGAGGGCCTGCTGCGCGCGCACGGCTACCGGCGCCGACGCGCCGAGGCGAGCCGTTCGCCCCTGATCGACCTGGTCTTCCACGAGCTGGAGAGCGCGTGGGCGATGGAGGTCATCCGGGGCGTGGAGAACGTGGCCCGTGACGCCGGGCTCAGCGTCGTGCTGAGCGAGAGCGCGGGCCGGCTCACCCCCGGGCGCACCTGGGCCGACCAGGTCGCCGCCCGCCGCCCCTACGGCGTGATCCTCGTGCTCTCCGGGCTCGACGAGTCCCAGCGCGCGCTGCTGAGCAGCAGGTCGATCCCGTTCGTGGTGATGGACCCGGCCGGCGATCCGGGTGCCGACGTGCCCTCCATCGGCGCGACCAACTGGCAGGGCGGGCTCGCCGCGACCCGGCACCTCGTCGAGCTCGGGCACCGCAGGATCGGGGCGATCACCGGCCCCTCCCGCATGATGTGCAGCCGCGCCCGCATCGACGGCTACCGGGCCGCCCTGGAGACCGCGGGGCTGCCCGTCGACCCCGGGCTGATCATGGCCGGCGACTTCCACCACGAGA
Source organism: Streptomyces canus (assembly GCF_030816965.1). Taxonomy (NCBI): domain Bacteria; kingdom Bacillati; phylum Actinomycetota; class Actinomycetes; order Kitasatosporales; family Streptomycetaceae; genus Streptomyces; species Streptomyces canus. Next base: position 6,203,989 of record NZ_JAUSYQ010000002.1, read on the forward strand.
CCGGCTACCGCCAGGGCCTGGCCCTCCTGCGCCGCCCCGACCGGCCCACAGCGGTCTTCGCCGGCAACGACCTCCAGGCGCTCGGTCTGTACGAGGCGGCCCGCGAGCTGGGGCTGCGCATCCCGGAGGACCTGAGCGTCGTCGGGTTCGACGACCTTCCGGTGGCGCCCTGGGTGGGGCCGCCGCTGACGACCGTACGGCAGCCGCTGACCGAGATGGCCGAGGCCGCGGCGAAGCTGGTGCTGGACCTGGGACGGGACGGCGGGAACCCCGCGGCGACCCGGGTGGAGCTGGCGACGAGCCTGGTGGTGCGCAGCAGTACCGCTGAGGCGGAGGGATGAGCTATTGACGGGTGGGGTGCGTGCGCCCACACTCCTCCGAAGCCAATCGGTTGCACGACCGAAACTTTCGGAGGCACCCGCAATGAGATCTCTGAGAACCGGCTTATCCCTTGCGTCCCTCTTGAGCGGCCTCGCGCTGCTCGTCCCGGCCTCCACGGCGAGCGCCGCCGACGTACCCCTGCGCGACCTCGCGGCCGCCAAGGGCAAGGTCATGGGCACGGCCGTCACCGGCTCCAAGCTCACCGGTGCCTACGGCGACCTCGCCGGGGCGCAGTTCAACTCGCTGACCCCCGGCAACGCCATGAAGTGGGGCTCGGTCGAGCCGACCCGGGGCAGCTACAACTGGGCCGAGGCCGACCAGATCGTGAACTTCGCCGAGGCCCACGGCCAGCAGGTGCGCGGCCACACCCTGGTCTGGCACAGCCAGAACCCGAGCTGGCTGACGAACGGCACCTGGACCGCGGCCCAGCTCAGCCAGCTGATGAACGACCACATCGCGCTGGAGGTCGGCCGCTACAAGGGCCGGCTGGCCGCCTGGGACGTCGTCAACGAGCCCTTCAACGAGGACGGCACCTACCGCCAGACCCTCTGGTACAACGGCCTCGGCACCGGCTACATCGCCCAGGCCCTCACCGCCGCCCGCGCCGCCGACCCGGCCGCCAGGCTGTACATCAACGACTACAACGTCGAGGGTGTCAACGCGAAGTCCACGGCCCTCTACAACCTGGTCAAGTCGCTGAAGGAGCAGGGCGTCCCGATCGACGGGGTCGGGCTCCAGGCCCATCTGATCGTCGGCCAGGTGCCCTCCACCCTCCAGCAGAACATCCAGCGCTTCGCCGACCTCGGAGTCGACGTGGCGATCACCGAGCTGGACATCCGGATGACCCTGCCCTCCGACAGCGCGAAGCTCGCGCAGCAGGCCGTCGACTACAAGGCCGTCATGAAGGCGTGCGTGGCGGTCGCGCGCTGCGCCGGCGTCACCGTCTGGGGCTTCACCGACTCCGACTCCTGGATCCCGAGCACCTTCCCGGGGGAGGGCGCGGCGACGCCGTACGACGAGAACTACACGCCGAAACCGGCGTATTACGCGATCGCGGAGGCGCTCGGCGGGACGACCACGCCTCCGCCGACCGGCGCGTGCACCGCGGCCTACAGCGTGACCAGTCAGTGGGACAGCGGCTTCACGGGGCAGGTGAAGATCTCCTGCTCGGGTGCCGCACTGTCGTCCTGGAAGGTCGGCTGGACGTACGGCGCCGGGCAGCGGATCACCCAGGCCTGGAACGCGACCTGCACCCAGTCGGGGGCCGCGGTCAGTTGCTCGAACGCGGCCTACAACGGGACCGTGCCGGACGGCGGTTCGGTGACCTTCGGCTTCAACGCCTCGTGGAGCGGCAGCAATCCGGTACCGGCCGTGACGCTGGAATGAGAAGTCTGAGATTTTCCGAAGAAAGCCGCTCAGGAGGCTTTCCTCGTAATAATTCGGACGTACGTTCCTCCCTGTGACGGGAGACGGCGAGGACAGACGAGTGGGTCGGCGGCCGAGAGTGCTGAAGGCCGTCGGCCTCACGCTCGCGGGCACGCTGGTCCTGGGATGCGCCGCGGCGGGCTGGGCCTACTGGCACCTCAACAGCAACATCAAGAGCGTCGACATCAACAGCGCGCTCGGCGACGACCGTCCCGCGAAGGTGACACCGACCCCTTCAACCTCGCAGGAGGCGCCGCTGCCCACGGAGGCGGTGAACATCCTGGTCCTGGGCTCCGACTCGCGCAGCGGCAAGGAGAACCAGGCGCTCGGGGGCGGCAGCAGCACCGGCGCCCGGTCCGACACCGCGATGGTCGTGCACATCGGCGCGGGCCGCACCACGGCAACGGTCGTCAGCATCCCGCGCGACACCCTCGTCACCCGCCCGTCGTGCCCCCTGGAGAGCGGGGGCACCACGTCGGCGGCGTACGGCGCGATGTTCAACAGCGCCTACTCGGTGGGCGGTCCGGTGTGCGCGGTCAAGACGGTCGAGTCGATCACGAACGTCCGCATGGACCACTACGTCGAGATCGACTTCTCGGGCTTCGCGAAGCTGGTCGACGCGCTCGGCGGGGTCACGGTGACCACGGACGAGGACATCGACGACGACGACAGCCACCTCACCCTGAAGGCGGGCACCCACCACCTGAACGGCAAGCAGGCCCTCGCGTTCGCCCGCACCCGGCACGGCATAGGCGACGGCAGCGACCTGGGCCGCATAGGCCTCCAGCAGAAGCTGGTGAAGGCCCTGCTGGAGCAGATCTCCTCGACGAACCTGCTGACCAGCCCCACCAAGCTGTACTCCGTCGCCGACGCGATCACCGGCAGTCTCACCACCGACACCGGGCTCGACTCCCTGACCGAGCTGATGAGCCTCGGCGAGAGCCTGAAGGGCCTGTCGAGCGACGAAGTGAAGACCGTGACCATGCCGGTGGTGACCGCGCCCTCGAACCCCAACCGGGTGGTGGCGAAGGAACCGGCCGCGAGTGACCTGTGGGAATCGCTGCGCTGAAAGTGAGCCGGCGGATGCAGCCATCGGGCCCCCCGGGGGCTCTTGCGGACTTCGGCGGGTCGCTGTCGTAGCAGGTCAGGGCCCCGGGAAAAAATCTCCGAAGAAATCCGCGGAGTCTGTCGATCCCGCCCTCTCCCGATCGACGCACTGGTGAGAGGCCGGGAAGGACCGGCCCCGTAGCGACCGAGGAGTCACCATGCCGCGTTACCTGTCGATGGTCCAGATCGACGAGAAGACCGCCCCCGCCGAGGGCCCCAGCGACGCGCTGATGCAGCGGATGGGCGAGCTGATCGAGGAGATGACGAAGGCCGGGGTGCTGCTGGACACCGCCGGGCTGACGCCGACCGCGCAGGGGGCCCGGGTGCGGTGGGAGAAGGGGCAGCTGTCGGTGACCGACGGGCCCTTCACCGAGGCGAAGGAGGTCGTCGGGGGGTACGCCATCGTCCAGGCCAAGGACATGGCCGAGGCGATCGAGTGGACCAAGCGCTTCCTGAAGGTGCACGAGGAGCACTGGACGGTCACCTGCGAGGTGCGGGAGATCGCGGAGGGCTGAGCCCGCTTCCTTGGCTGCGGGGGCCCTACGGGTGTCGAATGGGGGGCTGTGACCTCACAGCCCCTCGAAGCCGACGCCCGCGCCTCCGTCGAGACCGTCTTCCGCATGGAGTCGCCGCGCATCATCGCCGGTGTCACCCGTGTCGTCCGGGACGTCGGCATCGCCGAGGAGCTCGCCCAGGACGCCCTGGTGGCGGCGCTGGAGCAGTGGCCACGCGAGGGCGTCCCCGACAACCCGGGCGCCTGGCTCATGGCCATCGCGCGCAGACGGGCCGTGGACCTGGTCCGCCGCCGGGAGAACTACGCCCGCAAGCTGGCCGAGATCGGACGGGACCTGTCGGAGACCGCGCCGCCGGAGGAGCCGTCCGACCCCGAGGACATCGACGACGACCTGCTCAGGCTCGTCTTCACCACCTGTCACCCGGTGCTGTCCGCCGAGGCCCGCACCGCCCTCACCCTGCGGCTGCTCGGCGGCCTGACCACCCCCGAGATCGCCCGCGCCTTCCTCGTCCCGGAGGCGACCGTCGCCCAGCGCATCGTGCGCGCCAAGCGGACCCTCGCCACGAAGAACATCGCCTTCGAGGTGCCCTACGGCCCCGACCGCGAGGCCCGCCTCGGTTCTGTCCTGGACGTCATCTACCTGATCTTCAACGAGGGATACGCGGCCACGGCAGGCGACGACTGGCTGCGCCCCTCCCTGTGCGAGGACGCCCTGCGGCTGGCCCGCCTGCTGTCCGCCCTCATGCCCAAGGAACCCGAAGTGCACGGCCTCGCGGCCCTGTTGGAGTTCCAGGCCTCCCGCACGGCCGCCCGCACCGGACCGCGGGGCGAGCCGGTCCTGCTCAGGGACCAGAACCGCAGCCGCTGGAACCGCATGCTCATCGCCCGCGGCATCAAGGCCCTGGGCCGCGCGGACGCCACGGCCGCGGGCGCCCCCGGCCCCTACGTCCTCCAGGCCGCCATCGCCGCCTGCCACGCGCACGCGTACTCCTACGACGAGACCGACTGGCCGGCCATCGCCACCCTCTACGCCCTGCTCGCCGCCCGCGCCCCCTCCCCGGTGGTCGAACTCAACCGCGCGGTCGCCGTCTCGATGGCCGAGGGACCGGGCCCGGCCCTGGAGATCGTCGACGCGCTCACCGACGAACCCGCCCTGCACGACTACCACCTGCTGCCGAGCGTGCGGGGCGATCTCCTGGCCCGCCTCGGACGTACGACGCAGGCGCGGGCCGAGTTCGAGCGGGCTGCCGCACTGACCCGCAACGAACGCGAGCGGGAACTGCTGCTGGACAGGGCGCGGCAGTGCGGTCAGTGATCCGTTGTCGACCGCGGCGAGCACCACCGCGGTCGCGAGCGCCGCGACACGGCGGCACCCCGCGGGCGCCTCGATCGCCGCGAACGCCCGGTCGGCGCCGACCCGCACCTGGAGCCGCTCAGGACGCTCCAGCACCGGTGACGGCCCTCGCGGGGGCGCCGATCAGCATGGTCGGCGCCCCCGCGACCCGGGTCAGGAACACAGTCACGGAGTGCGGCCCCTGCGGCTTCGGAAGGGCCTTGCGCCGTAGTTCCTCCGGCTCGACGGCCGACCCGCGCTTCTTGACGGTCAGGATGCCGACCTCCCGCTCCCGCAGCAGCGCCTTCAACTTCTTCACGTTGAAGGGGAGTCGGTCGGTGATCTCGTACGCCGTGGCATACGGGGTCGCGCGCAGCGTGTCCGCGGTGACGTAGGCGATGGTGGGGTCGATCAGGCCGCCGTCGAGCTCCTCGGCCGTCTCGGCCACCAGATGGGCCCGGATGACGGCGCCGTCGGGCTCGTACAAGTACCGCCCCACGGAACGGACTTCGGGGTCGGGGAGCCCTCGGCCGAGCAGGGTCCGCGGTCCCGGCAGCAGCGTGGCCCGGACGGCCCCCGGCGCGGTGCCGAACCACAGCACCGCCTCCTTCACGTCCCCACCGTCGGAGATCCACTCCGCTTCGGCCTCCGCCGGAACCGCCTCGTGGGGAATACCGGGCGCGACCTTCAACGCGGCGTGCGGGGCCTTGAGAGCCGCCCCGACCGCCCACGACAGGGGCGGTGAGTAGGCCTCCGGATCGAAGATGCGGCCCCGCCCGCCCCGCCTCGCCGGATCCACGAACACGGCGTCGTAGGCGGCCGTGTCGATCGCCGTGACGTCCGCCTCCCGTACGTCGATCAGGTCGTCGAGCCCCAGCGCGTCCGCGTTCGCCCGCGCGGCCGCCGCCGTCAGCGGATCCCGGTCCACCGCGAGGACCCGGATGCCGGCCCGGGCCAGCGCGATCGCGTCCCCGCCGATCCCGCAGCACAGGTCGGCGACGGAGGTGACGCCCAGGGCCCGCAGGCGCTCCGCGCGGTATGCCGCCACGCTCGCCCGGGTCGACTGCTCGACCCCGTTCGGCGTGAAGAACATCCGCTCCGCGTCCTCGGCCCCGAACTTGGCCGCCGCCCGCTGCCGCAACCGCGCCTGACCGAGCGCCGCGGAGACGAGTTCGGCGGGATGCTCGCGGCGCAGCCGGGTGGCGACGGCGAGTTCGTCGGCGGGGGCGGTGCCGCGCACTTCGTCGAGGAGGGCACGGCCCTCGGGGGCGAGGAGGGGGGCGAGGTCGTTCACCGGGTCATTGTGGGCCAGTCGGTGGACGGTCCGCTTCCGGGCGGCGGTGTCGGCCCGGGCGCGATGCCGTGACCTGCGAGGATCCGGCCTCATGGGAACAGTAGGACAAAAGTATAAAAATGGTGCGTTGGTGGTGTCGGTATCGATCCGTGGCGGCCTCGTCCTCCTGGCAGTGGCCGCCCTGGTCTCCGGCTGCGCCGACCCGGCCGGGACCGGCGTACGGCCGCAGCAGCCCCTCAACGCGCCCACGGCCGCCGCCGGCGACCTCCAGGCCGACAAGACCCTTATCCGGGCCGCCCGGCTCCGCGCCGAGCAGACCCGGATCGTCGCCGCCAGGCGCTGGGGCCTGGAGAAAGTGCCGCTGACGGCCCCGCCGGCGCCCGTGACCAAGCCCCGCATCACCACCCGTCACGGCTTCGAGGTCGACGGCCACGACGTGAAGGGGCTACCGCCGGTCTTCACCACGGTCCCCACCGAGCAGAAGATCGTCTTCCTCACCATCGACGACGGCGCCGAGAAGGACCCCGCGTTCCTGCGGATGATGAGCGAGCTGAAGATCCCGTACACCGCCTTCCTCAGCGACTACCTGATCAAGGACGACTACGGCTACTTCGCGAGAATGCGGGACACGGGGGTCGTACTGAACAACCACACGCTCCACCACCCCTACCTGCCCGCGCTGTCGTACGCCCGCCAGCAGCGCGAGATCTGCGGGATGCAGGACGTCATAGAGAAACGGTTCGGCACCCGGCCCACGCTCTTCCGCCCGCCCTACGGCAACTACAACGAGGACACCCTGCGCGCGGCCAGGTCCTGCGGCATCAAGTACGCGCCCATCTGGAACGAGGAGGTCTTCGTCGACCACTGGGAGTACCGCGAGTGGGACCAGGACATCCACCCCGGCGACATCGTGCTCAGCCACTTCCGGGGCCGTAAGGGCTGGAAGGGTGCGATGCCCGACATGGTCCGCCGCTTCCTGAACAGGATCACGGCCGAGGGGTACGCGGTGGCCCGACTCGAGGACTACCTGTGAGAGCGCGGGCACTGGTCGCCGGGGGGCTGGCGGCCGTCCTGCTCACCGGCTGTGCCCAGTCCGTCGATCCCATCGAACGGCTGGGCAAGAAGGCGGCGCAGCGAGTGGGGTCGTACGGGCCGGACGGACCGAGTGGGGGGGACGGGGCGGACGGACGGCCGTACCGCCACTGGGGCCTCCTGGCCCCGCTGTCGGCGCCCCCGCGGGTGCCGGCGCGCGCGGCGCTGCGCCGGGGCGGCCTGCCGCCGGTCGTGAGACGTGTCGGGACGACCGACAAGGTCGTCTTCCTCACCTACGACGACGGCGCCGAGCGGGATCCACGGTTCGTCGGCATGGTCCGTGAACTGCGGCTGCCCGTCAGCATGTTCCTCACGGACAGTGTCGTCGGCCCCGGGTACGGCCACTTCGCGCGCCTCCAGTCGGTCGGCGCGAGCATCCAGAACCACACCCTCGACCACCCCGCCCTGCGGGGTCTGCCGTACTCCGGCCAGCGCGCCGAGATCTGCGGCCAGCAGGAGAAGGTGCGGTCCCGCTTCGGGATCCGGCCGCGGCTGTTCCGGCCGCCCTATGGCACGTACGACGGCACGACCCTGCGCGCGGCGGCCGACTGCGGACTCTCGGCGGTGGTGCTGTGGAGCGTGTCGGTGGAGGGTGGCGCGCCGGAGCGGCCGCTGCGGGCGGGAGACATCGTCTCGTTGGCATCGGGGGAGTCGACGGGACCGACGCTGACGGAACGGACGGCGAGGGTGCTGCGGGAGATCGAGCGGCGCGGGCTGACGGTGGGGCGGCTGGAGGACTATCTGTAGGCGCTCCGGCGGCGGCACAGGAGACGCGATTGGCACTCCGCTTGACCGAGTGCTAATCACGGTCATAGTCTCGGGTCTGGCACTCCCCCCTGGAGAGTGCCAACACAGCGACGGGCAGGTCCGGCACCCGCGACGACGGATCCACCTGGTCGCCACCTCAGACAGTCAACCCCGTGATCTCCGAAGGGGGAGGTCGGATCGTGACGACCACCAGCTCCAAGGTTGCCATCAAGCCGCTCGAGGACCGCATTGTGGTCCAGCCGCTCGACGCCGAGCAGACCACCGCCTCTGGCCTGGTCATCCCGGACACGGCGAAGGAGAAGCCCCAGGAGGGCGTCGTCCTGGCCGTGGGCCCGGGCCGCTTCGAGGACGGTAACCGTCTTCCGCTCGATGTCTCCGTCGGCGACATCGTGCTGTACAGCAAGTACGGCGGCACCGAGGTGAAGTACAACGGCGAGGAGTACCTCGTCCTCTCGGCTCGCGACGTGCTCGCGATCATCGAGAAGTAATTCACCCCAGCATTTCTCTGAGCTGCGCCCCTGGCCCCCGCGACCACTAACAAGCCGGGCGCCCGGGGCGCAGTCTCTTTTCACCTAGATTTCCGAGAGGGCTCACGCTCCCATGGCGAAGATCCTGAAGTTCGACGAGGACGCCCGTCGCGCCCTCGAGCGCGGCGTCAACAAGCTTGCCGACACGGTCAAGGTGACGATCGGCCCCAAGGGTCGCAACGTCGTCATCGACAAGAAGTTCGGCGCTCCCACCATCACCAACGACGGTGTCACGATCGCCCGTGAGGTCGAGATCGAGGACCCGTACGAGAACCTCGGCGCCCAGCTGGTGAAGGAGGTGGCGACCAAGACCAACGACATCGCGGGTGACGGCACCACCACCGCCACCGTGCTGGCCCAGGCGCTGGTCCGCGAGGGCCTGAAGAACGTCGCCGCGGGTGCCTCCCCGGCCGCCCTGAAGAAGGGCATCGACGCCGCGGTCAAGGCCGTGTCCGAGGAGCTCCTCGCGACCGCCCGCCCGATCGACGAGAAGTCCGACATCGCCGCCGTCGCCGGTCTGTCCGCCCAGGACAGCCAGGTCGGCGAGCTCATCGCCGAGGCGATGGACAAGGTCGGCAAGGACGGTGTCATCACCGTCGAGGAGTCCAACACCTTCGGTCTGGAGCTGGACTTCACCGAGGGCATGGCCTTCGACAAGGGTTACCTGTCGCCCTACATGGTCTCCGACCAGGAGCGTATGGAGGCCGTCCTCGACGACCCGTACATCCTGATCAACCAGGGCAAGATCTCCTCGATCCAGGACCTGCTGCCGCTGCTCGAGAAGGTCATCCAGGCGGGTGCCTCCAAGCCGCTGCTGATCATCGCCGAGGACGTCGAGGGCGAGGCCCTGTCGACCCTGGTCGTCAACAAGATCCGCGGCACGTTCAACGCCGTCGCCGTCAAGGCTCCCGGCTTCGGCGACCGCCGCAAGGCGATGCTGCAGGACATGGCGACGCTGACCGGCGCCGAGGTCATCTCCGAGGAGGTCGGCCTCAAGCTCGACCAGGTCGGCCTGGACGTGCTGGGCTCCGCCCGCCGTGTCACGGTCACCAAGGACGACACCACGATCGTCGACGGCGCCGGTGACTCCTCCGCCGTCCAGGGCCGGATCGCCCAGATCAAGGCCGAGATCGAGAACACCGACTCCGACTGGGACCGCGAGAAGCTCCAGGAGCGCCTCGCGAAGCTGGCCGGCGGCGTGTGCGTGATCAAGGTCGGCGCCGCCACCGAGGTGGAGCTGAAGGAGAAGAAGCACCGTCTGGAGGACGCCATCTCCGCGACCCGCGCCGCGGTCGAGGAGGGCATCGTCTCCGGTGGTGGCTCCGCTCTGGTCCACGCCGCCAAGGTGCTCGAGGGCGGCCTCGGCAAGACCGGCGACGAGGCCACCGGTGTCGCCGTCGTCCGCAAGGCCGTCGTCGAGCCGCTGCGCTGGATCGCGGAGAACGCCGGCCTCGAGGGCTACGTCATCACCGCCAAGGTCGCCGAGCTCGACAAGGGCCAGGGCTTCAACGCCGCGACCGGCGAGTACGGCGACCTGGTCAAGGCCGGCGTCATCGACCCGGTCAAGGTCACCCGCTCCGCCCTGGAGAACGCCGCCTCCATCGCCTCCCTCCTCCTGACGACCGAGACCCTGGTCGTCGAGAAGAAGGAAGAGGAGGAGCCGGCCGCCGGTGGTCACAGCCACGGCCACTCCCACTGAGCCCAGCGCTCGCAAGGAGGCCCCCGTTCCCCCAGAGGGAACGGGGGCTTTCCCCTTCGCGGGTCACAGGGAATCGGGCCGTCATTCTCCGAGTACTCCCAGCTGTTCCATCAGCCCCGCACGGTCGTACTGCCACCAGCCCTCGCAGATCCGCCCGCCCCGGAACCGGTGCCAGGTGGTCCCGGTCATGGTCACGTTCTGCCCGGTCGCCGGAATCCCCACGAACTCGCCGGTGTGCTTGCCGGCCCAGGTCCAGCGGGTGCACACCCGGTCGTCCTGGGCGATCTGGTCGTCCACGCGGAAGGTGAAGGCGAAGGCCCGCCGCCATCCTTCGTACTCCTCGCGCGCGGCCGCGAGCCCCAGAGCGTCCGGATTGGCCGGATCGTGGTCCATGTAGTCGTCGGTGAACCGCTCGAACATCTCCGCCGTCCCCGCCCGCCCGGCCTGCTCGAAGAACTCCCGTGAGACAGCCGGGTTGAGCTGCTCGTCCCGCACCACGTCCAGATCCGTGAAGGTCGGCGCCTCGTCACACAGCGCGACCATCCCCTGGAAGATCCGCTCCGTCTCCGGCAGCCCCGAATTCCGCATCGCCTCCTCGTACGACGGAAACTCCACGATCTCGACGAAGTGCGACGCGTCGGACCGGTCCTTGCCGACCACCGCATGCGTCGCGGAGCGCTTTCCCTTGGTCTGCTCGACCCATGTGTCCATCAGCCGGTCCATCTCGTCGAAACGGCTGGTCCTGCAGTCGATGAGCTGTACGAACGTCATCCCGCCATCGCCTCCAGCCCCCCTGGGTCCGGTTCGAACACCACCATTGTCCGCCCTGTGGCCTCATATCGGCCTGTCGGCGGGGAAAGCTCCTCTTGCGACTCCTGGGTCGTCGAAGCCCTGCGTCCGCCTACTGCGGCCCGTACTTCCGCCCCGTCCTGGACGTGATCCCGCCCAACAACCCGCGGGGCGCCACCTTCACCAACCCCATGAGCGCCTTGTAACGCGGGTCCGGGATCGACAGGGTCTTGCCGCGGGACAGGTCGGTGAGGGCCGCGGCGACCAGTTTGTCCGCGTCGAGCCACATCCAGCCGGGGATGTTGTCCGTGCCCATCCCGGCCCGCTGGTGGAACTCGGTCCGCACGAAGCCCGGGCACAGGGCCATCAGCCGGACCCCGCTCCCCGCCAGATCCCTCGCCGCGCCCTGCGTGAACTGCACGACCCACGCCTTCGAGGCGCCGTACGTCCCACGAGGCACGAACGCGGCCACCGACGCGACGTTCACGACACCCCCGCGCCCCCGCTCCCGCATCGCCTCCGTCGCCGCCGACGTCAGTCGCAGCACCGCCTCGCAGTGCACCTTGAGCATCTTCAGCTCGTCGGCCATGGAGACGTCGAGATAGCGGCCCTTGTTGCCGAAGCCGGCGTTGTTGACGAGGAGGTCGACGGGGGACCTGCGGTCGGAGAGGCGGGCGGCGACCGCCTCGATGCCGGGGTCTGTGGCGAGGTCGGCGGTGAGGACCTCGGCCTCGATGCCGTGGCGGTCGTGGAGTTCGGTCGCCTGTTCCTGGAGCCGCTTGGTGTCGCGGGCCACCAGCACCAGGCTGTGCCCGTCAGCCGCCAGCCGCCGTGCGAACGCGGCACCGATGCCCGCGGTCGATCCCGTAATCAATGCCGTTGTCATGGCGCAAGGTTAATGACCGGGACCGACAGCGTCCGCTTGCGGAGGACGCCGTCAGGCGCCGTGCTTCTCCACGTACTCGAGCGCCCACTTCCGCAGCTCGGGATGGAGTGCCTCCCCCGCTGCCAGCAGCCGTGGCTGGAGCGGCCGTTCGGTGGTCATCGCCCGGAACGCCAGGGCGACCGTCACGTCGTGGTCCGGCCGGTGCACGATCTCGACCGGGTCCCCGGTCCGGATCTCGCCCGGCCGGATCACCCGCAGATACGCCCCGGGCGCACCCTTCTGCGTGAACCGCTTCACCCACCGCTTCTCGTCCATGTGGCCCTGGAAGGTGCCGCACGGGATGCGCGCGCTCGTGACCTCGAGCACCACCTCGGACCCGATGCGCCAGCGCTCACCGATCAGTGCGCCGGAGACGTCGATGCCCCGCGTCGTGAGGTTCTCGCCGAAGGCGCCGTTGGGCAACGAGCGGTTCAGTTCGCCCTCCCATGCGTCCAGGTCCTCGCGCGCCATGGCGTACACGGCCTGGTCGTCGCCGCCGTGGTGCTGTTTCTTGCACACCGCGTCCCCGGCGAGCCCGCTCCCGCCGATGCCCTTGGGGCCGGGCGCGGCCACCCGCACGGGTCCGTCGACCGGCCGCTTGTCGATACCGGTGACGCCCTCCGGGTTGTCCGTGTACGCAACGGCCTTGGCGCGGCCCAGATTCACCGACAGAAGCTCCATGGCGGCACGGTAGGGGACCAGGACCCAAAGACGCCATGCATTATTCGGCGCCGTACCAAAGCAGGGCTTATCCTCGAGAGGTGATCGAGGCCCGACATCTCCGTGTGCTGCGTGCCGTCGCGGCGACCGGCTCCTTCTCCGCCGCGGGGCGTGAACTGGGCTGCACGCAGCCCGCCGTCAGCCAGCAGATGAAGGCCCTGGAGACGTCCGTGGGCACGCCGTTGCTCATCCGCAGCGGACGCGAGATGCGGCTGACGCAGGCGGGCCAGGCGCTGGTGCGGCATGCCGCCGGCATCCTGGCGGGGCTGACGGCGGCGGAGGAGGAGGTCGCCGCCATCGCCGGCCTGCGGGCCGGGCGCGTCCGGCTCGTCTCCTTCCCCAGCGGCAGTTCCACCCTGGTTCCCACCGCCCTCGCCGCCCTGCGCGCCGCCCACCCCGGCACCCGCGTCTTTCTGGAGGAGGCCGAACCCCCGCAGTCCGTCGGCCTGTTGCGGGAGGGCGACTGCGACATCGCGCTCGCCTTCCGGTACGAGGGGTCCGGGGGCGGGGACGAGTGGGACGACCTCGTCGTACGGCCCCTGCTGACCGACCGGCTCGTCGCCCTCGTACCCGAGCGGCACCGGCTCGCGCGCGCGGGGTCCGTGTCCATCGGGGAGCTCGCCGGGGAGTCGTGGATCGCCGGGTGTCCGCGCTGCCGCGGCCAGTTGGTCGAGGTGTGCGAGGGCGCCGGCTTCACGCCCCGCATCGACTTCGCGACCGACGACTACCCGGCGGTCGTCGGCCTGGTCGGTGCGGGGCTCGGCGTCGCCGTCCTGCCCCAGCTCGCGGTCGAGTCCGTACGGCCACGAGGCGCGCGGACGGTGACGCTGGAACCGGCGGTCCGGCGGGAGATCGTCGCGCTCACGCTGCCCGATCTGGCCCAGGTGCCGGCGGTGGCGGCGACGCTGGAGCAACTGGCGCGCGCGGCCGACCGGTAGGCAGAAAAGAATGAAGGGCACGCGCGCGTGCCCTTCCAGAAAAAACGTTCCTTCAATTGTTCGATGCGTCGCTCCCCACGGACGACGCGGACACCAGCCGGTGCCGCGCCCGCCCCATGAGCTCCTCGCGCTCGTCCTCGGTCAGCCCGCCCCACACGCCGTACGGCTCTCTCACTGCGAGCGCGTGCGCCGCGCATTGCGCGCGCACCGGGCACCTCATGCAGACCTCTTTGGCCGAGTTCTCGCGAGCGCTCCGGGCCGCACCGCGCTCGCCCTCCGGATGGAAGAAGAGCGAGCTGTCCACCCCGCGGCAGGCGGCCAGGAGCTGCCAGTCCCACAGGTCCGCGTTCGGTCCGGGAAGGCGGGAGAAATCTGCCATTGCGTGACCCCTTGTAGCCGTTCTGGGCGGATACGGTGTCCACGACCGTACATCTACGATCTAAGGAGATGAAAATATGACTCATTGCGAATCTAGCCTCAGACACCAGAGAATGGGAAGAAAAGGGTCTGAATGGGGCATGGGTTGTGATGAAACGTTGCGGGTCCGCCGCGCATGTCTGCACCGTGTCCGCGCCCTCACGTAGAGTGCCGAAGACAGTGCGCAGCCCCGTAACTCTTTCGGGTGACCGTCGTTGAGAGTGCGGAGGCGGTTGAAAACACAAACGCTCGGACAGGCGTCCGAGTCGGTCGACCGCACAGGTGACGATTTCGTACCAGCCTGGAGGCTCAAGGTGACGTGCATCAGCTGCGGAGGACGGCCATGACATCCGTCCTCGTCTGCGACGACTCCCCGCTTGCCCGAGAGGCGCTCCGCCGCGCGGTCGCGACCGTGCCCGGCGTCGAGCGCGTGACGACCGCGGCCAACGGCGAGGAAGTCCTCCGCCGCTGGGGCGCGGACCGTTCGGACCTGATTCTGATGGACGTACGCATGCCCGGTCTGGGCGGCGTCGAGACCGTACGGCGGCTGCTGTCCGCGGACCCCGGTGCGCGCATCATCATGCTCACGGTCGCGGAGGACCTCGACGGGGTCGCTCTCGCGGTGGCCGCGGGTGCCCGGGGCTACCTCCACAAGGACGCCTCACGTGCGGAGTTGCGCGCCACGGTGACGCAGGCGCTCGCCGACCCGACCTGGCGGCTCGCCCCGCGTCGCCTGCGGTCGGCGGAGATGGGCGCGGCGCCCACTCTCACCGCGCGTGAGATTCAGGTGCTCGAAGGCATGAGTCACGGTCGCTCCAACGCGGAGATCGGGCGTGAGCTCTTTCTCTCCGAGGACACCGTCAAGACGCATGCCCGGCGGCTGTTCAAGAAGCTCGGCGCTTCGGACCGGGCGCACGCTGTCGCGCTCGGGTTTCGTTGGGGCCTGGTTCGTTGAGCGCCTCGCCGTAGTGCAGCCGCCGGTCGTTGGCGGCTGATCGCGCCCACGCGGCGTAGCCGCAGACAGATGCAGCCCCGCGCCCCTGAAGGGGCGCGGTTGCGGGGTCGGCCGGGCAGTCCCTCCGGCGCCCGCTGCCTGTTTCGGCGCGGATGCCGCATCCTTGAGATGTGGAGTCTCTCGGGGACGAGTCGGTCGAGCGGAAGGGGAGGGCGCAGGGTATGGGTTCCGGCGCACCTGCTCATAACGCTTCGGTGCACAACAACCAGCGCGATGCCACGGATCCAACGACGCCAAGGCACCATGGACCGATGCGCGACGACGAGGCGGCTCATCCCCATGGAGCGATCGGTGCGCTCGTCCACAGTGCCGTGGAAGGAGACGAGCAGGCCACGCACGACCTGCTCGCCCACGTTCACCCGCTGGCCCTGCGCTACTGCCGCACCCGGCTGTCCCGTCTCCCGGGTGACGCCCGGCACTTCGTGGAGGACCTCGCGCAGGAGGTCTGTGTAGCCGTCCTCCTCGCCCTGCCGCGCTACCGCGACACCGGACGCCCCTTCGAGGCGTTCGTCTTCGCCATCGCCGCGCACAAGGTCGCCGACCTGCAGCGCGCGGCCATGCGCCACCCCGGTTCGACGGCGGTGCCGTCCGACGAGATGCCGGAGCGGCCCGACGACTCGCTCGGCCCCGAGGAGCGGGCGCTGCTCAGCAGCGACGCCGAATGGGCCAAGAAACTGCTGGCCAACCTCCCCGAGAACCAGCGCGAGCTGCTCCTGCTGCGGATCGCCGTGGGGTTGACGGCAGAGGAGACGGGTCAGATGTTGGGAATGTCACCCGGTGCGGTCCGCGTGGCGCAGCACCGGGCGCTGAGCAGGTTGCGGGCGCTGGCCGAGCAGTAGGGCGCGCTCCTGAACGGGCGGCGCGCCGCTTCCGTACGGGCATACGAGGCCCGGAGCGGGTCCGGACCGTGGAATCCGTGGAATGTGACGCCCTTGCTTCCCGTTAGCATGGACATCCGCACCGATCAAGGCCATTTGGGGAAGGTGTCATGACTGCAAACGTCGACGGAGTGCCCGACAAATTCGCGACGCTCGGGCTGACCTACGACGACGTGCTGCTGCTGCCGGGAGCGTCCGCGGTGCTCCCGAACGCGGTCGACACCTCGTCCCGCATCTCCCGCAACGTCCGGGTCAACATCCCGCTGCTCTCGGCGGCCATGGACAAGGTGACCGAGTCCCGCATGGCCATCGCGATGGCCCGCCTCGGTGGCGTCGGTGTGCTGCACCGCAACCTCTCCGTCGAGGACCAGGTCAACCAGGTCGACCTGGTGAAGCGGTCCGAGTCCGGCATGGTCACCGACCCGATCACCGTGCACCCGGAGGCGACCCTCGCCGAGGCCGACGCCCTGTGCGCCAAGTTCCGCATCAGCGGTGTCCCGGTCACCGACGCGGCCGGCAAGCTCCTCGGCATCGTCACCAACCGTGACATGGCCTTCGAGTCGGACCGCAGCCGCCAGGTGCGCGAGGTCATGACGCCGATGCCGCTGGTCACCGGCCAGGTCGGCATCTCCGGCACCGACGCCATGGACCTGCTGCGCAAGCACAAGATCGAGAAGCTGCCGCTCGTCGACGACTCCGGTGTCCTCAAGGGCCTGATCACCGTCAAGGACTTCGTCAAGGCGGAGAAGTACCCCAACGCCGCCAAGGACTCCGAAGGCCGCCTCCTCGTCGGTGCCGCCGTCGGCGCCAGCCCGGAGGCCCTGGAGCGGGCCCAGGCGCTCGCCGAGGCCGGTGTGGACTTCCTGGTCGTGGACACCTCGCACGGCCACAACAGCAACGCCCTCAGCTGGATGGCGAAGATCAAGTCGAGCGTCGGCGTCGATGTGATCGGCGGCAACGTCGCCACCCGTGACGGCGCCCAGGCGCTGATCGACGCCGGTGTCGACGGCATCAAGGTCGGTGTCGGACCGGGCTCCATCTGTACCACGCGCGTGGTCGCCGGAATCGGCGTCCCGCAGGTCACCGCCATCTACGAGGCCTCCCTCGCCGCCCGCCCGGCGGGCATCCCGCTCATCGGCGACGGCGGCCTGCAGTACTCCGGCGACATCGGCAAGGCGCTCGCCGCCGGCGCCGACACCGTGATGCTGGGCTCGCTGCTCGCGGGCTGCGAGGAGTCGCCCGGCGAGTTGCAGTTCATCAACGGCAAGCAGTTCAAGTCGTACCGCGGCATGGGCTCACTCGGTGCCATGCAGTCCCGGGGACAGGGCAAGTCGTACTCGAAGGACCGCTACTTCCAGGCCGAGGTCGCCGCCGACGACAAGCTCGTGCCCGAGGGCATCGAGGGCCAGGTGCCCTACCGCGGCCCGCTGTCCAGCGTCCTGCACCAGCTCGTCGGCGGGCTGCGTCAGACCATGGGCTACGTGGGCGCGGCCACCATCGACGAGATGGAGTCCAAGGGCCGCTTCGTGCGGATCACCTCCGCGGGCCTCAAGGAGAGCCACCCGCACGACATCCAGATGACGGTCGAAGCGCCGAACTACAGCCGTAAGTAGTCTCTACGCGCGCGTGAGGGCGGTCCCGGAGCATCCGGGGCCGCCCTTGTCGTACCCGTCGGCGATACTGGAAGACGCTGAACGCATCAGGGAAAGGCCACACACGTGACTGAGATCGAGATCGGGCGCGGCAAGCGCGGCCGCCGGGCGTACGCCTTCGACGACATCGCCGTCGTCCCCAGCCGCCGTACGCGCGACCCGAAGGAGGTCTCGATCGCCTGGCAGATCGACGCCTACCGCTTCGAGCTGCCCTTCCTGGCCGCCCCCATGGACTCGGTCGTCTCCCCGGCCACCGCGATCCGCATCGGCGAGCTCGGCGGCCTGGGCGTCCTGAACCTCGAAGGCCTGTGGACCCGGTACGAGGACCCGCAGCCGCTGCTCGACGAGATCGCCGGGCTGGACGTGGACGCCGCGACCCGCCGCCTTCAGGAGATCTACGCCGCTCCCATCAAGGAGGAGCTGATCGGGCAGCGCATCAAGGAGGTGCGCGACTCGGGCGTGGTCACCGCGGCCGCGCTCTCCCCGCAGCGCACGGCGCAGTTCTCCAAGGCAGTGGTGGACGCGGGCGTGGACATCTTCGTCATCCGCGGCACGACGGTCTCGGCGGAGCACGTCTCCGGTTCGCACGAGCCGCTGAACCTGAAGCAGTTCATCTACGAACTCGACGTCCCGGTGATCGTCGGCGGCTGCGCCACCTACACCGCTGCCCTGCACCTGATGCGCACCGGCGCGGCGGGCGTCCTGGTCGGCTTCGGCGGCGGCGCGGCGCACACCACGCGCAACGTGCTGGGCATCCAGGTCCCGATGGCGACCGCGGTGGCCGACGTGGCCGCGGCCCGGCGTGACTACATGGACGAGTCCGGCGGCCGGTACGTGCACGTCATCGCCGACGGTGGTGTGGGCTGGTCCGGCGACCTGCCCAAGGCGATCGCCTGTGGCGCGGACGCCGTGATGATGGGCTCCCCGCTGGCCCGTGCCACGGACGCGCCCGGCCGCGGCCACCACTGGGGCATGGAGGCCGTCAACGAGGAGCTGCCGCGCGGCAAGAAGGTCGACCTCGGCACGGTCGGCACGATCGAGGAGGTACTGGCGGGCCCCTCGCACATTCCCGACGGCTCCATGAACTTCTTCGGGGCGCTGCGGCGGGCCATGGCCACGACCGGGTACAGCGAGCTGAAGGAGTTCCAGCGGGTCGAGGTCACGGTGGCCGACTCGCAGCACAAGCGGTAGGTCCTACGACGCCTGAAGGGCCGGTCACCCCGGGTGGGGTGGCCGGCCCTTTCGCGTGCCCCGGGGCTTCGCGAGGGACGGCGCGTGGGGTGGCGCCGGGGCGCGCGGTTGCGTTCAGGGCGGGAACTGGCTGGTCAGCCGGGCCGAGGGCGATAACGTCCGTGTCGGCGCCCCGGTCTTCCGGAGCGCCCCCTTCCAAGGATGTAGTTCCAGACCCCGCTCCTCGGGGCCTGGCCCGATGTCCGACGGACCGTCTACCAGGCCACTGGGCGGTGCTGTGGAAGGGGGCGCCGATGGGTCGCCACCGTAAGCCCACCCGCTGGGACCGGATCCGTCTGTGGACGGTGAAGTGCCGGAGGAGGTGGATCTTGCGGATTTTCGGATGGTGAGCGGCCGCCCCCAGAAGACATAGGGGCGGACACTCCGTGAACCATCCAGGAGCCTGCCACAGTGGCCCCTGCGGTGGGCTCCACCTGTCTCCGTAAGGTACCCGTGCCGCGCCCCGCATGCCACCGGCCCCGGAGCCCGTCGCGCCCACGCGCCCCCTTCACAACCTGTGCGCCGCCCCCGTAGGTGTGGCCCCCCGCGTGTCCAGCAGCAGCTGCGCCTTCACCGACAGGCCCTGGAGGTCGTACGTCCGGTGCTGCTGGAGCAGGATCGTCAGGTCCGCGTCGGCCGCCGCCTCGTAGAGGGAGTCCGCGCGCGGGACCGGCCGGTCCAGGACGCTCCAGGACGGGATGTGGGGGTCGTGGTAGCTGACGGCGGCGCCGAGTTCCATCAGGCGTACGGCGACCTCCTGAGCGGGGGTGCCCTGCTGGTCGGCGAGGTCGGGCTTGTAGGTGACGCCCAGCAGGAGGACGCGGGCACCCCGCGCGGACTTGCCGTGCTCGTTGAGGAGAGCGGCGGCGCGCTGGACGACGTACCGGGGCATCTGGTCGTTGACCTGCCGGGCGAGTTCGACCATGCGCAGGGTGCGGCCGCCGCCGGGGCTGCCGCCGGTCAGGTCGCGCGGGACCGCGTGACCGCCGACGCCCGGGCCGGGGCGGAAGGCCTGGAAGCCGAACGGCTTGGTCTCCGCGCAGCGGATGACGTCCCAGAGGTCGACGCCGAGATCGTGGCAGAGGACGGCCATCTCGTTGACGAGGGCGATGTTGACGTGCCGGAAGTTGGTCTCCAGGAGCTGAACCGTCTCCGCCTCTCGCGGGCCACGCGCGCGTACCACCTTGTCGGTGAGGCGCGAGTAGAAGGCGGCGGCCGACTCCGTGCACGCGGGCGTGAGGCCGCCGATCACCTTGGGGGTGTTGGCGGGCGTGAAGTCGCGGTTGCCCGGGTCCACGCGGCTGGGGGAGTAGGCGAGGTGGAAGTCGCGGCCCGCACGCAGACCCGAGCCCTTCTCCAGGAGGGGGCGCAGGAACTCCTCGGTGGTGCCCGGGGGCACGGGGGACTCCAGGATGACGGTCGTGTGCGGGCGCAGGTGCGTGCTCAGCGTGCGGGCGGCCCCCTCCACCTGGCTCAGGTCCAGGCCGCCGTCCGGGGCCGGCGGGGTCGGTGCGCAGATGACCGCCGTACGGACGCGGCCGAGTTCGGCCGGCCCCGCGGCCGTCCGGAAGCCCCCCGAGAGCATCCGGCGCAGTTCTGCGGGGCTGAGGGAGCCGGCCTCGGGGCCGGTGCGGTAGCCGAGGGTGGAGATACCGGCGGCGACAGCGGCCTGGGCCAGGGGCAGTCCGTAGGGGCCGAGTCCGATCACGGCGAGATCTGCGGGCATGGCGTGGGCCGTCCTTCCCAGTAACCGAAGCGGGACAGGTGCGCAAGCCCTGTGGACTGGACGAGCGAGCGCAATGTCACACTAGGAGTAAATATGACCGAAATACGTCATTGATTCCGTGTGTCTTCCTGCGGGGTTGTGAGCCTGAGCGGCCTGCGGGGTACGCGGCGGTGAAAGTTGTCCACAGGCTGAGGGCGACTGGTGGCCGAAGTCGGGCAAGCCGGTCAGACTTTGGGCACGGGCGGGTACGTGGGAGACCAGCGCGATCGACAGCGGGAGGCAGTGGTGAGGACAGCGACACTGGGGCCGGCACAGCGTGCCGAGTCACTCGCATCAATGGCCGAGCGCGAACTGGACATCCTGGTGGTGGGAGCCGGCGTGGTCGGTGCGGGTACCGCGCTCGACGCGGTGACCCGGGGCCTGTCCGTGGGACTGGTCGAGGCGCGTGACTGGGCGTCGGGCACCTCCAGCCGCTCCAGCAAGCTGATTCACGGCGGTCTGCGCTATCTCGAGATGCTCGACTTCCCCCTCGTACGCGAGGCGTTGAAAGAGCGCGGACTGCTCCTCGAGCGGCTCGCCCCGCATCTCGTGAAGCCCGTGCCCTTCCTGTACCCCTTGCAGCACAAGGGCTGGGAGCGCCTGTACGCCGGCTCGGGCGTCGCGCTCTACGACGCCATGTCGATGGCCCGCGGGCACGGTCGGGGTCTGCCCACGCACCGGCACCTGAGCCACCGTCACGCCCTGCGCGTGGCGCCCGCCCTGAGGAAGGACGCGCTGGTCGGGGCACTTCAGTACTACGACGCCCAGATGGACGACGCTCGCTTCGTGGCCACCCTCGTGCGCACGGCGACCGCCTACGGTGCCAAGACCGCCAACCGCGCCCGGGTGACCGGGTTCCTGCGCGAGGGCGAGCGCGTGGTCGGGGCCCGGGTGCAGGACGTCGAGGCGGGCGGGGAGTACGAGATCCGCGCCAAGCAGGTGGTCAACGCGACCGGGGTGTGGACCGACGACACCCAGGCGATGGTCGGCGAGCGGGGACAGTTCCACGTCCGCGCCTCCAAGGGCATCCACCTCGTCGTGCCCAAAGACCGCATCCACTCCTCGACCGGGCTGATCCTGCGCACCGAGAAGTCCGTGCTCTTCGTCATTCCCTGGGGCCGGCACTGGATCATCGGCACCACCGACACCGACTGGGACCTCGACAAAGCCCACCCGGCCGCCTCCAGCGCGGACATCGACTACCTGCTGGAGCACGTGAACTCGGTGCTCGCGGTGCCGCTGACCCGGGACGACGTCCAGGGCGTGTACGCGGGCCTCAGGCCCCTGCTCGCCGGGGAGTCGGACGCCACCAGCAAGCTCTCGCGTGAGCACACCGTGGCGCATCCGGTGCCGGGACTCGTCGTGGTGGCGGGCGGCAAGTACACGACCTACCGGGTGATGGCCAAGGACGCCGTCGACGAGGCGGTGCACGGACTCGACACCCGGGTCGCCGAATGTGTCACGGAGGACGTGCCGTTGCTGGGCGCCGAGGGCTACCGGGCGCTGTGGAACGCGCGGGCGCGGATCGCGGCGCGCACCGGGCTTCATGTCGTCCGCGTGGAGCATCTGCTGAATCGGTATGGCGCCCTTGCCGAGGAGGTCCTCGACCTCATCGCCTCGGACGCCACGCTGGGCGAGCCGCTTCAGGCCGCCGACGACTATCTGCGCGCCGAGGTCGTCTACGCCGCCTCCCACGAGGGCGCGCGGCACCTGGACGACGTGCTGACCCGGCGCACCCGTATCTCCATCGAGACCTTCGACCGGGGTGTGCGCTCCGCCCGCGAGGCCGCCGAGTTGATGGCGCCGGTGCTCGGCTGGAACAAGGACCAGATCGAGCGCGAGGTCGAGCACTACGAGAAGCGGGTGGAGGCGGAGCGCGAGTCGCAGCGGCAGCCGGACGACCTGACCGCGGACGCGGCGCGGTTGGGGGCGCCGGACATCGCGCCACTCTGAAGACCCGGGGTGGGTTCGGCTGCGGCTCGACCGAGTGGCACTGGTCCGCGCATCACTCGAACGAGTGTCGCGAGCTGGGATCTTCGTTCGGAACCCGGTCGTTCTCCTGGGTGCGGGGGCAGAACTCGGCGGCGAGCAGGGCCGGTTCGAGGCCGGGGTCTGCCATCGACGCCGTGTTCACGCGGAAGGTGAGGACGCGACGTCCGCCGACCGTGTCTCCGGTGCGCACGTAGCTGGAACGAAAGCGCGGGCCGCGCTGGTCTCACTCGTCGACCAGGCCGGTATCGGGGCGGCGGGCAGCAACGGCCGCTCCCCGTCCAGCAGGTGTGCCGGTCACCGGGTGCCGCCGTCGATGTCCGCCGTCCGCATCGAGCCGCTCACGTCGAGGACGAGATTGACCTGGGGCGTGTCCGGCGGACGAGTGCCTGGTGTCGGGCGCGGGTGGCCACCGAGGGGGCCGGCTCCTGCGCCACGGCGCCCACGCTGCCGGTGATGCGGCCGTTGTGCCCCCACACCGTCGCCGCCGCACGGCGTGCGGGAGGCCCTGAGGCCTGTCGTCCCATTCCCCCTGCCACGCCTGGCACGCGTCCTCGGCCCAGGCGGGCGGGAGCCGTGGGCCGAGGGGTGCCGCGGGCCGGCGGGGTCTCTGGGCCGACATCGCCGGGCCGTGCCGCGGGCGAGGCGGAGCCAGGGGCACCCTGGGCGTCGGGCACTTGTCGGGTGAGGGACAATGGAGGCTCTGTCAGGGCGGGTTCATGAGGGGACGCATGTCGGACGCGGAGCGGGCGGGAGCATCCCGGCAGGACGAGAACGACCGTCTCCTCGCCGGGCGGTACCGGCTGGGAGGAGTTCTCGGCCGCGGAGGCATGGGCACGGTGTGGCGCGCCGAGGACGAGACCCTGGGCAGGACGGTGGCCGTCAAGGAACTGCGGTTCCCGTCCAGCATCGACGAGGACGAGAAGCGCCGGCTGATCACACGCACGCTGCGTGAGGCCAAGGCGATCGCGCGGATCCGCAACACCAGCGCGGTGACCGTGTACGACGTGGTCGACGAGGACGACCGGCCCTGGATCGTGATGGAGCTCGTCGAGGGCAAGTCGCTCGCCGAGGTCATCCGGGAGGACGGCCTGCTGGAGCCGAAGCGCGCGGCGGAGGTGGGCCTCGCGGTACTCGACGTGCTCAGGTCCGCGCACCGCGAGGGCATCCTGCACCGGGACGTGAAGCCGTCCAACGTGCTGATCTCCGAGGACGGCCGGGTCGTGCTCACCGACTTCGGCATCGCCCAGGTCGAGGGCGACCCGTCCATCACCTCCACCGGCATGCTCGTCGGCGCCCCCTCCTACATCTCCCCGGAGCGGGCCCGTGGGCACAAGCCGGGACCCGCGGCCGACCTGTGGTCGCTCGGAGGGCTGCTGTACGCGGCGGTCGAGGGCGCCCCGCCCTACGACAAGGGGTCCGCGATCGCGACGCTCACGGCGGTGATGACCGAGCCGCTGGAGGAGCCGAAGAACGCGGGACCGCTCAAGGACGTCATCTACGGCCTGCTCACCAAGGACCCCGCCCAGCGGATCGACGACGGCCGTGCCCGGGCCATGCTCACCGCGGTGATCCACGCGCCCGAGCCGAAGCCGGCCGAGCCGGAGCCCGCGGCGGACGCGACCCGGGTGGTGCCGTTGCCGGCGCAGCCGCAGGAGCGTGCGGGCGGGGAGGGACTGCGCGGGGCGCTGCGTTCCGTGCGCAAGGCCGCCGGGGCCGTGGCGACGTCCGCGTCCGCGACGCGCGCCAAGTCCGGGAGCGATACCGCGGGTTCGGGTGGCGGAAAGGTACCGACCCAGGCTTCCGAGGCGGCTCCGGCTGCCTCGGCCTCTCCCGCTGCCTCGACCTCTCCGGCCACCTCGGCTCCTTCTGCGTCTCGAGGGAAGGGCACGGCGAGCGCGCCGTCAGGGTCGGCTTCGACGTCGGCTTCGAGTGCCGTGGCCGGGGTCCGGGACGGGAAGACACAGCAATCCAACGCGGTCTCGGACGGGCGGAGTTCGGGATGGCCCGTGATGACGCCACCGCCGGACCTGGCGCCGAGGCCGGTGCCCAGGGCGCCGCTGACCGATGTGGTGCCGCGGCGGACTCTGGTGATCATCGCGGTGGTCGTGGCCCTCGCGGTCATCGGTACCGTGCTGGCCCTCACGCTCGGCGGGGACGACAACGACGGGGCGAAGGGCGGCGGCTCCAAGGTGACGGCGGGCGCGAGTGCCAGTGCCGACACGAAGGAGGACGAGAGCGGGGGCACCCGGAGCGACGGGGCCACTACAGGGTCCGCCTCGCCGGAGGCCGGTGCGGGGGCCGGGAACACGCCGAGTACCGAGGAGAGCGGCCGGAGTTCGGAAGGGTCCTCCGGTTCGGGGGGTTCCGCCGACGACGGTGCGGTGACCTCGACGCACAAGGGGAGTCAGGGGTACTCGATCGGGCTGCCGGAGGGGTGGAAGTTCCAGACCAGCAGTACCGCGGGCGACCGGTTCACCGGGCCCGACGGGCAGAAGCTGCTCGTCGCCTGGACCACCACGCCCAAGGACGACCCGGTGGCGGACTGGGAGAACCAGGAACAGGGCATGCGCCGCTCGCAGTACACCAAGATCCGAATAGAGAAGGTGGGCTACCAGGGCTGGAACGCGGCCGACTGGGAGTTCACCTATGTGGAGAGCGGGACGAAGTACCGGACGATCGACCGTGGATTCGTCGTGAACGGCCATCTCGGATATGCGTTGATGTACACCGCGAAAGCCGCGAACTGGGGCACTGAGCTGCGCAAGGACACATGGCACACGCTCGCTCGTACCTTCGAACCGAAGTCGTGACGCGCTCTGCGGTAAGCGGTCAGGTGTTTGGACCCTGAGATCTGGAATCCCCTCTTTGCGGGTTGCCTCCGGCACGTATCGTGAGTGTTTGTGGACCGTCCGCACCCAGGTATGGGTAGGCAACGGGCCGCAAGGCGAACGGAATTGACCAACCGGGCGGCCGGGGGAGGCAACGTGGACGACTATGCGGGTCGGGTGCTCGCCGACCGCTACCGCCTGCCGCTGCCTCCATCCGACGAGTACGAACTCACCGAGACGCGCGCCTTCGACACCTACAGCGGGCAGGAAGTCCTGGTCAGGCAGGTGCCGTTGCCCGAGGTCGTCGAGGCGGAGGTGCTCGACGCGGAGGGGCTGCCCGACGGGTTCACGGCCCGAGACTCCCGGGGTGCGCGGCGGGCTTCGGGGCGGGGCGGTACCCGCCGGCCCACGGAGCCCGCCGTGCGGCGGGCCGTCGAGGCCGCGCAGGCCGCCGCCCGGATCCCCGACCATCCACGGCTCGACCAGGTCTTCGACGTGTTCGCCGAGGGCGGTTCGCTGTGGGTCGTCAGCGAGTTGGTGCCCGCGCGGCCGCTCGCGGCGCTGCTCGCCGAGAAGCCGCTGACACCGTACCGGGCGGCCGAGGTCGCCTCGGACGTGCTCATGGCGCTGCGGGTGCTGCACGCGCACGGCTGGGTGCACCGCAACATCACCGCCCGTACGGTGCTCGTCTGCGACGACGGCCGGGTCATGCTGACCGGCCTCGCGGTCGGCGCGGCCGAGGAGGCACTGTGCGGGTACGACCCGGTGCCGGTCGAGGCGGGCGATTGGGGCGAAGGAGGCGGGGAGCACCGGGCCGGGGCGGATGCCGGTCCGGGCGGCGGACGTGCGGGTGCGGGACCGCGTGAGTCTGCCGCGGGCCCGGGTGGTGGGCTCGGTGGCGCCGACGGGCGTGGCGGACCTGGTGGATACGGGGTTCCCGGCCATTCGACCGGTCCGGCCGGTGGGTTCGGCGCTGCGGGCAGGAGTGGTGGTGCCGGGGCGCCCGGCGCTCGTACGGCTCTCGGAAACGGCGGCGGTGCGGCCTTCGGGCTGGACGCACGGAGCGCCGGGCCGGGCCCCGGTGGTGCGGTCACCTTCGGTGGGGGCGATCCCGAGGCCGCCAGGCGGGCCGCGATCGAGGCGCGAGAGGCCCGTGGGCTGCCCAGCGCCGGGGTGGAGGCGGCGAACGGGTCCGGGGCTTCGGCCGAGCTCGTCCGCAGGGAGCCCGATGGCGGTACGGACATCCGCGCGGCGCGGGCCGGCGCGATCGCCGCGTATCGCGCGGGGGCACGGGCCGCGGCCCGGGTCCAGGAGGCGCAGAACAGCAGGACCGCCCTGCCCGGAGCCCGCCCGGCACCGGAGGCCGACCCCGCCGCACGAACGCCCGCCGCCGACCCCGCCGTACAGGCCAACGGGGTGGCGCAGCCGCCGTATCCGTCGGCGGATGGTGTGCAGCAGCCGCCGTATCCGTCCGGGAACGGCGTGACGCAGCCGCCGTATCCGTCCGGGAACGGCGTGACGCAGCCGCCGTATCCCTCGGCCAACGGCGCTGCACAGTCCCCGCATCCGGCGGCGAACGGCATCGAGCAGGTGCCCGGGGCCGGGGCTCCGGGGCAGATCGCCGATCCGTACGGAGCGCGCCCGGCTCCCTGGCACGGTGCCGTGCCGCGCGGCGGGGGTGCGGCGCCCGTGGGTGGCGTTCCCGCTCCTGACGCCGTGCCTGCCGTTGACCAGGCGTCGGCGCCCGCCCGCTGGGAGGACCTCCCCCCTGCCGATGCCCCCGCCCGCCGTGGCCCTGCCACCGCGCTCGCCGCCGAGCGGGCGCGGCAGGCCCGGATGGCCGTGGTGGGGCCCGTCACCGAGCGCTGGGCGCCGGAGCAGGCCGGGCCGGTGCATGAGAACTGGCAGCTGGCCGCGCCCATCGGGCCCGCGACCGATCTGTGGGCTCTCGGGGCGCTGCTGTTCCGGGCCGTCCAGGGGCATGCGCCCTATCCCGAGGAGTCGACGGCCGAGCTGGTGCAGCTGGTGTGCGCCGAGCCGCCCGCCTTCGCGGAGGAGTGCGGACCGCTCAGGCCGGTCGTGGAGTCGCTGCTGCGGCAGGACCCGACCGAGCGGCTGGACTTCGAGGAACTGCGCGGCTGGCTGCGGTCGCTGGTGCGGTCCGCGCCCGAGCCGGAGGCCGGCGCCCATGTCGTCGCCGTGCCCCCGGTGGACACGAGCCGGCTGCCGATCGTGCGGCGCCGGGGCGAGTTGGTGCGCAGGCGGCGCGCCGGGCTGCCCGCGACGCACGGACGGCACAAGCGGGCCCGGGAGGAGGCCGTATCCTCGCCGCGCCGCCTGGGCCGCAATCTGCTGCTGATCATCCTGCTGGTGATGGCCGCGGCGATCGCGTACGCCATGTACTTCATGCCGAAGGCGGACCCCGACGACGAGGGCGCCGCACAGAAGACCGGTTCCACCAGCCAGGCCGGTCCCGCGCAGTCCCCGACGACCAGCAGTGAACCGCGGCCCGAGCAGACGACTCCCGAGCCGTCGCAGTCCAGCGGGGCCGCCGAGACCCAGACCGCCGGGCCCGAGGTCGCTGACGGCTTCACCCTGCGCACGGACCCCGAGGGCTTCAAGGTCGCGGTGGCGGGCGGCTGGGAGCGCACCCCGAGGAACGGCCGGGGCCAGGTGGTCTACTCGCAGGGCAACTTCGAGCTGATCGTCGTCCCCGGGCGGGACACCGCGGCCGCGAACGGCAGCGATCCCATGGTCTACCAGCGGGAGAAGGAGCCAGAGCTCCAGCCGTACCGCGACTCCAGCTGGGCCACCGCCACCGGGCTGAAGTCGATCCAGGTGGGCACGCGGAGCATGGCCGAGGGGCAGTTCACCTGGACCGGCGACGACGGGCGCGAGCTGTACGTGCGCAATGTCGCGATCCTGATCGGCGGCAAGTACCACGTCGTGCAGGTACGCGGCCCGGAGGCGGAGCGGGACGAGGTGACCCGGCTGTACGAGCAGGCGTCGGCCACCTACCAGGTGACCGGCTGAAGGCACCGATCCGAAGGCACCGGCCGAACGGCGCCGACGGACGCCGTACCGGCGGCACAGGTTGAGTCGTACTTCGCGGAAGCGACAACCGTCACAGTGAGGTCTCCTTGACGCCCCCCTGGTTCCCCTCGGCGCGGGCCGGTCCTTAGTCTGACTGCGTCAAGAACATTGCGGGGAAACGTGAATCAGATGCAGGGCCTGCTCCTCGCGGGGCGTTACCGGCTCGCCGACCCGATAGGCAAGGGCGGCATGGGCCGGGTCTGGCGTGCCCATGATGAGGTGCTGCACCGGGCTGTGGCGATCAAGGAGTTGACCGCCGCGCTCTACGTTTCCGAGAGCGACCAGGCCGTGCTGCTCGCCCGGACCCGCGCCGAGGCGCGCGCGGCCGCCCGGATCAACCACTCTGCCGTCGTCACCGTGCACGACGTGCTCGACCACGACGGCCGGCCCTGGATCGTGATGGAGCTGGTCGAGGGCCGTTCGCTGGCGGACGCCGTCAAGGAGGACGGCCGTATCGAGGCGCGCGAGGCGGCCCGGATCGGGCTGTGGGTGCTGCGCGCCCTGCGTGCCGCGCACTCCGCCGGGGTGCTGCACCGGGACATCAAGCCCGGCAACGTCCTTCTCGCGCAGGACGGCCGCGTCCTGCTCACCGACTTCGGCATCGCCCAGATCGAGGGCGACACCACCATCACCCGCACCGGAGAGGTCGTCGGCTCGGTCGACTACCTCGCCCCCGAGCGGGTGCGCGGCGCCGACCCCGGCCCGTCCGCCGACCTGTGGGCGCTGGGCGCCACGCTGTACACCGCGGTCGAGGGACGCTCGCCGTTCCGCCGTACGACCCCGCTGACCACCATGCAGGCCGTCGTGGACGAGGAACCCGCCGAGCCGCGCCACGCCGGCCCGCTCGGGCCCGTCATCGCCGCCCTGCTGCACAAGGATCCCGCCGTGCGGCCCGAGGCGGCCGAGGCCGAGCAGATGCTCGCCGAGGCGGCGGAGGGACGGCGGCCGAGCGCGGCACAGGCGTATGCGCCGACGCAACATGTGGGTTCCCGCCATGAGCCGGGGGCGCACAGCGGGTCCCACAGTGGGCTCGGCACACCGACCACGGGCACACCGGTCGGCGGAACGCCGCACCCCTCAGCCGCGGGGCCGTCGTATCCCTCGGCCACGGGGCCGTCGTACTCCTCGGCCACGGGACCGTCGTACTCCTCGGGCTCCGGACCGTCGTACTCCTCGGGCCCGGGTCCGACGTACCACTCCGGCGCCCCCTACGGGCAGGTCCCCACCCCCACGGTCGTCGGTCCGCCGCACCACGCCGGCATGGCCCCGGCGGCCCCGCCCAGGCGCCGTCGGCTCCGTTCCGTCGCGCTCGTGGTCGCGCTCGCCGCGGTCGTCAGCGCCGGGACCGCGGTCGCGCTGCAGAAGTGGGACGAGGGGCGGAACACGGGCGGCACCCAGGCCTCGTCGAGCACCTCGCCCAGCCCCACGCCGAGCCCGGCCACGGGTGGGGTTCCGGCCGGTTGGGAGCGGCGCAACGACCCGGTGGGGTTCAGTGTCTCCTTGCCCAAGGGGTGGAAGCGGTCCGTCTCCATCGACCAGGACGGCCTTCAGCAGGTCGACTACTCGCCCGACAAGGGCAAGCACCTCGTGCGGATTGCCGTCGACACCGCGCCGGACTTCAGCACCGCTTACGAGCACATGAGCAACTTGGAACAGCGGGTCTCAAAGCTGCAGCATTACAAGCAGTTGAGCCTCAAGGAGGAGCTGTTCCGCGACCTGCCGGGCGTCCGTTGGGAGTACACGTGGAACGCACTGGCCAAAGACCCGCCGCACTACTTCCCGGGGCCCTACCGTGCGATCGACGTCGGGTACATGAACAGTGACGGCACCGAGTACGCCATCTACGCGGCTTCGCCGGCCGACGACTGGCCTACCACCAGAAAGCAGTTCGACTGGATCCTGCGGGGCTTCCAGGAGGGTTGATCCGAGTGGAACAGAAGGTTCCGCTGTCGGCGTGGTCGTTTTCACCGCCCTGGAGCAGGTGTTGAGGAAGGGGCCGGTCCTGCCTCTGATCCCCGGTCGCTCGGCGTGGTGCAGTACGGGGCTATGAAGGGCGTCCCGCCATTCCGCCGCGGCAACACCCCGGTTGAACCTGCAGTCCGTCTTCAACTCGCGGCTGCGGCTGTGGCTTCGGTGGAGGGGGCGTCAAAAGGCGGCACCCGGCTCGATCGCAAGACACTGTTCGGGCTCGGCGCGGTGGTCGTCGTGGCCTCGGCCCGTTCGTGGGGCCGCTGCCGGTCGGCTGGGAGAGTGGCAAAGAGAAGGGCGTGGCAGTGTCACCGGCGATGCCGAAGGGCTATTTGCGGGGTGATTCTCGGAGAGCGGTCGCGTTTCGGCCCATCCGGAATTCGGGTGGGCCGAAAAGTCAATGATTCGAGGTCAACCCATAGCGCTTCCCGATTATTCCTGGGTATCGGAGGTCGGTCAACGTCGCCTTCATCGTCTGCATCGATTCCGTCCCCGTTGCCACCTGTCTGAATCACAGGACCAGCGGGTTGTCGTGCGAGGGCTCAGGCAGAGTCGGAGCAGGAACGAACTATTTTATCCCCTTCCATTACCGCCACCTCCGCGCCGATGATGTCGAGATCGTCGCCGGAGGGCGACGCGTAGGTGGAGAAGGAGGTGGTCGCCCCGTTTCCGCGATATTCGGAATGCCAGGGCCAATCCGTTACCCATGAAGTGCCGGCATCCACGGAAAAGAGCCGTATGGCCACGTGGTGGCCATCGGCGGCGGTGTCCTTGACCCAACCGCTGATATCCACATGGCGGGCTGTCCAGTTGGTGAACGTGAGGCTTCCCGAGGCGCCAGTCACCGAGCACGCGGCTCCGCCACTCGCCGCGCTGGCATTGGTCACTGTGGTCGTGGCAAATATTGCCACCGCAGCGACACTCGTGACGGAAAGGCGTCTAAATGTGTTTCCCATAAGGTCAACATAAGGGTTTCATGATCCACGTGACAGTATGATTCCAGCCATCCCATTTGCCCGGTATGAAACGTATCTCACGGCAATTTGCCCCGCTTCGTGTTTGCGTAAAAACAGGCTTGGCCAAAAATGATCGTCTCTGGCCGCCCGGCCCGACTGGTCACGCATGCCGACGAACCGACCGAACGGCGGCGGGCGTTGCGGCGCCGCGCCATTGCAGTGGCCGTGTCGAGCCGGTCCAGCACGGTCCGCGCGCCTGGGCCTGAGTTCTCTGGAGTGTGCACCTGCTGTCCCGGGGCGGAGGCATACTTGGCCGGTCACCGCCCCGGAAGGCGTCCGTCCGTTGCGGCATGATGAGGCGCATGGGGACCGAGGGGGCCAACTTCCTTGTGATCGCGGGGCGTTACCGTCTCGAAGCGAAGCTCGGTCATGGTGGCATGGGCGTCGTATGGCGGGCCACGGACCAGTTGCTCGGGCGCGGTGTGGCGGTCAAGGCGCTTCCCCTGGACGAGACGTTCTCCGCGGAAGAGGCCAGGTGGCAGCGTGAGCGCACCCTGCGGGAGGCGCGTGCGGTCGTGCAGTTGCGCCACCCGAACATCATCGTCGTCCACGATGTCATCGAGCACGACGAACGCCCCTACATGGTCATGGAGTTGATCGACGGAGGCTCCCTCGCCGACCGTCTCGCGGCGAACGGCCCGGTCGACGCCGCCGAGGCCGCCCGGATCGGCGGCGACCTGCTGAGCGCGTTGCACACCGCCCACGCGGCCAGGGTTTTGCACCGCGACATCAAGCCGGCGAACGTCCTCATCGAGTCCGGCACCGGCCGGGTCGTCCTCACTGACTTCGGTATCGCTCAAGTCGCAGGCGCCACCACGCTCACCGAAAGCGGGTCCTTCGTCGGTTCGCCCGAGTACACCGCCCCCGAGCGGATGACCGGCGTCCGGACCGGACCCGAGTGCGACCTGTGGTCGGTGGGTGCGCTGCTCTGTGCGGCGCTGAGTGGGGAATCGCCGTTTCGCCGCGACTCGTTGGGCGGCACCGTGCACGCCGTCGTCATCGACGAGATCCGGCCGCCCGCACAGGCAGGACCGCTCCTTCCGGTCGTACGGGGTCTGCTGGAGCGGGATCCCGAGCGGCGGCTGGGCGCGGTGGAGGCGGAGCGGATGCTGCGGGCCTTCCTGGAGACGGGCCGCACGCCGCCGCGCCCAGCCCCCGAGCGGGAGTACACGCCGACCCAGCGGGATCTTCCGCTACGGCGTTCCCCGGCGCCGGAGCGGTCGAGGAGCGGCGGGCTCATGGCGCCGGTGCGGTCGGGGCGGGGCGTGCTCACGGCGGCGCTGCTGGTCGCCGTGATGGTGGGAGCGGGGTTGTCGGCGGCGGTGCTGTCGACGGACTGGGGCGGGCGGGACGGCCGTACGACGGCGGGCACTTCGGCGCCCGGGACGCCCGGTGGTTCGGCGTCCGGGACGGCGGGCAGTTCGGCGCCCGGGACGCCCGTGAGCGGCTCCGCCACCACGGCGGCGCCCGCACCCACCGCGGCCCTGCCCTCCGCCCCCTCCGGCTACCGCGTCGCCGAGGACCCCGCCGGGTTCGCGCTCGCCGTACCCGACGGGTTCACCCGTGAGCCGCAGGGGGAGCGGGTCTTCTACCTGTCGTCCGGGGAGACCTTCCGGCTCGGCATCAAGGTGACCGACCCCCAACCCGGTGGCCCGCTGGGCGTGATGCGGCGCGCGGCCGCCAAGGGCCCGGAGACCAATCCCGGTTACCGTGACGGCCGGGTCACCTCGGTCACCCACCGTGGACAGCCCGCCGCGTTCCGGGAGTTCACCTGGGACGGCTTCAGCGCGGCCGAGGGCGCCCGGCACACCTACGACGTGTGCTGGGAGGAGGACGGCCGGCTGTACGACGTATGGATTTCGGGTCCGATCGGGAAGGCGCGGGAGACCAAGGAGTACTTCGACGTGGCGGTCGACACGTTCACCGTGCCGTAGAGATACGTCACGGGTGTGTGACCGGAACGCGCCACCTCTGGATGCCTGCGGGTCTGGCGCGATATGGATGAACCCATGAGCAGCAGCGGGGGAGTCGGCCACGAGTCCGACGAGACGACGAGTTATGTTCTGCAACCTCCCAGGACCCCTCAGCCGGAGCCGGGTGTGGGCCGGCTCATCGCGGGCCGGTACCGGCTGCTCGCCAAGCTCGGGCACGGCGGTATGGGCACGGTGTGGCGGGCCAAGGACGAGACGGTGGACCGCGAGGTGGCGGTCAAGGAACCCCGCGTCCCGGACCATCTTCCCGAGCGTGAACGAGGCAACGCCTTCGAGCGAATGCGTCGTGAGGCACGCGCCGCGGCCCGGCTCGATCACCCCTCGGTCGTGAACGTGCACGACGTCGCGGTCGTGGACGGCCGGCCGTGGATCGTGATGGAGCTGGTGCAGGGCCGTTCGCTGGGCGACGCGTTGCAGGAGGGCACCCTCGGGGCGCGGGAAGCGGCGAGAATCGGCCTCGAGGTGCTCGGCGCGCTGGAGGCCGCGCACGCGGCGGGCATCCTGCACAGGGATGTGAAACCGGACAACGTCCTGCTCGGCCGCCACGACCGGGTCGTCCTCACCGACTTCGGCATCGCCCAGATCGAGGGCGAGACCAACCTGACCGACACCGGCGGCTTCGTCGGCTCGCCCGAGTTCATCGCCCCCGAGCGGGTGCTGGGCCAGCGTCCCGGCCCCGCCTCCGACCTCTGGTCCCTCGGCGTGGTCCTGTACGCGGCGACGGAGGGCGTCTCGCCGTTCCGCCGCAGCAACACCCCCGCGACCCTCCAGTCCGTCCTCAATGCCACGCCCGCGCCGCCCACCGCCGCGCACGGCCCGCTCGCCGACGCCATCAACGGCCTCCTCCAGAAGGACCCGGCGCGCCGCCCGAACGCCGCGCAGGTCCGGGCGCTCCTGGAGGCCACCGCCAACCCGCCCGCCCCGGAGCCCACCCAGATCGTGCGGACCGTCGAGGTGCCGGTGGGCGGCGGTCTCCGGCTGGGCCGCAAGACGTGGTTCGGGCTCGGCGCGGCGGTCGTCGCGGCCGCGGTGGCGGCGTATCTGGTGATCGCAGACCCCTTCGCGGGGCCGCTGCCGGACGGCTGGACGAAGAAGCACACCAAGGACGTGGCCGCGACACTGGCGGTGCCGGCGGACTACCAGCCCACCACGCCCGACCGTAAGACGGACAAGACCCACTGGATCACGTACTCCGACTACAGCGGCAGCATCTGGGTCGGCCTGCGCCTGGAGCGGAAGGCCGAGGACACCGCGAACGACATCGCGGGCTCCGCGGCGGCCGAGATGTACGACGACGACGGTCGGTTCAAGGAGAGCGGCGAGTACGACCTCAGCATGCCGGACACCGCGAAGACCCGGCCGGAGGACGAGACGTACCAGGGCCGGAAGGCCGCCAAGAACACCGTCACGTACAAGACCACGGACACGCAGAACCCCCGCCCCCGCGAAATCCAGATCTTCTACTACCGGACCTCCACCGGCGACATGTACAAACTCACCGTCAGCTATCCCGGCAAGGGGGACTTCACCGGGCGAGGGCGGGAGGTGGCGCGGACGGCGATCGCGAATCTGGGGGTGGACAGGCTCTGAGGACGGTGCGGCCGCGCGGCAACTGAGTTGTCAGTGGCGGCAGTTAAGGTCAACCTCCTCTGGGACCCACGGGGTCCGAACTTGGGGGAGGGATCGTGAAACAGTACGTGTGGAAGCGTGCCGTGACGGTGGGCACCGCCGCATTGCTCGCAGTCGGCGGGGCGGACGGTGTGGCGGCCGCCGCGGACGACGGGGCGCCCGAAGCTCCCGTCGTCACGTCTGTGGAGTACCCGGACGATGAGCACTGGCACGACGGTGTCGGCAATTACGGCACCTTCGTGATCGACTCGGCGTCCGACGACGTAGTGGCGTACCGCTACACGGGGCTCGGCGGCACGCCGCAGACCCTCACGGCGCCCGAGCCCGGCGCGGCCGTCTCACTGCGCTGGATGCCGGTGCGGGAAGCGCCGACTTACCTCGAGGTCCAGGCGATCGACGCCGCCGGCCACGCGAGCGGCACGACCCTCCACCGGTTCCTGGTCGGTGACGGCCGCGCGGCCGTCACCCACTGGGATCCCGACAGCCAGTCCGGCGCGGTCACCGGCTCAGGCGTCAGCCTCGGCGCCCCCGGCCCCTCCGGCACTGCCGTGGACTCGGCCGCCTCTTTCGACGGCACGGACGAGGCGTACGCGAGCCTCGCCACTTCGGCGGACCTCTCACGGACCTTCTCGGTCGACGCCTGGGTACGCCCGGACGACCTCGACGACTCCACGACCGCCGTCAGCCACACCGGGTTCTCGCTGGGCACGGCGGGTGGCTCGGCCTACTTCTTCGAACTCCCCAACCCGGGCGGCGGCGACACGATTCGCGTGACCGGCGGCGCCCCGGAGGAGGGCGAGTGGGCGCATCTCACCGGCGTGTACGACGCCGAGCAGAAGACCGCGAGCCTGTATGTGGACGGGGCGTCCGTGGGTACGGTCGTGGGCGCCGTCGCCCCGGGCGGCACCGGCGCGCTGCGGCTGGGGGCGGACGGCGACGGCGGCCACTGGAGCGGACTGCTCACCGATGTGAACGTCTGGGACCGCGTGTTCGTGCCGCGAGAGATCACCGCCGCGGCGACCCGCAAGGCCCAGCGCCTCGGCTACTGGGACCTGGAGTCGGCGACCGACGGGAAGAGCCCGGCGTACGCGGGCGGGGCGCCGCTGACCCTGGTGGGGGACGCGTCGATCTACGCGGCCACGGACGACTGCCCCTGGAACCCCGACTGCACACCGGTGACCTACCCGATGGTGGGCAACGGCGACCTGCTGCTCGACGGCGACGGTGACTACGCCACCACGCCGACCGCGCTCACCCCGACCGACGCAGGATTCTCGGTGGCCGCGCATGTCCGTCTCCCCGAGGACATCCCCGCCCGTGACATGACGGTGCTGTCCCAGCCGGGCGAGCACACCGACCTGCTCACCCTGCGCTATGTCGCCGCCTCGGGGACCTGGCAGGCCGTGGTGGCCCACGAGGACCGGGCCGACGCGCCGACCACGACGGTCAGCGCGCCGCTCGAGCCCTATCCGCCGGGCGGCGACCACTTCCTCGCGGTGGTCTACGACGAGGCGACCGACCAACTGCGGCTGTACGTGGGTGCCGACTACGCCGCCGACATCGCGCGTGTGGCGGGCGTCGACGCCTGGGCACCGACGGGCGATCTCCAGATAGGCCGCACACTCACCGAGGACGGCAGCGCGGCCCAGCTGGCGGGAGAGATCGACGAGATCCACACGTACGCCGGCGCGGTCAGCCGTACGCAACTGGCGTTTCTGGCGGCCGGCGGCACCGACTCCTGACCTCGTCCGGCCGGGCGACGGGCACGACCGGCCCGCCGCCCGGCCTCGTGGTGCTCGATGACGACGGAGTGCGCGGCGCGCAGGGCGCCGAGGACCACGAGACAGATGTGGGCGGTTTCGGCGCCCGCCGAAGCCGCCGGCGCAGGCTCTTTCGTGGTCGCCCGAGTGGCCCGATGCTCAGGAGATGGCTGAATGGGCGAGGCAAGTGACGCGGCACGCTCCGTAGTCGCACAGTTCAGGCGCGACGGGTTCGTCGCACCGGAGAGCGCGCAACGTGCCGAGTTCGAGGTCTGGGACCGGGTGACCCCGGGATGGGTCCTGCTCGTCGCCCTTCAGATACTCCTCGAACTGCGTGCGGAGGACGGTCGGACGGACCTCGGCCGTCCGGTGCGCGGACTGGACGACGAGGAAGCGCGGCTGATGATCAGGACCCTGCTGGGGGACGCGGCGGCGGCCCCGGAGACCTCACGACGCGACCTGATCAC
Organism: Streptomyces canus; assembly: GCF_030816965.1. Lineage (NCBI taxonomy): Bacteria > Bacillati > Actinomycetota > Actinomycetes > Kitasatosporales > Streptomycetaceae > Streptomyces > Streptomyces canus. Next base: position 6,241,202 of record NZ_JAUSYQ010000002.1, read on the forward strand.
CCTCGACCGGCTGCTGGAGCTGCTGGCCTCCGTGATCGCCGAGGAGTCGCTGTCCGACGAAGAGGTGCACGCCCTGCTGGAGGCCGCGGAGGAGAGCTGCCTTGCTGTCGGGCCGTGGGACGTGAGTGACGACCGTCGGCCGCAGAGCGGCGAACTGGTCGATCTCGGGGGCCTGCTGGTGCCGACGGAGCCTGGTCTGAAGATCGAGCTCATGTCGTCGCGACGGGACGGCTCCCTCGTCGGCGTCACTCTCATCCGCGGCCGGACCGCGATCCAGCTCCAGGCGTTCCGCGCGCTCGGGGACACCTCCTGGGCGAGTGTCCGTGAGGATCTGGCCCGTACGATGCGCGGCCGGGGCGGCTCCGCGGAGGAGCGCGTCGGCCCCGCGGGGACCGAACTCCAGGCCGTCGTGCGGATCCAGGGACCTCCCGGCAAGGACCGTCAGACCGCCAGGGTGCTGGGCCATGACGGTCCGGGGTGGATTCTGCGCGGCTTCGTGACGGGCGTCGGTGCGGAACCCGGCAGCACCGAGGAGTGGCCCTACGAGACCTTTCAGGGGACCGTCGTCCGTATGTCCGCCGAGGACCATGGCACCGACCCCCTCATCCGGCTGCGCCAGCCGGAGTCAGGTGTCTGAGCCCGCCGCTTAGACAAGGGCATGACGCGCACGGTACTCATGTGCCATGAGTGAAGACGGTGAACACCCGGCCGACGGACGTCTGATCGGTGGGCGGTACCGGCTCGTCGAGCGGGTCGGGTCGGGGCCCGGCGGCACGGTGTGGCGGGCCCGCGACGAGCAGGACGCGCGGTACGTCGCCGTCAAGGAGCCCCGTCCGACCGGGGATCCGGAGGACGAGGAGCGGCGGCGGGCCATGCGCCGGCTGCCGCACGAGGCGCGGGCCGCGGCGCAGGTCGACCATCCGGCGGCCGTCGCCATTCACGACGTACTCCTCGACGACGAACTGCCCTGGATCGTCATGGAGTTGGTCGAGGGGGAGTCGCTGGAGGCCGCCCTCGCCGGGCGGGGGCCGGTGACCGACACCGAGGCCGCCCGGATCGGGCTCGCCGTCCTCGGCGCGCTGCACGCCGCCCACCGCGTCGGCATCGTCCACCGCGACTTGAAGCCGTCCAACGTCCTCCTCGAAGCCGGCGGCGAACGTGTCGTCGTGACCGACTTCGGCATCGGCGCCTCCGGGCGGGGCAACACCCAGCAGGCTGCCGTCGGTTTCGTCGCCCCGGAGTGCGGCTCAGGGCGGGTCGCGGGGCCCGCCTCCGACCTGTGGTCGCTGGGTGCGCTGCTGCGCTCGGCCGTGGGGACCGGTCCCCTCGCTTCCGGCCCCCTCGGTTCGCTTCTGGAGCGGCTCCTCGCCCCCGAGCCGGAGACCCGGCCGACAGCGGAGGAGGCCGCCGAGGTGCTGGCCGAGGTCGCCGGGAGGAGTCTGCCGACGTGGGCCGCCGAGACGCCCGCCGCGCCTCAGACCGTACAGACGGCCGCTTCACCTCCGGCCGCGCAGACGCCTCCTTCGCCTCCGGTCCCGGAAGCCCCCGAACCCACCCCCGCGCCGTCCCCGACCGACCTCCCGCACTCCGCCCCCGCGGCCGAGGAACCCCGTCGCCTCACCGCACTCTCCGCCCTCGGCCTCCTGCTCCAGAAAAAACCCGAACGCGGCTGATCGTCCCCGTCTCAACCCCCTGATCAGCACATTCACCGCCAGTCATCACTGGCAAGGTGCGTGTACATCGTGAAGGCCCGTTACCGACGGGTACCCAAAGCCCCCGCTCCCGAATACCCTGCGGCTCATGACGGACGCGCAGGCCCCGGCCAAGACCGGCACGAACCCCCTCGCCCCCGCCCCGGAGGGCGCCCGTACCGCGGCCGACGTGGTCACCCCGGAGCTGGTCGCCCAGCTCACCAAGGGCGTGACCGGGTCCGGTCGTACCGCCAACCACACGCCGTTCACCGGCGAGAAGCTGGCCGACCTGCCCGAGTCGACGCCCGAGGACGTGGAGAAGGCCTTCGAGGCGGCCCGAAAGGCGCAGGCGGTGTGGGAGCGGACCCCCGTACGGCAGCGCGCCGCCGTCCTGCTCCGCTTCCACGATCTGATCCTCGAACGCCAGGCCGAGGTCCTCGACCTCATCCAGCTGGAGACCGGCAAGGCACGCCTGCACGCCCACGAGGAGGTGCAGGCGGTGGCCGTGGCGGCGCGGCACTACGGCCGTAAAGCGCCCGACTATCTCAGGCCGAAGCGGCACACCGGCGCCGTGCCGACCCTCACCAAGGTCACCGAGCTGCGCCACCCGCGCGGGGTCGTCGGCCAGATCGCCCCCTGGAACTACCCGCTGGAGCTGTCCGTCGGCGACGCGCTCCCCGCCTTCGTCGCGGGCAACGCCGTCGTCATGAAGCCGGACACCGAGACCTGCCTGACCGCCCTGTGGGCCCGCGACCTGCTCGTCGAGGCCGGCCTGCCCGCCGAGGTCTTCCAGGTCGTCCTCGGTGACGGTCCCGTCGTCGGCCCCGAGGTCGTCCGGCACGCCGACTACGTCTCCTTCACCGGCTCCACCCGCACCGGACGCGAGGTGGCCCAGGGCGCCGCCGCCCGCCTGGTCGGCGTCTCCCTCGAACTCGGCGGCAAGAACGCCATGCTGGTCCTGGAGGACGCCGACATCGAGAAGGCCGCCGCCGGTGCCGTCCGCGCCTGCTTCTCCTCGGCCGGCCAACTCTGCATCTCCATCGAGCGGTTGTACGTCCACGAGTCGATCGCGGACGTCTTCCTCGAGCGCTTCGCCGCCCGCACCAAGGCGATGCGGCTCGGCAAGTCCCTCGCCTACGGCGCCGACATGGGGTCGCTGGTGGGGGAGCGGCAGCTGGAGACGGTCACCCGGCATGTCGAGGAGGCCGTGTCCAAGGGGGCGAAGGTCGTCGCCGGTGGTGTCGCCCGCCCGGACATCGGCCCCTACTTCTTCGAGCCGACCATCCTCGACGGCGTCACCGAGCCGATGGCCGTGTGCGCCGAGGAGACCTTCGGCCCGGTCGTCTCCCTCTACCGTTTCACGACCGAGGACGAGGCGGTCGAGCTCGCCAACTCCACGCCGTACGGCCTGAATTCCTCGGTGTGGACGAAGGACGGCAAGCGCGGCCGCGAGATCGCCTCCCGGGTGCGGGCCGGCACCGTCAACGTCAACGAGGGATACGCCTCCGCCTACGGCAGCGTCCAGTCCCCGATGGGCGGCATGAAGGACTCCGGCCTCGGCCGCCGTCATGGCTCCGAGGGCATCCTCAAGTACACCGAGGCCCAGACGGTCGCCCAGCAGCGGCTGCTGCCGATGGCGCCCTCGCTGGGGATGGACGACGAGAAGTACGCGCAGTTCATGAGCCGGAGCCTGAGGCTGATGAAGGCCCTCCGCTTCAAGTAGAAACGTCCGTTCTCAACGAGGAGAGCACGTGCCACAGGACACCTACGACTACGACGTCATCGTCGTCGGATCGGGCTTCGGCGGCTCCGTCACCGCCCTTCGCCTCACCGAGAAGGGTTACCGCGTAGGTGTCCTGGAAGCCGGCCGCCGTTTCACCCGCGAGACCCTCCCCAGGAACTCCTGGGACCTGAAGAACTACCTCTGGGCACCGAAACTCGGCATGTTCGGCATCCAGCGCATCCACCTCCTGGGCAACGTCATGGTCCTCGCGGGGGCGGGCGTCGGTGGCGGCTCCCTCAACTACGCCAACACCCTCTACGTCCCCCCGAAGCCGTTCTTCGAGGACCCCCAGTGGCGTGACATCACGGACTGGCAGGAGGAGCTGAAGCCGTACTACGACCAGGCCCGCCGCATGCTCGGCGTACGGCTCAACCCGACGATGACCCCCTCCGACGTCCACCTCAAGGCGGCCGCCGAGCGGATGGGCGTCGGTGACACCTTCCACATGGCCCCGGTCGGCGTCTTCTTCGGCGACGGCGAGGACGCCGAGGGCAGGACCAAGGCGGCCCCCGGCGAGCAGGTCGAAGACCCCTACTTCGGCGGCGCGGGCCCCGCCCGCACGGCCTGCACCGAGTGCGGTGAGTGCATGACCGGCTGCCGGCACGGCGCCAAGAACACCCTGAACGAGAACTACCTCTACCTCGCCGAGAAGGCGGGGGCGGTCGTGCACCCCCTGACCTCCGTCGTGTCGGTCACCGATGACTCCCAGGGCGGCTACGCGGTCGCGACCCTCCCCACCGACGAGCGCCGCAAGGCCAGGGGCCGCACCTTCAAGGCCCGCCAGGTCGTCATCGCCGCCGGCACCTACGGCACCCAGACCCTCCTGCACCGCATGAAGGCCGGCCGTCAACTGCCGTACATCTCGGACCGGTTGGGCGAGCTCACCCGCACCAACTCCGAGGCCCTGGTCGGCGCCCAGACCGACAACCGTCGCTACCGCAGGGCGACCGGCGTGCGGAAGGTCGACTTCACCCAGGGCGTCGCCATCACCTCGTCCATCCACCCGGACGAGAACACCCACATCGAGCCGGTCCGCTACGGCAAGGGCTCCAACTCGATGGGCGGCCTGTCGATCCTCCAGGTGCCGTACGCCGAGGGCTCGTCGAGGGTGATGGCCTGGCTGGCGAACGCCGCGAAGCACCCGCTCCTCGTCCTGCGCTCCCTCTCCAACCGCCGCTGGTCGGAGAAGACCATCATCGGCCTGGTCATGCAGTCACTGGACAACTCCCTGACGACGTACCTCAAACCGGACGGCGTCGGCAAGGGCCTGCTCACCGCCCGCCAGGGCCACGGCGCTCCCAACCCCAAGCAGATCAGGGCCGCTTCCGAGGCCGCTTCCGCGATCGCCGCCGACATCAACGGCTTCGCCGGCTCCAACGTCGGCGAGCTGATGGGCGCCCCGCTCACCGCCCACTTCCTCGGCGGCTGCCCGATCGGCTCCTCCCGCGAGACCGGCGTCATCGACCCGTACCACCGGCTCTACGGCCACCCGGGGATCTCGGTCGTGGACGGCTCCGCGGTCTCCGCCAACCTCGGCGTGAACCCCTCGCTGACGATCACCGCCCAGGCCGAGCGCGCGATGTCGTACTGGCCCAACAAGGGCGAGCAGGACCCGCGTCCGGCGCAGGGCGAGGCGTACCGGCGTCTGAACCCCGTCGAGCCCAAGTCACCGGCGGTCCCGGCGGAGGCCTTCGGCGCGCTGAAGCTCCCGTTCCTGGAGACGCCGGCGGTGCCGAAGAAGTCGTAGAGCCGAAAAACGCCGAAGAGAAGGACCTGCACCCCCCTCCGAGCACAGGTCCTTCTCTTTTTCTTGCGTCAAGCTGTGTGTACGGCTTTCACGGCCCTACGACTCAGGCGTGGGCGCCGGTCGCACCCTTGCGCCGCTTGACCGCGAAGACCACACCGGTACCGGCGACGACGGCGAAGCCGCCGACGAGGCCGAGGACCGGCAGGGCCGAGCTGGAACCGGTCTCGGCGAGCTGGCCGTCCACGTCGACGCCGTTGACGTCGGAGATGGGGCTCTTGCCGCCGGTCTGCGGCGTGGCGTCGTTCGGCTTGCCGGGGTCGGAGCCGGCCGGCAGGACCTCGAAGTAGTAGATGCCGGCGTTCTCGTCGTCGGAGACCCAGCAGCCCTTGTCGTCCGAGTACTCGGCGAGACCGATGGCGATGCCGATCGCGCTCGGGACCTTGCGGTCGACCTTCACCCGCAGCTGGTAGCTGAGGGAGTCGCCGCCGTCGAGGGAGAAGGCGTTGAACGTGCCGCCCTCGCCGAACTGCGTGGCCACGTCGACCCAGGAGCCGCCCTGCTTCACCTGAAGGGTGACCAGGTCGCTGTAGTCCTTCTCGAAGTCCCAGTCGACCGCCCCGATCCCGACGATGGGCTGGATGTCCTTGATCGTGTCGTCACCGGAGTTCTTCACGTTGAACTTGAAGTTCGTCCAGCCGCTGCCCGCCACGATGCTCTCGGGCAGACCGGTCAGCGAGCTGTGCAGCGCGTCGCTGTCGTTGAAGACCGGGACGCCGTCCTCGTCGACCGGGCACTCGTCGACGGGCTCGTCGCTCTCGCTCGGCGAGGGACTGCTGCTGGCGGTGGCCGAACTGGACGGGCTCGTGGAAGGGCTGCCGGTGGCGGTGGCGGTGGCGGTGGCGGTGGCCGAGCTGGACGCGCCCGTGGAGGGGCTGCTGCTCGCGGGCGTGCTCGCCGGGTCCGCCGGGGCGGCCGGGGTGCTCTCGGGGGCCGTCGGAGTGGTGTCGCCGGCGGGCGTGGTCTCGGGCGCGGTCGGCGTGGGGGACTCGTCAGCGAAGGCGCTCGGCGCGGCGAACAGGGCCAGCGGCGCTATCGCGGCGGTCGCGGCCGCGGCGGCCAGTGCACGGCGAAGCTTCATGAAGACCTCGGAAGTCAGGTGTGCCACACTTGCGCGGCACGCGTCAGGGAGAGGCCTCCGCGTGTGGGGCGCGGGTGGGGCCCGTGGTTCGTGAGGTTTGATCCGTGAGACCTGTGAATGGTTGTGCGGGCATTCACAGAAAACTTATGTGGGCTGAGTCACAGGGGAGTTCTCCTTGTGAACGGGCTTTCCCAGGCCCTAGAACTGACTCACGTGTCAGAAGACCCCAAGATCCCCGACGACGTCTGGGAACGGTTCGCCCGTGACTCAGAGCGGGACATCCGAGACTCCGCCCCCAAGGAACCGTCCGCGCGGGCCCGTGAGGTGACGGAGCGACTGCGGCGACAGGAAGCGCGCGGCGAACTGCCGGAGGGCTGGCGTACCGGACCGGCCTGGCAGCAGAAGAAGAGCCGACGCGGCCTGTGGGGCGTCCTCGGTGTCGCCGTCGCGGTCGTGGTGGCCGTCGTGGCGGTGAAGCCCTCGCTGGTGCCGGGCGACCCCTTCGGCGGGGGAACCTCCTCCGAGGCCGCGTCCTCCCCGCTGCCCGAGGAGACGGCGGCGCCGACCGCCGCGCCCTCCGCCGAGGCCTCCGAGATCCCCACCCTGGACGACCCGTTCGCCGGCTCCCCCGCCAAGCGCTGGGCCGACGGCGCCGCCGGGATCGCCGTACCGGAGGCGAAGGCCGTCGGTGGCCTGTCCAAGGCGAAGGCCGAGCAGGCCCTGGAGCTGACGAGGAAGCTCCTGGTCGAGTCCAACCTCGACCGGGGCACCCTGCGCGGCGAACGCCCGAAGGCGGCGCTCGACGTCCTGGATCCGGTGCAGAAGGACGTCCGTGGACTCCTGGAGACCGCCCTGGGCAAGCCGGACAAGAAACACGACCCGCTGTGGATGTTCAGCCGCTTCGACCCCAAGCAGGTCCGGCTGGTCGGCGACGTCGTGAAGACGCGCGGCCGGATGACCTTCAAGGCCGGTGACCACGCTTCGGTCGCCGTGCACGCCGACTACACCTTCGTCTATCCGGTCGTCCAGACCAACGGTTCCACGGAGGTCACCCGCACGATCATCCGCCGGGTCCTCGATGTCGAGATCTCCGACCCGGCCAAGTACCAGGTGACCCCGGGCAAGCTCACGGTCGTGAACTGGGACCAGGAGATCAACAACTCCGCCTGTGATGTCTACGACGGCTATCTGCACCCGGACTTCGCGTCGTCCGAGCCGACCGGGCCGGACCCCACCGGACCGACGGCGGACCCGTACGACCGCAGCCGGACCCTCGACCCGAACGGTGACGAAGGCTGCGGAACGATGTCCCGAGTCTGAGTCCACCCAGGCGAAGGGCCCCACGGGACGGAGCCGTGGGGCCCTTCTTTCGTCAGCACCGACGTCAGGGCTGCGCCGGTGCCTGGGAGCGGCGCCGGGGGGTTGCGCCGCTTGCTCTCCGTGCTCGTGTGCACTGCGTCCTTGCGCCTGCCGTGCCCCTGGTCGGCGCCCCGGCGCACAAGGGGCGCACGGATGGTCTGGACCTCTGGCAGTACGTCGAAGCAGTGCGAATGCAGTTGTCTGCGGAGGGGTTTGGGGGCTTTCTAGGCATCGTGCTGGATGGACGCGGCCTCCGCAACCGTTTGACCCAGCCTTGTGCCGGTACTTGTCCCGCCGGTCGGCCCCGGGCGTCCCCGGAGCCGACCGTTCTCCTGGTGACCGGGCTGCTGTCCCCTGCCGTCCGATCACTTCCTGGAGCGAGGTCCCACGACGCACGGCAAGATCTGTACGTCTCATCGCTCCAGCGAGCCACGCGTGGTTCTGGCGGGCCCGCCCCTGGCTGGCACGGACACCCTCACCAACGAAGCGACTCGGGGCACGGTCACGCGCCGGACGGGTGAGGCCGGGCCCGAACTCAGATGCGACCCCTGCACAGTTCGAGCAGCGTCATGGCGAGGGAGGTGCCCGGCCTGCCGAGCGCCTCACGGTAGCGGCCGAGGATCTCCATCTCGCGGGCGAGGTGGACCCGTCGGCCGCCGGAGGCGATACGGGTCTGCTGGACGACGGACGAGACGGCCATCCGTTCCTGGATCAGACCGATGATCCGGTCGTCGAGCGCGTCGATGCGCTCACGGGCGTCCGCGATGGTCGCTTCCGGTGTGGTGGTCACGTGGGGCTCCTGGGTGGGGTGGGTGCCCCGGAGCGGCAAGGTCCGGAAAACACCAGGCGCCCCGGACCTTGTCGGCCCGGGGCGCCTGGGAAGTCGCTTGTCAGTTGCTCAAGCAGCACGACCATGGCAGCCGGCGGGCCGGGTGCCATAGGTAAACAGGAAGGTCGTCTGCGTGAGCATGGCAGCAGTATGCCGGGCCCTGTCGGAGCGTCCAACCCGGTTCGCATCCTGAGACGGAGCTCGGCCCCGAGCCGCCCCCGTGTCTCCCGGTAGACTCGGTACCACACACACCTCGCTCACCGCCGGAAGGCAACCCGTGTCATCAGCGAACCCCGCCGCCGCCCCCGACACCGTCCTGGTCGTCGACTTCGGTGCGCAGTACGCCCAGCTCATCGCCCGTCGTGTCCGCGAGGCCCGGGTCTACAGCGAGATCGTGCCGAGCACCATGCCGGTCGCGGAGATGCTCGCCAAGAACCCGGCGGCGATCATCCTCTCCGGCGGCCCCTCGTCGGTGTACGCGGAGGGCGCCCCGCGCCTGGACCGCGAGCTGTTCGAGTCCGGCGTGCCGGTCTTCGGCATGTGCTACGGCTTCCAGCTGATGGCCACCACCCTCGGCGGCACCGTCGACAACACCGGCGCGCGTGAGTACGGCCGTACGCCGCTGCATGTCTCGAAGTCCGGCTCCACCCTCTTCGAGGGCACCCCGGACGAGCAGTCGGTGTGGATGTCCCACGGCGACGCCTGCTCCGCCGCCCCCGAGGGCTTCACCGTGACCGCGTCCACGGACGTCGTCCCGGTCGCCGCCTTCGAGAACGACGAGAAGAAGCTCTACGGCGTCCAGTACCACCCCGAGGTCATGCACTCCACGCACGGCCAGCAGGTCCTCGAGCACTTCCTGTACCGGGGCGCCGGTCTGAAGCCGGACTGGACCACCGGCAATGTGATCGAGGAGCAGGTCGCCGCGATCCGCGAGCAGGTCGGCGACAAGCGCGCGATCTGCGGTCTGTCCGGCGGCGTGGACTCCGCGGTGGCCGCAGCGCTCGTCGCGCGCGCCATCGGCGACCAGCTGACCTGTGTGTACGTCGACCACGGTCTGATGCGCAAGGGCGAGACCGAGCAGGTCGAGAAGGACTTCGTGGCCGCGACAGGCGTGAAGCTGGTCGTCGTCGACGCGGAGGAGCGCTTCCTGACCGCGCTCAAGGGGGTCTCCGACCCCGAGGAGAAGCGGAAGATCATCGGCCGGGAGTTCATCCGGGTCTTCGAGCAGGCCCAGGCCGAGATCATCGCGGACGAGGGTCCGGCGGTGGAGTTCCTCGTCCAGGGCACGCTCTACCCGGACGTGGTCGAGTCCGGTGGCGGCACCGGCACCGCCAACATCAAGTCCCACCACAACGTGGGCGGCCTCCCCGAGGACCTCGAGTTCCAGCTCATCGAGCCGCTGCGCAAGCTGTTCAAGGATGAGGTACGGATGGTCGGCCAGGAGCTCGGGCTCCCGGACGAGATCGTCCAGCGCCAGCCGTTCCCGGGTCCCGGCCTCGGCATCCGGATCGTCGGCGAGGTCACCAAGGAGCGCCTGGACCTGCTGCGCGACGCCGACGCCATCGCCCGCGAGGAGCTGACCGCGGCCGGCCTCGACCGCGACATCTGGCAGTGCCCGGTGGTCCTGCTCGCCGACGTCCGCTCGGTCGGCGTCCAGGGCGACGGCCGGACCTACGGCCACCCGATCGTCCTTCGCCCGGTGTCGAGCGAGGACGCCATGACCGCCGACTGGTCGAGGCTGCCGTACGACGTCCTCGCGAAGATCTCGACGCGGATCACCAACGAGGTGGCCGACGTCAACCGCGTGGTGCTCGACGTGACGTCGAAGCCGCCGGGGACGATCGAGTGGGAGTAGGACTCCCTTGCGTGAAGGTCAGGTCCGCTTGAGCGTGCGCAGCGGCGCTCCGGGCTTCCAGATCTGGACGACGAGGTACTTCTCGTCCTCGACGTAGGTCCTGACGACCTCCGTCAGCTCGGTGCGGAAGAGGTGGAACGGCTCCGGCGGTTCCACCTCGGTCACGTACGCCCCCTTGGCGTCGGCCTCCTCGACCTCGATCGCCCGCCCGGCGATCCGAACGTCGCCGCCGCCCATGGACTGGCCCTCCCCGGGATTCGCCTGGAGCGCGAACCGCGGGTCCCGTCGCAGGTCGAGGGCCTTGAGCGAGTCCGGCATCATGCCGAGCCAGAGTTCGCCGTGCAGGAAGCGGACCTCCAGGCCGGTGGTGCGCGGGGAGCCGTCCTTGCGGAGGGTGGCAAGGACGTGGTGGGTGAAGGCGCCGAAGCGGGTCTCGACGGTCTTGGCCAGGTCGGGTTCCGCGGAGGTGAAAGCAGCCCAGTTCATACCGGTCAGTGTTCCGCCGATACCCGACATCTGCTGTCAGGTATCCGCTGTGTGCGCCATCTTTACAAACCACCCCTGTTCTCTTGCGCTGACCGACGGTAACTTCCGCCCCGTAAAGCAACCCAGTGCTGGAGGAGCACATGCACGAGACGCCCCTCGGGCCCACTCCGCCGATGCCGCTGCCCACCGAGAAGCTGCAGTTCGCGATGCCGCCGATGCACGACTCCGTCGAGGAGGAACGCCGGCACCGCAAAGAGCGGCTCGCCGGCGCGCTGCGGATCTTCGGCCGGCTCGGCTTCGAGGACGGGGTCTCCGGGCACATCACCGCACGCGACCCGGAGTTCACCGACTGCTTCTGGGTCAACCCCTTCGGCATGCCGTTCAAGCACGTCACCGTGAGCGACATCGTGCTCGCCAACTCCGAGGGGCAGGTGCTCGACGGCCGCTACCACGTCAACCAGGCGGCCTTCACCGTGCACTCCCAGGTGCACGCCGCCCGCCCCGATGTCGTCGCCGTCGCCCACTGCCATTCCGTGCACGGTCGGGCGCTGTCCACGCTCGGTGAGCTCCTGGATCCCCTCACCCAGGAGAGCTGCGCCTTCTACGAGGACCACGCGCTGTACGAGTCCTACACCGGGGTCGCCGTCGACGCCGACGAGGGTCGCCGGATCGCTACGGCGCTCGGATCCCGGAAGGCGCTGGTGCTGCGCAACCACGGGCTGCTGACCGTCGGGGACTCGGTGGACGCGGCGGCCTGGTGGTTCCTGTCGATGGAACGGTCCAGCCAGGTGCAGCTGCTCGCCCGGGCGGCGGGACGGCCGGTGCTCATCGACCACCGGGCGGCGGTGGCGACCCGGGAGCAACTGGGCGGAGATCTGGTGGCGTGGATCAACTACCAGCCGATGTGGCAGGACATCAGTCGCAGCGAGCCGGACCTGCTGAGCTAGAAGCCTCGCATGAGCCGGAAACCCCGCAGGAGCTAGAAACCTCGCAGGAGCTAGAAACCTCGCAGCACCGCGGCCTTCGTCATCGCGAACTCCTCGTCCGTGAGCACCCCGTCCCGGTGCAGCTCACCCAACTCCCGCAGCCTGCGCAGGAGTACGTCGTGATGGTCGGCCGGCGGGGGAACGGCGGCCGCGGCGAGCCGGGGACGAGGGGCGCGTTCGTCGTCGTACGCGAGGTCGCCGCGGGTGGACGGGTGCGGCAGCCGGGCCGTGACCGCCGTCGCGACGAGGGCGGTGAGCAGATCGCGGCGGGTGCTGCCCCACAGGTCGAGGGCGTACGGGTCCTTCTCCGGCGGCAGTTTCGAGAAGGACGTCTCGCGGGTCACGAACCGCATGAAACCGTCCTCGTAACCGGAGTTGGGCAGCCACTCGACCTGGACGAGGTCCCCCACGTCGATGATCCGCGGGCCGGTCGCGCGCTTGACGCGGTCGGAGGTGTCGGCCCAGTCGATGCGGACCCGGGTGCCGTCGAAGGAGACCGTGCCGTCGGAGGACCGCACCGAGACCGGGACCGGTGGGCCGGGCAGCAGGTACGTCTTCGTCGGCTCCTTGGGGATCTGGTCGAGGAGGAGGGCACGGCGGATCTCCTCGGCCACGTACTCGGCGACCCCTGCGCGGTCGACGTCCACGATCAGCCGATAGGGATCCGCCGGGTCCGGCAGGCGGCCGCCGGTCGCGTGCAGAAGCGGATCCGCGCCCTCGCGCAGCCGCATCCGCAACCGGCCGCGCTTGCGTTCCGGCTCGAACGCCACACCCGCAATGGCCTCCAGGGGCACGGCGACCTCGCCGTACGTCTGCCGGAACAGCGGCACGGAGCGGTGGAGTCCCGGCGTGATTCTGACCGTTGTGCCGTCGAAGGCCCAGGTCCCGTCACGCTGGATGATCTCGGCCATACGGAAATTCTCGCAGCCGGGTCAACACGGCGGGCCCCGCTTCACCCGCGCTGACCAGACCTGCCGGACGGGGAGGGTGTGCCGTAGGGCACAATTCGCTGTCGCCGGGGAGTTGTCCGGGGTTCTTCGTGAGGGTTTGTGGATCGTGCGGTCGGTCCGGCCGCGAGGTCATGTGGGGTCAGAGGGTCACGAGGGTCGTGGGAAGGCAGGCGTCGGGCGTGGCGGTGCAGGAAGCGAGACAGGGCGCGGACGGGGGCGAGCCCTGGGATGCGCACGAGGGCGGCTGCACCTGTGGGGACTGTCCGCACGGGGCACGGGCCGGGCATCGGCGCGCGGTGGCCGAGTTCCTCCTGATGCGGGACGGGTTCGCGGCCGGGCAGGGGCTGCCCGCGGCCGTGGCGCACTCCGCGTCGGCCTCCCGGCAGTGGGTCTCGGAGGAACTGACCCAGTCCGCGGAGGCCGTGGCCGAGCGGGGGCGTGCGGAGGGGGCCGCCTGGCTCGCGCGGCTGTGGCGGCGTACCGCGTATGGGGTGTGGGCCTCCGTCGTGGTGCTGCTCCTCGTCCAGTCACTGACGGCCATCGGGGCGGGGTGGACCGCGGCGCGTACGGCCGGGTTGGTCGCGGCGCTCGTGGTGGCGGGGTCGCTGACCGCGGCGTCCTGGTTCCACCGGGCACGGGGCGGGGCGCTCGCGCCGGTCATCGGTGAGGACAACCGGCTGTCCACCTCGCGGGCCGTCGCGGTGGCGTGGGTGCTGTTCGTCGCCTATGCGGTGCTGGTGCTGGTGGGGCGGCTGGCCGCGGCCTCCGACGGTCGTGAGCGGGATGCGCTGCTCTCCGGGCTCGAGCTGGCCCGCGGCGCGGGTGTGGTGACCGTGCTGGCCGTGGTCTGCGGGATCGCCGTGCTGGTGCGGCGGGTGGTCGGGCTGCGGGTGCTCGGGCAACGGTTGCAGAAGGTACGGGCGGATCGGCCCCGCGCCGCCGACCTGCTGACGGACGACTCCGGGCGGGGGACCTTCGCCGACATTCAATACGTCGTGATCGGCGCGGTCGCTCTGGTGTTCGCGGGTGTACGGCTGGCCCGGCGGCCGGATCAGTTGCCGGATCTGCCGTGGGGGCTGGCGGTGGTGGTGCTGGTGTCCGCGGCCACCTACGTGGCGGGGAAGTACGCCGAGGGCGGGCGGCCGGTGATCCTGTCCGTGGTGCGGTCGCGGGAGGCCGGGGATCTGGACGGGCCGATCCGTACCGGCGACGACATCGAGATCCGGGGCGCCGGGTTCGTGCCGCCGGGGGCGCAGCGGGCGGATCGCCTGTCCCGGATGGTGGTACGGATCGGGCCGGTGAACGTGCACGTGCCGTTGGTGCCGGTGACCGGGGGCTTCAGCAACCCCACGGACGAGGTGCTGACCGTGCCGGTGCCGGCGGATGTGGAGCCGGGGCGGGTGGAGGTGCAGGTGGTGACGGCCGCGGGGGCGGAGACGAATCGGTACGCGATCGATGTGACGGACTGAGCGGCGGGGGTTCGTGTCAGGGGCGCGGGGCTGTGTCGACATGCGGCTCCGCCGCGTGGGCGCGCACAGACTCGACATCGCATTGAGCATTGCGGCTCCCTCGTGCGTATCGTCTGGTGAGGGGTCTCGGCATGCTGGTGAGAGGCGGCTCGGAGCGATGACTCACAGTTTTCGTACGGACACGCACGCCCCCTATTACGGCGAAGAACGGTCCTGGCGGGACAGCATCAGCCAGTACGCCCTGGTGCCGCTGCGCATTTTCCTCGGTGTCACCTTCATCTACGCGGGCCTGGACAAGCTGACCGACAGTGCCTTCATGAAGAGCTCCGGCTCGGGCTCCGTCGGCGACATGATGCGCAGCGTCCGGGACTCCTCGGCCATCCCCGCACTGGTCGATCTGTCCCTGAGGAACCCCGTCGGCTTCGGCTATGCCATCGCCTTCGGCGAGCTCGCCGTCGGTATCGGCACCCTGCTCGGCATCCTCGCCCGCCTGGCCGCCCTGGGCGGTGCGCTGATCTCGCTCAGCCTGTGGCTGACCGTGAGCTGGGCCTCCGACCCCTACTACTACGGCAACGACCTCGCCTACCTGATGGCCTGGCTGCCCCTTGTCCTCGCGGGCGCCTCCGTGTTCTCCGTGGACGCCGCCTTGCGGGCCCGACGACGGCAGCGGGCGGGAGGTTACCGGTAGCTCCGGTCGGCGGAGCTACCGGCGGGGGAGCGGCGGTGGCCCGGTGCGGGTTGTCTCCGTACCGGGAACGCGTCTTGATCAGCCGTCCCCTCGTGATCAGTGCGGCACGGGCGGCTGGGGCGACTGGTCGACCTCCGGTGGCGTGCTCGTACGGCGGCTGTCGCGTCGGTTGCGGACGGCCCGGGTCAGCAGGCCCACCACGCCTGCCAGGCACAGACCGCCCACGACCATGGGGATCACCGCGAACCACGGGGTGTCCCAGGCGTCGCCCGCGTCACCGGCGTAGGTGATGCCCGCGAGGGTCAGGAAGAACCCGGCGACCAGCTTTCCCGGCCGGAACTCATGACGCAGCACGGCTCACCTCCGCCTGGCCGATGCCGACCCGCAGATCAAGCTCGAGGGTGGCGCTGTTCTTGGCGCCCGAGACCGGTGTCAGGGTGACCTCCTTGCGCTTGCCCGGTGCCACGTCCACATCCTCCTGGTCGTCGCCCGGCAACTGGATGTCGCCCACGCCCACGTCGATGACCGCGTGCACGGTCACGTCTGCCGGCACGATCACCACCAGCCGGCCCACTCCGACGTCGGCCTGGGCCGTCACCGTCCGGCCCTTCGTGAAATCAAGGCGGGACAGGTCCAGTGTGCCCACGCCGGTGCCGAGTTCGTACTCCGGACGGATGTCCCGCACGGCTGCCGGTGTCCAGTTCGTGCGGACCCAGTGGGTGGTGATGTCCTTCGGGAGAGCGGCGGCGGTGGCGAGCAGGCCCGCCGTGACGATCGCCAGGAAGATCGAGCCCGCTCCTGTGCGGCCCAGGAACGAGCTGATCGCTATGCCCAGGCCCAGGACGATCAGCGCGCAGGACAGACCGGTCTGCAGGCTGGTGCCCAGGGCGTGGTGCTCCCAGGTCGCTCCGGTGCCGAGGCCGCCCGCCAGCAGAGCGAGCACGAAGACCCAGCCGCCGATCCAGCGGGGGCCGCGCGGCTCGGGCCCGCGGGTGTGGGCCGCGCGGATGTCCTCGCGTCGGCTCCAGGGGACGCCCAGGCCGATGTTGACGGCCGCCGCGATGTCGCGGTCGCGGGAGTCCCTCGGCCCCCACAGATAGCCCGTGCCGCCGACGTGTGTGCCGTCCTTGACGATGGGGTCGCGCCACCAGGACGGGTAGCCGGCGGACACCGGCGGGGCCTGGGCTTCCGGCGGGGCGTCGGCGACGGCCTGCGCGGAGAGCGGATCGGGGTCGGGGGTGCCGCGGTTGCGCGACCAGTACCCGGCGCCCGCGAGGAGCAGGGAGAGGACCACGGCGAAGGTCAGAACGCTGGTGTTGCTCAGCATGGTGAGGAACACCCCGCAGCCGACCAGGGCGAACAGCACGCCGGTCAGGGCCTGGCCGTCCACCCGGCCGGTGAGCAGCTTGCGCACCTCGTTCTCGTCCTCGGCGTCGTAGGGGACGAGGAGCCAGGCGAATCCGTAGAAGATGAGGCCGATGCCGCCGGTCGCCGACAGCACGGTGAGCGTGATCCGGAAGATCACCGGATCCATGTCGCACTGCCGCCCGAGCCCGGCGCACACCCCGGCGAGCAACTTGTGCCGTCGGTCCCGCCGGAAGCGGAGGGGGGCGGAGGGCGCGTCCTCGGCGGTGGCCGTGTCCTGGGGGGTGGTGGGCGGTGCGGGGGCGTCTGTCGTTGTCCGGCCCCCGAGGGTCTCGGTGTGAGTGCCCGCCGGTGTGCCTCCTTCTTTTTCTTTCCGCGTGCCCGCGCCGGGGCCGGTGCCCGGGTCCGGACCTCCGCCGGATCCGGCGCCCGCGGCGTGCTGGTGATCTGCCATGTGTCCATGGTGACGGTCGCGAGGGCGTGGCGGGAGTCGGAACGACCCTGGCCGGACCCTGATATCGGCCCTGAGAAGGGGGGAGGGAAGCGTTCGGGCGGCACGCCGATCGAAGATCAGGGGAGTCTCGGGGGCCAACCCTGATGCCCCCGCACCCCGGCCGTGTGACCATCGATGGCATGCCGGAAGCCGCCACAGCGCCACTCGTCGAACCGCGGCCGCCGCGCAAGCTCTACCGCAGCAGTGACGGACGCTGGCTGGGTGGTGTGGCGCGGGGGCTCGCCGGGCATCTCGGGCTGCCCGTGATCTGGGTGCGGCTCGTCTTCGTGGGCCTGTTCATGGCGGACGGACTCGGTGCGTTGCTGTATGCAGCGTTCTGGTTCTTCGTGCCGCTCGGCGTGGGCGGGGTCGGCGGCCAGCGGTCCCCGTCCCTGGTGTCCACCGAGACCTCGCCGGACGGCCGCCGCAGACTCGTCGCCCGCCGCCCCGACAAGGGCCAGATCGTGGCCCTGCTCCTCATGGTCGTCGTGGCCATGGTCTTCGTCGGCAACGTCAACGTGGGCAACGGTGCCAAGGCCTACCTCTGGCCGGTCGTCCTCGTCGGCGCGGGGGTGGCCCTCGTCTGGCGCCAGGCGGACAACGCCCGCCGGGCCCGCTGGGTGGAGGTGGGCCGCCGTCGGCGCACTCTGACACTGCTGCGTGCCGCGGGCGGTGTCCTCCTCGTCACCGCCGGTGTCTCCGGGGTCTTCGTCCTGCAGGGCTCCGCCGCCCACCTCGGCTCCGTCCTGCAGGCGGCCCTCGCGGTCCTTGTCGGGATAACGCTCCTCGCGGGGCCGTATCTCGTCCGCATGACCCAGGACCTCTCCGAGGAGCGACTGATGCGCATCCGGGCCCAGGAGCGCGCGGAGGTCGCGGCCCACGTGCACGACTCGGTGCTGCACACCCTGACCCTGATCCAGCGCAACGCGGAGAACGCGAACGAGGTCCGCCGCCTCGCCCGCGCACAGGAGCGCGACCTGCGCACCTGGCTGTACAAACCCGAGGGCACCGGCAAGGACGAGGCCGACGAACCCACCGACCTCGCCGACGCCGTGCGGCGCAATGCCGCCGAGGTCGAGGACAAGCACGGCGTCCCCATCGAGGTCGTGGTGGTCGGCGACTGCCCGCTCGACGAGAGAACCGGCGCGCAGATGCAGGCCGCGCGCGAGGCGATGGTCAACGCCGCCAAGTACGGTGGCGAGGGCGGCGCCGTACAGGTCTACGCCGAAGTCGAGGGCCGGACGGTCTTCGTGTCCGTCCGGGACCGGGGCCCCGGCTTCGACTTCGACTCGATACCCGCCGACCGGATGGGTGTCAGAGAATCGATCATCGGCCGCATGGAGCGCCATGGCGGCACGGCCCGGCTGCGTGCGGTGCCGGGTGGCGGCACGGAGGTCGAGCTGGAGATGGAGAGGGCGGAGAAGACGTCATGAGTGACCCCACGGAGGCGAACACGGACCCCGTAGAGCCGACGCAGGCCGGCGGCGCGGGGGAGCGGCACGTGCGCGTGGTCCTCGTCGACGACCACCGCATGTTCCGTACGGGCGTCCAGGCCGAGATCGGCCGGACCGAGGAGACCGGCGTCGAGGTGGTCGGCGAGGCCGCGGACGTCGACCAGGCCGTCACCGTCATCACCGCGACCCGCCCCGAGGTCGTCCTGCTGGACGTCCACCTCCCGGGCGGTGGCGGGGTCGAAGTACTGCGTCGCTGCGCCCCGTTGATGGCCGACGCCGAACGGCCCGTCCGCTTCCTCGCCCTGTCCGTCTCGGACGCGGCCGAGGACGTGATCGGAGTGATCCGGGGCGGTGCGCGCGGCTATGTGACGAAGACGATCACCGGCACGGACCTCGTCGACTCCGTCTTCCGCGTCCAGGAGGGCGACGCCGTCTTCTCGCCCCGCCTGGCCGGGTTCGTCCTGGACGCCTTCGCCTCCACCGACGCCCCGCCGGTCGACGAGGACATGGACCGCCTCACCCAGCGCGAGCGGGAGGTGCTGAGGCTCATCGCACGCGGTTACGCCTACAAGGAGATCGCCAAGCAGCTGTTCATCTCGGTGAAGACGGTCGAGTCCCATGTCTCGGCGGTGCTGCGGAAGCTGCAGTTGTCCAACCGTCACGAGCTGACGCGGTGGGCGACGGCACGGCGGCTGGTCTGACCCACAGGCGACGCGCTCACACCAGGCACGCTCACACCACGCGCGTCGCGCCCGCGAACGGCATTTCGTCGATCGGTGCCACCCGCACCGGCGCCGACGGGTTCGGGGCGTGGATCATCTGCCCGTTGCCGATGTACAGGCCGACGTGACTGATGCCCGAATAGAAGAAAACCAGGTCGCCCGGGAGGAGTTCGGAGCGGGAGACACGTTGGCCGGCACCGATCTGGGCGTAGGTCGTGCGGGGCAGGGAGATGCCCGCGGAGCGGTATGCGGCCTGGATGAGGCCCGAGCAGTCGAAGGCGTCCGGGCCCGTGGCGCCCCAGACATAGGGGCTGCCCAGTTTGGAGTGGGCGTAGGAAACGGCCGCCGAGGCACGGGAGTTGGGGGCTCCCTCGGTGGCCGCGCCGCGGGCCGCCAGCTCCTCGCGCGCGCCCGTCGTATCCCGGGAGGCGCGGTCCCCGCCTGCTTGCAACCCTGCCCGTTCCCCGTCCGGCAGCTGGGACATCAGCCGGCGGGCCGCGCCCAGTTTGCCGGTGATCGTCTTCTTGTGCCGCTTCAGCTCCGCCTGACGCGACTTCAGTGAGGCCAGCTCGATGTGCGCGGCCCCGCGCAACTGCTCGATCTCCCGCAGCTGCCGGCGTACGTTCGCCACGGAGGCGGCCTGGCGGGCACCGGCCCGTTCGGCGAACTCGGCGCTGTCCAGGTACCGGTCGGGGTCGTCGGTGAACGCGAGCTGCATCGCGGGGTCGAGGCCGCCGCCGCGGTACTGCGCCGCGACGATCGTGCCCAGCGCATCCCGTGCCTCGTTGAGCTGCTCCGTCCTGCGTGCCGCCTCGTCCCGCAGGGAGCCCAGCCGGGTCTCGGCCGCCTCCGCCTTCTCCTTCGCGCCGTTGTACTTCTCGGTGGCGGCCTCGGCCTCCTGGTACAGCTGGTCCACCTTCGCCTTGACCTGCGCCGGTGTGAGCTGCGGCTCGGCGTGTCCGGTCCCGTCGAAGCCCGTCGCCGTCGCGGCCCCCGCGAGGGCGATCGTCGCTGCCGTACGGACCGTATGGCCGCCGGCGGAGCGCCTGCGGGACTTGCGGTGCGCTGCCACGTGGACTTGCACGTCCTTTCCTACGACCGCCCGCCCGCCCCGGGCTTCACGGACATACGAACGCCAGGGGGAGCGGCCGTACGACCGCCCGGGGCGGTGTGCGCGTCCGGCGACGGCCTGCACAGGGGGAGCGGGCCACCGCCGGACTTCTTCGGCGGTGGTGGCCGACTGCCGCCCCTGGCCCGGGCGGCGGTGGGGAGCCGGTCACCTGGTGGAGGACGCTAAACCTGACCGTGACGGGGAGGTAACGCGTTGTGCGGAACTGCCGCCAGCCGACCACCGGGTGACCGAAGGTGACTGTGATCGCGGGCCGGCTCCGTCGACTTCGCGCGGTGCCCTGACCGAAGTCGGGATTCCGGGACCCGGTGCGGGTGTCGAATGCTATGGGCCGCATATATGCAAGACCTCTCAAGGGGCCGGTGCGGGTGCCCCTCGCGGCCCGGAATAGGCTCCGGCCTCATGGACGTACTCATCCATCTCTTCGTCGGCCTGCACATCATCGGCATCGCCGCGCTGCTCGGCGGCTTCCTCACGCAGATGAAGGCGATGGGCCGGGGCACCGCCCGGTTCGTCCCCGCGATGCTGCACGGTGCCGCGACGATGCTGGTCACCGGGGTGATCCTGGTCGGCCTCAACCAGGCCGACGACCAGCACGTCAACAACATCAAGATCGGCGTGAAGCTCGCCCTGCTGATCGTGATCCTCGGCCTCGTCTATGTGAAGCGGGACGACGAGACAGTGGACAAAAGCCTGTTCGGCCTGGTCGGCGCGCTGACCACGGCCAACGTCTTCATCGCGGTGCTGTGGACCTGACGGCGGCACGGGCGGTGTCGACCGTCGCCGCGGCGACGGCCGACCAGGCCGCCACCGAGATCCACAGCAGCACCTCACCCGGAGTCTCGAGCCACGGGACACCCGCGGTGGCGGAGACCGACAGCATCGCCACCGCGGTCATGCCCATGGGGAACACGGTGGCCCAGCGGCGCACGTCGTAGCGCGGGCGCGGGCGTACGAACTCGGCCACCAGCAGTACGCCGTACCAGGCCAGGTCGAGCACCAGCAGGGCGACGGTCACCGCACGCAGGACGCCGTGGTCGTCGTCGTTCCACAGGTACAGGCGCGCGCTGTCGGCGGCGATCAGCTGCGAGCCGGCGAGCGCCGAGATGGCGAGCGCGCCGCCCGCGATCCACTGGTCACCCGGTCCCTCCAGCACCTGGCGCAGGTCGAAGCGGAAGAGCGCGAGGCCGTAGAGGACCAGTCCGAGCCAGAACAGGACGAGCGCCGTGTGCGCGAGCCATGCCGCCGACTCGACCGCGGCGAGTGTGGCGCCGAGGACCGCGAGGCCCTGGGTGGCCACACAGCCGAGGAACACCCCGCCGGGCATCCGCCGCTTCCCGTGCCCGACGACGAGCACGATCAGCACCGGCCACAGCACCGCGGACAGGGCCAGCAGCGCCTCGGCGAGGGTCTGACGGCCGAGCGCGGAGAAACGGGTGCCGAGGACGGTGGTCGCCGCCACGGCCGTCAGGGCGCCCGGTGTCCCGGCGTCCGCGAACCACCGCGCGCGCTCCCGCAGCAGTCGTACGGCGACATCGGCGGCCAGCCCCAGCCAGGCCGCGCAACCGATCACCAGAGCGATCCGGGACAGCGTCCCGTGGCCGGTCAGCTGCAGCCCGACCGACACGATGCCGGTCGCCATCACGGCGGCCCCGGCCGCGGGCGGGCGCCGCGTCCACCGGACGCGCAGGGGGAAGTGCGGGGAGGTACCGGACATGTGCCGATGCTAGGAAGCTCCGCGTGCCGAGCCGGCGGGGCGCGCACGCGCGCGGGCGGAAATCACGGACATACGCCCGCGCGCTGGTGACCGGCGGTGCCTCAGGCCGGGCGCACCACGCTGTGGATCGCCGACTCGCCGTCGTAGTAGATCGACTCCTCGCGGACGTACGCGCCCGGCTTGGGGGCGTGGATCATCATGCCGTTGCCGATGTAGAGGCCGACGTGGCTGATGTCGTCGTAGAAGAAGACCAGGTCACCGGGCTGGGCGTCGGCGAGGGAGACCGTGGTGCCGGCGTTGACCTGGTCGTAGGTGACGCGGGGGAGGTCGACGCCGGCGGCCTTCCAGGCGGCCTGGGTGAGGCCTGAGCAGTCGTAGGAGTCGGGCCCGGTGGCACCCCAGACGTACGGCTTGCCGATCTGGGCGCGGACGAAGGCGAGGGCCTTGGCGGCCTTGGTGGCGTACGAGGAGTCGGCCGCCGTCGACGTGCTCTCCTGCGGGGCGGTGGCCTCCTGCGCGGCCTTCTCCGCGGCTGCCTGCTGCCGCGCGAGCTCGGCCGCCTTGCGGGCCGCCGCCTCCTGCTTCTGCTTCTCGAGCGCCGCGAGGCGCGCCTTCTCCTGGGCCGTCAGCTCCGACAGCATCTCGCGCGCGTCGGCGAGCTTCTTCTGGACGGTCGCCTTGGCCGTCTTCAGGTCGCTCTGCGTCTCGGTGAGCGTCTGAAGGCTCTGGGAGGCCTCCTGGCGCTTCTTCATCGTCGCGGACTGCTCGGAGACGTAGTCGTCGACCGCGCCCTTCTGGCGGTTCGTCAGACGCCCCATCAGCTGCGTCTGGTCGAAGTAGTCCTGTGGGGTGTCGGCGAGCAGGAAGGTCGCCGTGTCGGGGGCCGCGGCGCCGGTGCGGTACTGGGCGGCGGCGAAGGAACCGAGCTCCTGCCGCGCCTCGTTGAGCTTCTCGGTGCGCCGGGCGACGTCGTCGAGCAGCGTGTCGACCTGCTTGCGCTGCTTGGCCGTCTTCTCCTTGGCCGCGTTGTAGTTGTCGGTCGCCGACTCGGCCTGGCGGTAGAGGTCGTCGACCTTCTTCTCCACCTCTTCGAGACTCGGCTTGTCATCGGCCGGCGCGGCGTTCGCCGACTGGGACAGCAGGGCCACGGAGGTGAGGGCGGCCGTCGCGAGGGCCGGGGTCCGTATGCCTGCTACGCGCGTACCCACGGGACGCGACTTGCGGTGCGACGCCAAGGGAGGCGACTCCTTCCGTGCTCCGCCTGCCGAGTTAGCTGTCGGGTTCGGGCGAGATGCTTCGGAAGGTTTGCCCTACGGCGCTCCCTGCGCGGGAGTCGGCCGATTCACCCCAAGTTCGGTGGGTCCCCGGCTCCGGGCGCGCGGCGGCGCTGCGGACTCGGCGGAGGCCGTGCGGCCCGGCGACGTTCGCCGGTGGGGGTCGTACGGCCTGCCCGAACGGTAGCCAACGGGTGTGGCCCGTGTGAAGGTTGATGTTCGATATGCCCGATACATTTTCGTGACCTTGGCCTCGTGCGCCGCTCCGCGTGATCGGTTCGGAGTGATCTGGCATGGCTTGGTCGTTTTTTCGCCGGAGTCCCCTCCGTACGCGGCCGGGGACGGCCTGGTCGTCGTCTCGCCGCACGGCACGGTGCGGCCCTTCACGGTCTTCCCGGACCATGGCCTGGTCGACAGCGGACCGTGACGGGACCGTTCCGGAGGGCGGGAAGACGCCGGGCGGCCAGGTCTCGAAGATCATCGAGATCTGATCCGAGTGGATGTTCTCGGGGCGGCGGCGGTGTGTCAGTGGGGCACCCTAGACTCGGAGAGCGATGAGCAGCCTCTTTGACGACAGCTTCCTGGCGGACCTCCAGGCCCCTAGGGCCCATGGGGAAGAACCGCCACCGCCCGAGGACGAGCACGTACCGGAACCCGTTCCGGACGATCTGTTCGGTGGGAAGTTCGACGTGCCCCCGGACCGGGACGCGTACTACCGCGACGGCGCCCACCGCCCGGTGGTGGACCCGGCCGCGCTCCTGGACGGGCTGAACGAGAACCAGCGCGCGGCCGTGGTGCACTCCGGCACCCCGCTGCTCATCGTGGCCGGCGCCGGCTCCGGCAAGACCCGGGTGCTCACCCACCGCATCGCCCATCTCCTCGGCGAGCGCAACGTCCACCCGGGCCAGATCCTCGCGATCACCTTCACCAACAAGGCCGCGGGCGAGATGAAGGAGCGCGTCGAGCAGCTCGTCGGCCCGCGCGCGAACGCGATGTGGGTGATGACCTTCCACAGCGCATGCGTGCGGATCCTGCGGAGGGAGTCGAAGAAGCTCGGGTTCACCTCCTCCTTCTCGATCTACGATGCCGCCGACTCCAAGCGGCTCATGGCCCTGGTCTGCCGCGATCTGGACCTCGACCCCAAGCGGTTCCCGCCGAAGTCCTTCAGCGCCAAGATCAGCAACCTGAAGAACGAGCTGATCGACGAGGAGGACTTCGCCGCCCAGGCCACCGACGGCTTCGAGAAGACCCTCGCCCAGGCCTACGCCATGTACCAGTCGCGGCTGCGCGAGGCGAACGCCCTCGACTTCGACGACCTGATCATGACCACGGTCAACCTGCTCCGGGCGTTCCCCGATGTCGCCGAGCACTACCGCCGCCGCTTCCGGCACGTCCTCGTCGACGAGTACCAGGACACCAACCACGCGCAGTACGCGCTCGTGCGCGAGCTGGTCGGTACCGGCGAGCACCCCGTCGACGTACCGCCGGGCGAGTACGACCTGCCACCCGCCGAGCTCTGCGTCGTGGGCGACGCCGACCAGTCGATCTACGCCTTCCGCGGCGCGACCATCCGCAACATCCTCCAGTTCGAGGAGGACTACCCGGACGCGACGACGATCCTCCTGGAGCAGAACTACCGCTCCACCCAGACGATCCTCACCGCCGCCAACGCGGTCATCGAGCGCAACGAGTCCCGCCGCCCCAAGAACCTGTGGACCAACGCGGGCGCCGGCGCGCGCATCACCGGCTATGTCGCCGACACCGAACACGACGAGGCGCAGTTCGTCGCCGACGAGATAGACCGTCTCACCGACGCCGGCGACGCGAAGGCCGGCGACGTGGCCGTCTTCTACCGTACGAACGCCCAGTCCCGTGTCTTCGAAGAGGTCTTCATCCGCGTCGGCCTGCCCTACAAGGTCGTCGGCGGCGTCCGCTTCTACGAGCGCAAGGAGGTCCGGGACGTCCTGGCCTACCTGCGCGTCCTCGCCAACCCGGAGGACTCCGTGCCGCTGCGCCGGATCCTCAACGTCCCCAAGCGCGGCATCGGCGACCGTGCCGAAGCGATGATCGACGCCCTGTCCCAGCGCGAGAAGATCAGCTTCCCGCAGGCCCTCAAGCGCGTCGACGAGGCGTACGGCATGGCCGCACGCTCCAGCAACGCCGTGAAGCGGTTCAACGTGCTGATGGAGGAGCTCCGGACCATCGTCGAGTCCGGCGCGGGCCCGGCGACCGTCCTTGAGGCCGTCCTCGAACGCACCGGCTATCTCGCCGAGTTGCAGGCCTCCACCGACCCCCAGGACGAGACCCGCATCGAGAACCTCCAGGAACTCGCCGCCGTGGCCCTGGAGTTCGAGCAGGAGTCCGGCGAGGGCGAGGCCTCCGGCTCCCTCTCCGACTTCCTGGAGCGGGTCGCCCTGGTCGCCGACTCCGACCAGATCCCCGACGAGGACGAGGACGGCTCCGGCGTCATCACCCTGATGACCCTGCACACCGCCAAGGGCCTGGAGTTCCCGGTCGTCTTCCTCACCGGCATGGAGGACGGTGTCTTCCCGCACATGCGCGCTCTCGGCCAGCCCAAGGAGCTGGAGGAGGAGCGGCGGCTGGCCTACGTCGGCATCACGCGTGCGCGTGAGCGCCTGTATCTGACCCGGTCCGCCCTGCGCAGCGCGTGGGGGCAGCCGTCGTACAACCCGCCCTCCCGCTTCCTGGAGGAGATCCCGGCGCAGCACGTGGACTGGAAGCGCACGGGGCCGAGCGCCGCTCCCGCGGGACCGGTCTCGGGGGTCGCCGCCTCGCTGTCGTCCTCCCGTTCCCGCTCCTCGGCGTCGGGAGGGTCCGGCTTCGCGACGCGCAGGACCTCGGAGAAGCCGGTGGTGGCACTGGCCGTCGGCGACCGTGTCACCCACGACCAGTTCGGGCTCGGCACGGTGGTCGGGGTGAAGGGCACGGGGGCGAACGCCGAGGCGACGGTCGACTTCGGGGAAGCGAAGCCGAAGCGGCTGCTGCTGCGGTACGCGCCGGTCGAGAAGCTGTAAGGGCGGGGGCGAAGCTGTAATGGCGGGGTCTGGGCCCGAGGGCTACGTCGGGTCCAGACCGTGGCTGCGCAGCCACGGCAGCGGGTCTATGGCCGAACCGCCCGCCGGGTGCACCTCGAAGTGCAGGTGGGGGCCGGTCGAGTTGCCGGAGTTGCCGGAGTACGCGATCGGGTCGCCGGCCTTGACCGTCGTACCGGAGGCGACGCGGTAGCTGGAGAGGTGGCAGTACCACGTCTCGGTGCCGTCCTTCGCCGTCACGACCATCATGTTGCCGTAGGCGCTGTTCCACTGCGTCCGGACGATGCCGTCGGTCGCGGCCATCACCGTCGTGCCGTACGACACCGGGAAGTCGATGCCGGTGTGGACGGACATCCAGTTGATGCCGGCCTGGCCGAAGTAGGCGCTGAGACCCCGCTGCGCGACCGGAAGCGCGAACTTCGGACGCAGCCGCTCCTTGCGGGCCGCCTCCTCCGCCGCCTTCTTCTTCTCGGCGATCTGCTGGGCCTTGAGGTCGATGCGTTCCTGCGTGCGGCTGGCCCGGTCGGCGAAGTCGTCGGCACCGGCCGAGAGGCTCTCGAGCTGGGTGTCCAGCTTGTTGTTGGCGACGGCCGGCTTGACGGCGGTCGTGTCCGCCAGGGTCGTCGAGGTCTCGCTGCCGTCGCCGGTCATCGCGCCGACCGAGGCGGCGGCGATTCCGGCGACGCCCATGACACACGCCGAGGGGACGGCGATCGTCAGCAGCGCGGAGCGCTTGGCGGGCATACGGCGGCGGGAGCGGTTGGCGTTGCGCGCGGCCACGCGGGAGCCCTGGGCAGGGGCCGGCGCCGGACCGGCCTCTTCCTGGTCGTCGAGGAGTGGGGCGTCGACGTCGTGGACGGCGGGCATCTCACCCGTGGCCGTGGTGGCCATCGACTCGCCGTCGTGCGGGGCGTGTTCGGCGTAGGTGTCGCCGTGAGGATTCGCCTCGCCGTACGTGTGGTGCTCGCCGTACGTGTGGGCCTCGTCGTAGGTGTGGGTCTCGCCGTACCCGACCTGCTCGAACGTCGCCGTCGCCTGCGGGTCGGCCTCCGTGCTCTCGGAGTTCCACTGCGTGGCGTCGTACGCCCCGGTGTCGAAGGCCTGCGTGCCCCATTCCCATTGCTGGGTCCGGTCGGCCGGGCCCGCGGAGTGGTCCGGCTGGTTCCAGGTGCTCGCGTCCCACTGTCCGCTGTCGTCGGTGCTGCCCGACTGCGGAGGGATCACGGAGAGCAGCTGCTGGTCCCCGCCGCCCCACTGCGTGGCGTCGTACGCGCCGGTGTCGTAGGCGGCGTGGTGCTGGGCCGCGTACATGTCGTAGTTCAGGGTCTGATGGCCGCCCGTGGTCCACGTCGAGGCGTCGTACGAACCGGTGCCGTCGCCCGGCATGTTGCCGAAGAGCGGGTCGGTCTCAAAGGTGCCGGTGGCGTGCGCGTCGGCGGTGCCAGTGGTGCCCGTGGTGCCTGTGGCGTCGAAACCAGTGGCGTCATAGCCGCCGTACGTGGTGAAGTCGCCGTACTGGGCTTCCTGGGTGCCGTACGACGCGTAGTGCGACGAATGGGCGTCGGAAGCCGGAGTCGGGGTGGTCGTGGTCCCCGACGGGTGACGGTCGTTCACCAACTTCTCTTTCGCCTCGACAACAGGGGCTGCCAGAGCAGTGCGGCGACTGTACCCGGCGGTATGCGGGCGCGACAATCTTCAACTGGTTTCGGGCGCGAAGGAAACGGGCATTCGACCGTGATTCGGGGGACTGCGGGCGTGACCTTGGCCTTGTGTTCGAAGGTTGTTCGATGTCGATTCGCGGTCCGACGGCTGTCGAGGAGCTGTTGACGGCCTGTGTCCGGTGGTCGATACGACCGTTACGCCACGGTCAGTCCCCCGGCCCGGCCGGCCGTCTCCTCCCCGGCCCGCGCGGTGTCGAGCACCTGCCGTATGCCGGTCGCGACGGCGGGGTGCACGGGCAGGGCGAGATGTCCGATCCCGCTCACCCGGACGTTCTGCGCCATCAGGTCCGCATGGTCGATGCAGGCGGTCTCCAGTGGGTCCATCAGGTGGTCGAGGTCGCTCCAGAAACTGACGAAGTGCGTACGGCAGCCCGGGGCCGGACGGGTGAGCTCCTCGAGCAGCTCCGAGCCGGGGCGCATCTGGCGCACGATCGGGTGCGCGTTCGCCAGCGGCACCACCCGGGTGCCGGAGTGCGGGGTGCCGAGCGTCACCAGCGTGCGGACCCGGGTGTCGCCGCCGAGGCGCTGCACGTAGTACCGCGCGATCAGGCCGCCGAGGCTGTGCCCGACGATGTCGACCCGCTCGCTGCCCGTGCGCTCGCAGATCCCCTCTATGTGCCGGCCGAGCAGCTCCGCCGCGGCACGGATGTCGCAGGTCAGCGGGGAGTAGTTGAGCGACTCGATCTGCTGCCTGCCGTGCTGGGCGAGGCTGCGGCGCAGGAGCACGAAGACCGAGCGGTTGTCGATGAAGCCGTGCAGCAGCACGACCGGGGGCTTCGCCTCCGTCGGCAGCTGTGCCGCGCCGTCCTCGGGCGAGGGGAGTGGGGGGAGAGGGGAGCGGCGCTCCTGGGTGATGCCGGCGGGGTAGAGGAGGAGATGCCCCGCGAGGATCGCCAGCTCGAGCGCGGTCGCCTTCAGAAGGGCCAGGGAGAGTCCCGCCAGACTGCCGGGAAGCAGACGCTGGCAGAGCGGGAGAAACGGCAGCGCCGCCTTGGTGACCTTCATGGCCGACCTCCTGTCGGCACACGGGAGGACAGCTCCGTCCCCCGTGTGCGCTCATGGGAAGTCGCGGCGGAGGCCGTCGTCGACGCGGCGCGAGTGGGGCGCGGGGGGTGGGTGCGGCGAGCGGCGCGGAGTTCCGGGGTGGCTGCGTCTGCGGATGCTGGCGAAGCCGACGGAACGGGTGGAACGGTTGGAACCGGTAGTGCTGGTGATGTCACTGATGTGAGTGGTGCTGGTGCTGGTGCTGCGCCGGTGACGTGACGAGCCGCCCTGTCGGTGTGGCGACGAGGCTCCCCGCTGTCGTGCCTTACCTGTCCTACGTGCCCTTCGTGCCGTCGCCGGCGCGCCGCACCACCGTGGCGCGCGGCCTGCGGCGCGGCGGTGCGGCGACCTCGTTGCGGCTCCCGAACGTGTCCCACGTGTAATTTTCCCCCTCGGCGTGCGCCGCGAAACTGCACGGTGCGTGATGGTGGCGATAACGTTCGTTCACATTCCCGGTCTGTGCGGTACTAGTCGGTAGGAATGACAGAGGGCAGAGGGCAGAGGGCAGAGGAATGGACGCAGTCGCTTCTTGGAGGCAGTGATGGGTGTGGCAGCCGGTCCGATCCGCGTGGTGGTGGCCAAGCCGGGGCTCGACGGTCACGATCGCGGAGCCAAGGT
The DNA here is from genome assembly GCF_030816965.1 of Streptomyces canus. Lineage (NCBI taxonomy): Bacteria > Bacillati > Actinomycetota > Actinomycetes > Kitasatosporales > Streptomycetaceae > Streptomyces > Streptomyces canus. The sequence continues at coordinate 6,270,773 of NZ_JAUSYQ010000002.1, forward strand.
GATCGCGAGGGCGCTGCGCGACGCGGGCATGGAGGTCATCTACACCGGCCTCCACCAGACCCCCGAGCAGATCGTCGACACCGCGATCCAGGAGGACGCCGACGCGATCGGCCTCTCCATCCTCTCCGGGGCCCACAACACGTTGTTCGCCGCGGTGATCGACCTGCTCAAGGAGCGGGAGGCCGAGGACATCCTGGTGTTCGGCGGCGGGATCATCCCGGAGGCGGACATCCCTCCGCTGAAGGAGAAGGGCGTCGCCGAGATCTTCACGCCGGGGGCGACGACGCGGTCGATCGTGGACTGGGTCCGGGAGAACGTTCGGCAGCCTGCGGGGGCGTAGCCGCTGTGCTCGGCCTCAGCGGGTCCAGCGGTTCGTGTCAAGCGGTTCGAGGTGCGTTGTCGGGTGCGGGTGCGGGTGGCTGGTCGCGCAGTTCCCCGCGCCCCCAGATAGTCCCGCCTGCCGCCTGCCGCCTGCCGCCTGCCGCCTGCCGCCTGCCGCCTGCCGCCTGCCGCCTGCCGCCGCAAGGTTGTCACCAGCCGTCCGCCGCCCGCCGGCGTGGGCGGGCGGCAACCCACCCCCGCGCACGAGCTATGCCACCCCGAGCTCCTCCGCCATCGCCGCCCGCAGCCGCAAGGTCGTCACCAGCCGCTGGAACGCTTCCGCCCAGTAGCCCCCCGCCCCGGGACTCGCGTCCTCCCCCTCGTCCGGCACCGCCATCAGCCCCTCCAGCCGCCCCGCCTCGGCCGGATCGAGACACCGCTCCGCCAGCCCCATCACCCCGCTGAAACTCCACGGATAACTCCCCGCGTCCCGTGCGATGTTGAGCGCGTCGACCACCGCCCGCCCCAGCGGCGCGGCCCACGGCACCTCACACACTCCGAGCAGCTGAAACGCCTCGGACAATCCGTGGGTCGCGATGAACGCCGCGACCCACTCGGCCCGTTCGGCGGAGCCCAACGTGCTCAGCAGCCTGGCCCGCTCCGCCAGTGACACCGCCCCCGGGCCCCCGGCCTCCGGCGCCGCGGGCCTCCCGAGCAGCGCCCGCGCCCACCCGGCGTCCCGCTGCCGTACGGCAGCCCGGCACCACGCCGCATGGAGTTCGTTCCGCCAGTCGTCCGCCACCGGCAGCGCCACGATCTCCTCGGGCGTCCGCCCACCGAGCCGCCCCGGCCACACACCCAGCGGCGCCGCCTCCACCAACTGCCCGAACCACCACGAACGTTCCCCCCGCCCCGAAGGCGCCTTCGCTACGACGCCGTCGCGCTCCATGCCCGAGTCGCACTCGTGCGGTGCCTCGACGACGATCACCGGCCTGTCCTGGGTGTGGTCGACGGCCACGCACGCCCCGGCCCTGACCGCCATCCGCGCCGCCAGCGCCGAACCAGGCAGCGCCGACAGCAACTCCGCGGCTGTGGCCCGTACGTTGCGGCTCCGGTCGGTCAGCGCCTGCTCCAGGAACGGCTCGTCGTCCGCCCCCAGACCAGTCCGCAACGAGTCGAGGAACATCAGCCGGTCCTCGGCCCGCTCGGTCGCCCAGGTCGTCGCGAGCAACTCGCGTGCGGCGACGGGCTCCCGGGCACGTATCGCCGAGAGAAGGGCCACCCGCTCGGCGAACAGCCCTTCCTCCCAGAGCAGTCGTATGCCCGCGGTGTCCTGCGGCGACGGCAGGTCTGTTCCCCCGCCGGGAGTCGCTCGCAGGGCGAACCGCCAGTCCGGGTTCAGCCGGGCGAGCCAGGTGGCACGCGAACCCGCGAACGCCAGCGCCGCCGGCCGCAGATCCGTACGGCCCCGGGCCGCGTCCAGCAGGGCGGGCAGCAGCTGCGGGGGCGCCGCGTAACCGCGGGCGTTCGCCGTCGCGAGCCACTGCGGCAGCAGCTCCATCAGATCCGGCGCCGTACCCCTGCGGCCGCCGCCGCCCGTGCCCGGCCGGTCGGCGAGCAGCATCGCGAGTCTGCGGGCCGCCGCCGCGGGCAGCGGGGGGCGCGTGTCCTCGGGCGCCGGCTGCGGCCGCTGTGCCGCGCGCGCGGGCCGCAGCCCGGCACGCCGCCGTACGGTCTCCACGGCCGCCGCGTCCAGCAACGCCACCGGTGCCTCGGAACCGGGCGCGACGCCGGGCGGCGGACGGCGTGCGGTGCCGAGCAGCGCCGAGGTGACCAGCTCCTCCCAGGCGTCCGGCACGGGAGCGGAGATCTTGTTCATGGGGTTCCTTTCCGTCCGGTCGGGTGCTCGGTCAGTTCCGTTCAGCACAGCGGCACCGCCTCGCCCGCCCCCTCCGCCCAGGCCGTCAGCGGGGTGAAGCCGCGGTGGCCGCACTCGCCGAAGACCTTGACCGGGGCTCCGCCCGAGAGCGCGACGAGACGCCACAGGCCCGGGCGGGAACGGGCGGAGGCGGTGAGCGGCAGGGCCGAGTCGCCCTCGGCGTCCGCCAGTTGCCAGGAGTCACCGTCCGGGGCCGGTATCACCCGGTCCAGAATCACCGGGACGGAGTCCAGCCACGGGTCGTCCCGCAGAGCCTCGCCGTAGCGGGCGGCCGCCTGTTCGGTCGTCACGCCCGGCGGGCGGGTCGCCGTGGGCGCCGGCGGTGCGAACTGCTCGCCGAGCGCCGCCCGCAACTGACCGGTACCGGGATAGGCGGACACCTCCGCCTCCAGCTCAAGGCCCACCGGCAGCGCCAGTTCGGGAGCGCGGCCGGCGGCGCCGTAGGAGAGGAGCAGCGCCGTGCGGCCCGAGTCCGTGCCGTGCAGCCATATCCGGCGGGTCGTCAGACGTGCGTCCGCCGTGTCGTACTGGGCGAGGACCAGCCAGCGGTCCCGTATCGCGGGGCCCTCCGCCGAGGCGGGCAGGCCGATCCGGGAACGGACCGTCGACCCGAGACCGTCCGGCAGCCGCTCGCGGCGCAGCCAGCCCTGGTCGAGGAGGTGGATGAGGGCGCACTCCTCCAGCAGCCGCACCGGCCAGCCCGGACCTGACGAGGGGATCGCACCCAACTCCCGCACCCGGGCGGCGAGCCCCGGCGCCTGCGCGTCGACCATGCGGGCCGCCGTCTCCTCCCACATGCCGTACCCCGCCTGCTCCGCCCCCGCCAGGCCGCTGCGCAGCAGGTCAGCCAGCCGCTGCTCCAGCTCCGTCGCACCCGCCGTGATCCGCACGGCCCTGCGCTCCGCCCTGCGCCGCGCCCCCTCCGGATCACCGGACCCGGCGGCGGAACCGGCCGCGCCCGCCGTCCGCTTCTCCTGCGCGCGCTGCCTTCTCCCCTCTATCCACTGCTCCGCCCAGTCCGGCGCCGGCCCCGGCGGCACCGCTCCCTCCCCGCCCGCCCAGAGCAGCAGCAGCCCGAGCGCGTGCTTGCACGGGAACTTGCGGCTCGGGCAACTGCACTTGTACGCGGGCCCCGCGGCGTCCGCGATGTCGATGACCGTCTGATACGGCTTGCTGCCACTTCCCTTGCACAGCCCCCACACCGTCCCCTCGTCGGAACTCCCCGCCTCGGACCATGGCCCGGCCGCGCCGAGTTTGCTTCCCGCTTTGCGTGACGCGGCGTCAGGCGCCAGTGCCAGCACCTGATCCGCCGTCCAGCGCACCCCCTGCTGAGTCATGACATCGAAGGTAGATCCCCCCACTGACAATCGGCCGTGAGCCGACCCTCGTGAGCACGTTTTCGCAGGTCGGATCGCATTGTCAGTGGCGTGGTGCACGGTTGGTGACAGATCCGAACCGGCCGAGCTGGAGGGGGCCTCAGCCATGACTGTTTCTGTTGAACCGACGTCCGTGGAACCGAAGCAGGGGGAGCCGGACGAGGCGTTGCGGCCGCATGCCGAGGACGCCTTCGCCGGGGAACTCGCCGCGCTGGCCGCGCAGGACGACCGCCCGCGCCCGGCCCGCTGGAAGCTGTCGCCGTGGGCGGTGGCGACGTACCTGCTCGGCGGCACCCTGCCGGACGGCACGGTGATCACTCCGAAGTACGTGGGGCCACGCCGGCTCGTCGAGGTCGCCGTCACCACCCTCGCCACCGACCGCGCCCTGCTCCTGCTGGGCGTGCCCGGCACCGCGAAGACCTGGGTCTCCGAGCACCTGGCCGCGGCGGTCAGCGGCGACTCGACCCTGCTCGTGCAGGGCACGGCGGGAACCCCGGAGGAGGCCATCCGCTACGGCTGGAACTACGCCCAGCTGCTTGCCAACGGCCCGAGCCGCGCCGCCCTCGTGCCCAGCCCCGTGATGCGGGCCATGGCGGAGGGGATGACGGCCCGGGTCGAGGAACTGACCCGTATCCCGGCCGATGTGCAGGACTCGCTGATCACCATCCTGTCCGAGAAGACGCTGCCGATACCGGAGCTGGGCCAGGAGGTGCAGGCGGTCCGCGGCTTCAACCTCATCGCCACGGCCAACGACCGCGACCGCGGGGTCAACGACCTCTCCAGCGCCCTGCGCCGCCGTTTCAACACGGTCGTGCTGCCGCTGCCGGAGAGCGTCGAGGCCGAGGTCGACATCGTCTCGCGCCGCGTCGACCAGATCGGCCGCTCCCTCGACCTGCCGGCCGCGCCCGACGGCGTCGCGGAGATCCGTCGCGTCGTGACGGTCTTCCGCGAGCTGCGCGACGGGATGACGTCCGACGGCCGTACGAAGCTCAAGTCGCCCAGCGGCACGCTGTCGACGGCCGAGGCCATCTCCGTCGTCACCAACGGGCTCGCCCTCGCCGCCCACTTCGGCGACGGCGTCCTGCGGGCCGGGGACGTCGCCGCGGGCATCCTCGGCGCCGTCGTCCGCGATCCGGCGGCCGACCGGGTCATCTGGCAGGAGTACCTGGAGGCGGTCGTCCGCGAGCGGGAGGGCTGGAAGGACTTCTACCGGGCTTGCCGGGAGGTGAGCGCGTGAACAAGGGCCTGGGGCGGGGCCGCACGAGCGGGAATCCGGGCGGGTGCTGTGGAGGCGTGTGGGCGGGTGGCGACTCGTCGTTCGTGGGCGTACGGGGTGTCGGGGACGGTGGCGGGGCTTCGGTTCGGACGGCCGGGGATGGTGGCGGGGCTTCGGTCCGGATTCCGGGGATGGTCGCGAGGGCGTCGGTTCGGACTGCCGTGGTCGCGGAGGCAAGGGGGACGGGTGTGACAGCGCTTGAGCGGGACGGCGGCGAGGGCGGGATCGGGACGGTCGTCGAGGACGACTCCAAGTGGCCTCGGAGGGGAGGGGGACGGTGTGACGGGCGTGGGTGAGGTCGGGAGCGGGGGGACCGGCGGCTCCGGGGGGTTCGCAGGCGGAGGGGCCGTAGGCCCCGGAAGGTTCGGGGGCGGGGAGGCGGCGAGTGGCTCCGGGGGGCTCGGGACGGGGACGCGTGATGGCGGCGGGTCGGAAAGTGGGGGTGTGGCTCGGGGCGGTGTGTCGGGGAGCGAAGGGTGGAGGGGCTCTCACGCGTCAGCCGGAGAGGAAGTGGACGGAGGCGGTGTGTCCGGGAGCGGAGGGGTGACCGGCATCCGTGTTCACGGGAGCCGGAAGGCCGGTGCGGGGCCGTTGCTGCTCGGGGTGCGGCATCACGGGCCCGGGTCGGCGCGGTCCGTGCGGGCGGCGTTGGACGCGGCTCGGCCCCGGGTCGTGCTGATCGAGGGGCCGCCCGAGGCCGACGCGTTGATCCCGCTGGCCGCCGAGGAGGACATGCGACCGCCGGTGGCCCTCCTCGCCCATGCCGTGGACGAGCCCGGCCGTTCGGCGTTCTGGCCGCTCGCCGAGTTCTCCCCGGAGTGGGTGGCGATCCGCTGGGCCCTGGACCACGAGGTCCCGGCCCGTTTCATCGACCTGCCGGCGACGCACACGTTGGCGTGGGGAAGGGACGAGGGGGACGAAGGCCCGGCGGGCCGACCGGACGACCCAGTCGGCGAGATGCCGGAGGCGAGTCCGTCCGAGGCGCCGGGTGCGGAGGGCACGGACGGGACGGAGACGACGGGTACCGAGCCCTCGGACGTTCACGGCACCGGCCCGTCCGGCGAGGACGCTGTGAAGGACGAGCCCGCCGCTCACGTAACCGCCGTCCGTGTCGACCCGCTCGGTGTGCTCGCCGAGGCCGCCGGATACGACGATCCCGAGCGGTGGTGGGAGGACGTCGTGGAGCACCGGGGGACGGGACAGGGGGACGTGTTCGAGCCGTTCACCGTGCTGGAAGAGGCGATGGGGGTGCTGCGGGAGACGTACGGGACCGGCGGACATGACCGGGACCTCGTGCGCGAGGCGTACATGCGGCTCCAGGTGCGGGCGGCGCAGCGGGAGTTCGGGGAGGACGTGGCCGTGGTCTGCGGGGCCTGGCACGTGCCCGCGCTGCGGCGGAAGAGCACGGTCGCAGCCGACAAGGCGCTGTTGAAGGGGCTCCCCAAGGTCAAGGCGGACATGACGTGGGTGCCGTGGACGTACCGCAGGCTCTCGCGGCACAGCGGCTACGGCGCGGGGATCGAGTCGCCCGGCTGGTACGGGCACCTGTTCGGCGCACCGGACCGGCCCGTCGAGCGGTGGCTGACCAAGGTGGCGGGGCTGCTGCGGGACGAGGACCGGATGGTGTCCTCGGCCCACGTCATCGAGGCCGTACGGCTGGCCGGGACGCTGGCGGCGATGCGCGGCCGCCCCCTGCCCGGCCTGAGCGAGACGACCGACGCGGTGCGGGCGGTGATGTGTGAGGGCTCGGACGTGCCGTTGGCGCTGGTGCACGACCGGCTGGTGGTGGGGGACGTCCTGGGGGAGGTGCCGCAGGCGGCACCCGCGGTGCCGTTGCAGCGCGACCTCGACTGGATCCAGCGGCGGCTTCGGCTCAAACCGGAGGCGTTGGAGCGGGAGTTGGAGCTCGATCTGCGCAAGGAGAACGACTCCGAGCGCAGCAGGCTGCTGCACCGGCTGCGGCTGTTGGGCGTGGCGTGGGGTGAGCCGGCGGCCTCACGGGGGAGCACGGGCACGTTCCGGGAGACATGGCGGTTGCGGTGGGAGCCGGAGTTGGCGGTGCGGGTCGCCGAGGCGGGGGTGTGGGGCACGACCGTGCTCGCCGCCGCGACGGCCAAGGCGGAGGCGGACGCCGTCTCCGCGCCGGGGCTCGCCGACGTCACCGCTCTCGCCGAGCGCTGTCTGCTGGCCGAACTCCCGGACGCCCTGCCCACGGTGATGCAGATCCTCGCCGACCGCGCCGCGCTGGACGCGGACGTCGGCCACCTCGCCCAGGCACTGCCGGCCCTCGTCCGTTCCCTGCGCTACGGCGATGTGCGCGGCACCGGCACCGGCGCCCTGACGGAGGTAGCCGCAGGCCTCGCCGAGCGGGTCTTCGTCGGCCTGCCTCCGGCCTGTGCCGCGCTGGACGCGGAGGCGGCGGAGGAGATGCGGCGTCATGTGGACGCGGTCCACGGGTCGGTGGGGCTGCTGGGCGAGGTGGCGGCCCCGGGACAGGACTCGCCGGGGGCTTCCGCGCAGGGGGGCGGTGACGGGAGTGGCCCCTCAGCGACCGTACCGGGGAAGGACGGCCAGAACGCCGCAACGGCCCTACCGGGGAAGGACGGCCAGAGCGCCACCGCAACGGCCCCACCGGGACGGGGTCTTCCGGCTGCCACCGCCGTGCCCGCGCCGGACGACAGGGGAGATGTCCCGGCTTCGGTTCACCGCGGCCTCCGTGGCCGTTGGCAGGCCGTGCTCAAGGTGTTGTCCCTGCGGGACTCCGTGCCAGGCGTCATTCGGGGGCGGGCTGTGCGGCTGCTGCTGGACGACGGGCAGTTGGCGCAGGACGAGGCGGCGCGGCTCATGGGTCTCGTGCTGTCGCCGGGGACGGCGCCGGGGGACGCGGCCGCGTGGATCGAGGGTTTCGTCGGTGGTGGGTCCGGCGGCGGGATGCTTCTCGTGCACGACGAGCGGCTGCTCGGACTTGTAGACGCCTGGCTGACCGGGGTTCCGGCGGAGGCGTTCACCGATGTGCTGCCGCTGCTGCGGCGCACGTTCTCGGCGTACGAGCCGGGAGTACGCCGGACGCTGGGCGAACTGGTCCGGCGGGGGCCGGGACAGCGGGGAAGCGCGGCCGGGGCGGGGGGCAGGATACCGGGTTTCGGGGCCGACCTCGACGGCGACCGGGCGGACGCCGTGCTGCCGGTGATGCGGCTGCTGCTCGGCCTGGACGACGACCACGACGACCACGACGACGATGCGGCGAACGCCGACGACAAGGACCTTGCGGGGGTGGCCGGATGATGACCGAGGTATCGCGGACTTCGAGAGGCGGGGGCGACAGGACAGCCACCGCTGTCGGGGGCGGGGGCGGGCGCGGAGACGCGTCCGGGCACGGGGCCGGATCCCGGGCGAAGCACGGCCCGGTGACGAGCGTGGCGGTGGTCCCGCTCTGGGACCGGTTCCGGAGGGGAGCACGGGGATGACGACCGAGCCGAACGACCTGACGACGCCGGAGACGACGGATCCGGCCAGGAGCCCGCGTCCGCGGATGAATCCAGCGCGGCATCCGACCAAGGGCCCGGCGTCGGCCCCGACCGCGAAGCCACCGACGCATCCCGTGCGGCATGCGACCGACGACCAGGCGAGGGATGCTGCGAAAGGTGCGGCCCCGGCCCCGGCGCTGGTTCCGGTTGACGCCCTCACAGCCTCCTCCTTCACTGCCCCCGCCCCCGCACCCGCTCCTGGCGTCTCCGCCTCTTCCCCGTCCACCTCTACCGCCCTTGCTTCTTCCTCCACAGCCCCCACCGACGAGCGGTTGCGGCGTTGGCGGCTTGTGCTGGGTGGGGAGGCGGCCGATGGGACCGGGTGCGTGCTCAGTGGGCAGGATGCCGCGATGGACGGGGCGTTGACCGCGCTCTACGGCAGGGGCGACGGGAAGGGGCAGGCGGGGAAGGACCGTTCGGCGGGGCTCGGGGCCTCGGCGCCGTCCGTGGCGCGGTGGCTCGGGGACATCCGGACGTACTTCCCCTCCTCCGTCGTCCAGGTCATGCAGCGGGACGCCATCGATCGGCTCGGGTTGTCCACCCTGCTCCTCGAGCCGGAGATGCTGGAAGCGGTGGAGGCCGACGTGCACCTGGTCGGCACGCTGCTGTCGCTCAACAAGGCGATGTCGGAGACGACGAAGGAGACGGCACGGGCCGTCGTGCGCAAGGTCGTCGAGGACCTGGAGGAGCGGCTCGCCACTCGCACCCGCGCCACGCTCACCGGTGCCCTCGACCGCAGCGCCCGGATCAGCCGGCCGCGCCACCACGACATCGACTGGAACCGCACGATCTCGGCCAACCTCAAGCACTACCTCCCCGAGTACCGGACGATCGTGCCGGAGCGGCTGATCGGATACGGCCGGGCCTCCCGGTCGGTGAAGAAGGAGGTCGTCCTCTGCATCGACCAGTCGGGGTCGATGGCGGCGTCCGTCGTCTACGCGTCCGTGTTCGGGGCGGTACTGGCCTCCATGCGGTCGATCGACACGCGGCTCGTCGTCTTCGACACCGCGGTCGTCGACCTCACCGACCAGCTCGACGACCCGGTGGACGTGCTGTTCGGTACCCAGCTCGGCGGTGGCACGGACATCAACCGGGCGCTGGCGTACTGCCAGTCGCAGATCACCCGGCCCGCGGAGACGGTGATGGTCCTGATCAGCGACCTCTACGAGGGCGGCATACGCAACGAGATGCTCAAGCGGGTCGCGGCGATGAAGGCGTCCGGGGTGCAGTTCGTGACGTTGCTCGCGCTGTCGGACGAGGGGGCGCCCGCCTACGACCGGGAGCACGCTGCCGCGCTCGCCGCGCTGGGCGCACCGGCCTTCGCCTGCACTCCCGACCTGTTCCCGGAGGTGATGGCGGCGGCCATCGAGAAGCGGCCGCTTCCGATACCCGACCCGGTGTGAACCCGGGCCGCCCGTTGGTGATTTGTCGACCGGGTGACCTGTGACTTCGCCCAGCAAAACGGACATGACTACGCATCGGTAACAGGGGACTTGCGCGACCTCGGCCACCCCGTGCAAGGATCGGCTTCTCCATTGTCTTCACCCTTCCCCACCGTGTCCCTTTCGCCTCTGGTCCGTCCCATTCCGTTTCGCTTCGTTCCGTCGCAGGAAGGACCCGCCCCCTCTTGACCTGGTCAGCAGCCCGTCCCGGTACCGCGGTGCGCGTGCTGCGCGCGGCGGTCGTGCGGCGTGCGCTGCAAGTGGGGCTGCTGGTGGGCGGGTTGTTCGTGCTCGGTTTCCTCTGCGGGGCGCAGGCACATGCGGCCGACGGCACCGGGGCGTTGCCGGGGAAGGCGGCAGGTCAGCTGGTGCAACCGCCGGCAGAGCCGATGGCCAAGCACACGGCCACACCGACGGCCACCGCCACGCCCAAGGACACCGTCACACCCAAGGACACCGTCACACCCGCATTCACGGACACGGCAAAGGGCAGTTCTCCCCAGCCCGTTGCCCCCAAGCCCGGCGCCGACGCTCCCGCCGAACCCGGCAAGAACGGCGGCTCGCTCACCGACGCCCTCACCGACGCCCTCACCCGCCCGGCCGACGACAAGGTTCTCCACCCGGTGACCGAGGACGTCGTCGGGGCCGTGGGCAACGGTGTCGTGCGGCCGGTCGGTGATCTGGTCGAGACGGTGACCACGGGGTTGACCGGGACGGTCGGGATACCGGCGGGGTCCACGCTGCCGGGGTGGCCGACGCTGCCGGCGTTCCCGGAGTCCCCGTCGTGGCCGACCCTGCCCACGGTGCCGGGTGTCCCGACGGTGCCGGTCCTGCCCGGGATCCCGGGCAGGACCCTGCCCGTGCCCGCGCCGGTCACCTCGGCGCCGCAGCCCCAGCCGGGTGATCACGCGGTGACGAGGCCGGCCGACGACGAGGGCTCCGCGGGCGACGGCGGCGTCTACGGGCCGCGGTTCGCCGGTCACGGCACCGTGACCGAGGCCGCCGTGCACTCCTCCGGCCACCGCACCACCACCTCCACCGCCCACGCGCCCGCGCACCAGGCGCCCTCCGACAACCAGGGCGGGGCCCTGGGCGGCAAGTCGGCAGTGGACAACGGCTCGTCGCGGCACGGCGACGCGCAGGCCGTCACCCTCGACGACCGGGCGCCGCAGCGGCTCGTGCCCGGTGCTGCCGCGAGCGTCGACGCGGCCGGGACCCGGGACAGGCACCGGGACATCCCCGTCTTCCCTGGCTAGGGCAGGCCTTCCCCCGCCGCTGACCTGCCGCGCGGGGGCGGAACAGGTCTGCCCCAGCCGTTCGGAAACCCCCCAGATCTCCTTAGATCTCCGGACGGATCCCCCCTGGAGCCTCATGGCTCCGGATGTCCCCATGCCTCTCCAGGCCCCCAAGATCCAGGGATCTGACGCACTCATGAACAAGAACATCCGCCGTTCCATCGTCATAGCCGCCGGTGTCACCGGTGCGTGGGCACTCGGTTCCGCCGTGGCCAGCGCGGACGAGCTCCCGGCCACCTCCCTCTCCGCGACGGACACGGCGACGGACACGGCGTCCGACACCGCGTCCGACACGAAGACCACCGTCGGCGACACCCTCGCCACGGTCACCGACACCCTCGACGGCACGGTCGACGGCGTCGTCTCCGACGTCACCACCACCGTCGCCGACACCACCGGCACCGCGCGGAAGGCGACCGCCGACACCACCGAGCAGGCCAGCCGCCACGCAGACACGAAGGTCACGGTCCCGCAGGTGTCCCAGGCAGCCGAGTCCAAGGCGTCCAAGGTGAAGGGCGCCGCGGCCATCCAGGGCGCGAAGGCGGCCCGGGTCGCGCAGGCCGAGGCGAAGGCCAACGCCGCGCAGGCCGCCGCCGTCAAGGCCTCCGACGTCGCCGCGCCCACCGCGCCGAGCACACCCACCGCCCCCCGGCACGACGTCGACTACCTCTTCGGCCCCCTCTCGGCCTTCGCCCCCGAGGTGGAGCGGGCCCTGGCCGGCGCCCAGACGAAGCTCCAGGGCGTCCAGTCGGCGGCGCGTTCTCAGGCGCAGGGCGTCGACGGCGTCGTACGGACGACCAAGCAGCACACCGTCGCGGGCGCGACCGGCGCCGCGCACGCCACGCTCGCCGGGGCGCAGGGCCGGATCGCCGGCGTCTCCGCCGCAGCCGGGGCCGAGGCCACCGCCGTCACCGACACCGCCGAGGCCACGGTCTCCTCCGTCCCGAGCCACATCACCGGCACGGTGGACGGCGTCCGTCGGCAGGCCGTCGGCACGGTCGGCGCCGTACAGCAGCAGGTCTTCGGCACCGTCGCGGGCGTCCCCGGGACCGTCACCCCCGTCGTCGACCGGTCGGTCGCCTCGGTCGTGCCGCCCGTCGTGACCGCCGCCGTGGACGGTGTGGTGCCGGTCGCCGCGCAGGCGGGGGACGGTGTCGTGCCGGTCGCCGAAGGGGTGGGGCCCGCCGTCGGGTGGACCGTGGCCGGGGTGACCCCGGTCGCCACCGGCGCGGTGGGAGGCGTGACGCCCGTCGCCGAAGGGGCTGTGGGCGGGGTCGCGCAGACCGCCGGGCACGCCGTGGGTGCCGCGACCGCGCTGGCGTACGGAGTCGTCGGGGACGTGTCCCCGGTCGCGGGCGGCACCGTCCAGGGCGTGCGGCCCGTCGTCGGCGGCGCGGTCGCCGGAGTCGGGGGGATCCAGCACGGCGTGGCCGCGTACGCCACCGGCACGGTCGCCGGCGTGCTCCCGGTCGTCGACGGAGTCGTCGCCGACGTGCCGCCCTACGCCACCGGCCTCGTCGGGCAGGTCACCCAGGACACCACCGACGCCGTGCTGCCCCCGGTCGTGAACACCGCGGTGCACGGCGTGGTGCCCGTCGCCGGGCAGGCCGTCGCGGACGCGACCACCCTGGCGTACGGCGTGACGCGGGACGTCCACCCCTTCGCGACCGGAGTCGTCGGCGACGTCGCGCCGCTCGCGTACGGCGTCGCCGGACACACCACGGACCTGGCGTACGGCGTCACGGGTGAGGTCCCGGCCTTCGCGCACGGTGTCACCGGGGCGGTCCAGCCGGTCGTCGACACCGTGACCCGGACGGTCGAGCCGGTCGCCGACAGTGCCACGACGCTGGCGTACGGCGTCGCGGGCGACGTCACGCCCTTCGCGTACGGCGTCGTCGGCGAGGCCGCTCCCGTCGTCGGGCAGGTCGGCCCCTTCGCCGGGGATCTGACCGGAACCGTGCAGGACACCGCCGGACCGCTCGCCGGGCACGCCGTCACCGGCGTCCAGGGCGTGGCCGAGTCCCTCACCCCGGGTGAGGCGCAGGAGATGCGGTACCGCGTCTGACCGTCCCCCGCCGAACGACTCCGTGAGGTGACGGGTCCCGGACGGCCGAAAGCCGTCGGTCTGTCCTGCCGGAACCTCACGGACGGGGCGAAGCGGTCCCCATTGGGGTGGGGATCGACCGCCCGGGCCCCTCGAAGAAGGGGCTGCACAAGGGGCCTCACCGGGTCGACCCCACCCCGGTGAGGCCCTTCCCCATGCCTCGTGGAAGCGTCCCGGTGCCCTCACACGCGGCACGCCGTGCCAGTGAGCGCGGCATCATGTGACAGGTATCACCGCTCAGGTGTGACCCTCGATTTAGGGGCCTCCCGCAAGCAGCGATAACCTGCGAGACGGACATGCCGCGCGCTCGGACACCGTGTGCGCCTCCCTTGTGACAGACACGGTCGGACGTCACGTTGCCCTCGCGGCACGCCCACGCAGACAACGAACCGCGAGATCACTGATAGGGACGGAAGCGCGTGGACCTGTTCGAGTACCAGGCGAGGGACCTCTTCGCCAAGCACGATGTACCGGTGCTGGCCGGTGAAGTCATCGACACGCCTGAGGCGGCCCGCGCAGCCACCGAGCGCCTCGGTGGCAAGTCCGTCGTCAAGGCCCAGGTGAAGGTCGGCGGCCGTGGCAAGGCCGGTGGCGTCAAGCTCGCCGCCTCCGCCGACGAGGCGGTCGAGCATGCGACCAACATCCTCGGCATGGACATCAAGGGCCACACGGTCCACAAGGTGATGATCGCCGAGACGGCTCCGGAGATCGTGGAGGAGTACTACGTCTCCTTCCTCCTCGACCGTGCCAACCGCACCTTCCTCTCCATCGCGTCCGTCGAGGGCGGCATGGAGATCGAGGAGGTGGCGGAGACCCGCCCCGAGGCCGTCGCCAAGACGCCGATCGACGCCAACGTGGGTGTGACCCCCGAGGTCGCCCGCCAGATCGTCCAGGCCGCGAACTTCCCGGCCGAGGTCGCCGACAAGGTCGAGAACGTCCTGGTCACCCTGTGGAAGACCTTCATCGAGGAGGACGCCCTCCTCGTCGAGGTCAACCCTCTGGCCAAGGTCGCCTCCGGTGACGTCCTCGCCCTGGACGGCAAGGTCTCTCTCGACGAGAACGCCGAGTTCCGTCAGCCGGGCCACGAGGCCCTCCAGGACAAGGACGCGGCCAACCCGCTCGAGGCCGCCGCCAAGGAGAAGAACCTCAACTACGTCAAGCTCGACGGCGAGGTCGGCATCATCGGCAACGGCGCGGGTCTCGTCATGAGCACCCTGGACGTCGTCGCGTACGCCGGTGAGGCGCACGGCGGCGTCAAGCCCGCCAACTTCCTCGACATCGGCGGCGGCGCGTCCGCGGCCGTGATGGCGAACGGCCTGGAGATCATCCTGGGCGACCCCGACGTCAAGTCGGTCTTCGTCAACGTCTTCGGCGGCATCACCGCATGCGACGAGGTCGCCAACGGCATCGTGCAGGCGCTGCAGCTGCTCGCGGACAAGGGCGAGGAAGTCACCAAGCCCCTCGTCGTCCGCCTCGACGGCAACAACGCCGAGCTGGGTCGCAAGATCCTCTCCGACGCCAACCACCCGCTGGTGCAGCGCGTGGACACCATGGACGGCGCGGCCGACAAGGCCGCCGAGCTCGCGGCTGCGAAGTAAGGAAGAGGGACAGATACAGCCATGGCTATCTTCCTCAACAAGGACAGCAAGGTCATCGTCCAGGGCATGACCGGTGCCACGGGCATGAAGCACACCAAGCTCATGCTGGCCGACGGCACGAACATCGTCGGTGGCGTGAACCCGCGCAAGGCGGGCACGTCCGTCGACATCGACGGCAACGAGATCCCGGTCTTCGGCACGGTCGCCGAGGCGATCGAGAAGACGGGCGCCAACGTGTCCGTCCTCTTCGTGCCGCCGGCCTTCGCGAAGGCCGCCGTGGTCGAGGCGATCGACGCCGAGATCCCGCTCGCGGTCGTCATCACCGAGGGCATCGCGGTCCACGACTCGGCCGCGTTCTACGCGTACGCCGTGTCGCAGGGCAACAAGACCCGGATCATCGGCCCGAACTGCCCCGGTCTCATCACCCCGGGCCAGTCCAACGCCGGCATCATCCCGGGCGACATCACCAAGCCGGGCCGCATCGGCCTGGTCTCGAAGTCCGGCACGCTGACGTACCAGATGATGTACGAGCTGCGTGACATCGGCTTCTCGTCCGCCGTCGGCATCGGTGGCGACCCGATCATCGGGACGACGCACATCGACGCGCTCGCCGCGTTCGAGGCCGACCCCGACACCGACCTGATCGTGATGATCGGTGAGATCGGCGGCGACGCCGAGGAGCGTGCGGCCGCGTTCATCGCGGAGAACGTGAAGAAGCCGGTCGTCGGCTACGTCGCGGGCTTCACCGCGCCCGAGGGCAAGACCATGGGCCACGCCGGTGCCATCGTCTCCGGTTCCTCCGGCACGGCCGCCGCGAAGAAGGAGGCCCTCGAGGCCGCCGGCGTCAAGGTCGGCAAGACGCCCACCGAGACGGCGAAGCTGGCGCGGGAGATCCTGGCCGGCTGAACAGGTCTTCAGCTGCACGTTTGATGGGCTCGCTCCGTGGGTTGGAGCGGGCCCATCGGCGCGTCTCGCGGCCGAGCCGCTGATGTCACAGCCCCGCGTCCTTGAGTGAGTGCGGTCAACGACCGACCGGTACCAGCCTCTCCGGACCGCCCGCCGTCTCCTCCCGCAGCTTCTCCCGCAGTTCCGCCTCCGCCTCCGACAGCGCGCCCTGCGCCACCCTCGCCGGCACCCCCTGCACTTCCGCTCCCGGCGCGATCGGCGGCTCGTAATGCGTCGGAGCCGTCCGCACCGTGAGCGCCGTCGTGCCGATCAGCGCGACCGTGAACGCGATCGCGGCCCTGGTCCAGAAGCGTGCCCGGCGCTCACTCCCGGTCCGCACCGCAGGCGGCTGCGCGGCACGCAACCGCTCCCTGGAGGCCAGCGAGACCAGGCAGTCGTGCAGGTCGGACGGGTCGGCCAGGTGGGGAAGCCGTGCCGCGATCGCCGCGCGCGCGTTCATCAGCCGGTTCGCCGTCGCCGGGGTGCTCGCCTCCGTCTCCGCCGCCGTCTCCGGAAGATCGAGGCCTACGCCGTCGTACAGCAGGAGGGTGCGCCGCTGTGACGGCGGGAGTTCCATGAGTACGGCCATCAGCGCGCGGTCGGACGGGTCGGCGACGGGTTCCTCGGGGCTGCGGTGGCGGGGGCGGAAGCGGTGCCAGGGAGAGAGGGCGTACTCGTACGTCATGATCCGTACCCAGCCCGCCGGGTCCCGGTCCACCGCCACCTCGGGCCAGCGCTGCCAGGCGAGTTGGAAGGCCCGCTCGACCGACTCGCGGGCGAGCTCACCTCGGCCGGTGAGCAGGTAAGCCTGCCGGACGAGCGCGGGGGCGCAGAACGCGTACAGCGCGTCGAAGGCCTGAGCGGGCGTCAGGGGGGTGGCAGGGAGCTCCTCGTGCTCCTGCTGAGGAACCGTCACAAGGCGCCCCTTCGTACGAAAAAGTACATAGATGTATATTGAGCGACACATCGGAGGTTCGCCTGTTACGACGGGAAAGCGCGTGTCGTTGGGAGCATGGCGGTCGTGATCCAGATGACCGCTCGCCGAACCTCGTTGCCGCCCCTGCTCGCCCGCTTGCGTGACCGAACGCCCGGTTTGGCCGCCGGCCTCCTGGGTGGGGCGGTGGCCGCCGGACTGGGGCTCGGTTCGTTCGCCGTGCTCGTGATCATGCTGTGGATCAGCTCGCCGTATCCCGACAGCGGTCCCGGTGGCGCGCTGCACGTGGCCGCGGCACTGTGGCTGCTCGCGCACGGGGTCGAGCTGGTCCGGACGGACACGCTCACCGGAGTTCCGGCGCCCGTGGGCGTCACCCCGTTGCTGCTGCCCGCGCTGCCGTTGTGGCTGGTGCACCGGGCGGCGCGGGACGCGGCCTCGGAGGACGAGGAGTCGCCGGCGGCCTCCGGGCGGACCGCGTGGGCGGGGATCGTGCTCGGGTACCTCCCGGTCGCCGCGGCCGCCGCACTCTACGCGTCCGGCGGGGCACTGCGGCCCTCCTGGGTGTGGACCTGCGTGTGCCTGCCGGTCCTCGTCATGGGCGCGGCCGGTGTGGGGGTGTGGACGGCGTACGGCCGCCCCTGCGACGCCGTGGACGTGTTGCCCCCGGGGATGCGGCGGCTTGTCCTCGGGGCGGACGCCCGGGCCCGGCTCTCCGTGGCGGCGCGAGCCGCGGGGGCCGGGATCTCCGTGCTCGTCGGGGGCGGGGCGGTGCTGCTGGGGGTGTCGCTGGTGGCGCACGGCGCGGCGACGCGCGGCTCCTTTCTGCACCTGACGGAGGGCTGGTCGGGACGGTTCGCCGTTCTCCTGCTGTGTCTGGCGCTGGTGCCGAATGCCGCCGTGTGGGCGGTGGGGTACGCCGTCGGACCCGGGTTCCTCCTTGGCGCGGGTCATGTGGTGGGGCCGCTGTCGTCGGATCCCGCGCCGCTGCTGCCGCCGTTCCCGCTGCTGGCCGCGGTGCCGGAGGCGGGGCTCGGGGGGCCGGCGCACTGGGCGGCGGGGGCGGTACCGGTGGTGGCCGGGGCGGTGGTGGGGTGGTTCGTGGGGCGGGCCCCGGCCGCGGGGTGGTCGCGGGGGCGGACGGCGGGTGCGGTGTGCTGGGCGGCGGTGCTGTGCGCCGGGACGGTCGCCGTGCTGGCCGTGCTGGCCGGCGGGCCGCTGGGGGTGGGGACGCTGGCCCGGTTGGGGCCGGTGTGGTGGCAGGTGGGTGGCGCGGTGGGGGGCTGGATCGCGGGGGTGGGGCTTCCGGTGGCTTTGGCGGTACGGGCCTGGCGGGGCCGCTCGCGAGGCGGGCCGCGGCAGTGGGTGCCGGCGCCCAGGCTCGCGCGACGCAAGGCGCCGGGCGGGGCCGGGACCGCCCCTGGGACGGCCCCCGGGACCGACGTTGGCGTCGCCCCTGCGACCGCTCCTGCAACCGCCCCTGCGACCGCTCCCGGGTCCGGCTCGGTGGAGGCGAGTGGTCCGCGGGACGACCCCCATGACCGGGACGGCACCTATGCCCGCCATGACCGGAACGGCGCCTACGCCCGCCACGACCGGGACGACACCTACGAGCCGTACGACTTCCTGCCCGCCGCGCCTCAGACGGAGCCGGTGCCTTCGCCGACGCCCTGGTACGACGACACGTCGCGCGAGTCCCGCTGGGCGGTCCTGAAGGAGGCGTCCACGCCGCCCGAGGAATCCACGGAGAAGCCCCCGCCCACCGACTGACGCGTCAGCTGCTCTCGCCCAGTAGGCCCCGGAGTTCCTTCGGGAGCAGGTCCGTGCACGACTGCTCCGCCTGGTTGGTGAGGGCGTCGTTCGTGCAGGTGTAGTAGTCGTCGTAGACGAGCCGCGCGGTGAAGACCCCCGCCACCAGCGCGATGGCCAGGGAGGCGGTGACCAGGCCGCTCACCGCCGCAGTGGTCTGGGGACGGGCGGACTGCGGCGGAACGGGGGTGTCGGGGTCCGGGGTGCGGGGCTTGGCACGCAACGCGCTGATGCCCCAGTACAGGGCCAGGGCACCGAGCAGCAGGGCCAGATACAGCCAGCCGAAGAGGGCGAAGAAGAAGGCCCACATGCCGGAGAGCAGGGCGTAGCGGGCGCGGCGCTGGGCGGGGTCCGTCGGATCCCAGCGCGGGCCCGGACCCGCGTTGCCCTGTCCTTCCGGGCCGCCGCCGGGCCGGGCGCCCGGGCGATCGCCGAAGCCGCCGTCGGAGCGGCCCGGCTGGCGGTCGCTCCACTGACTGCCCCACGGCGTGCGCCCTCGGGTGTCGTCGCCTTGGCCGTCGTCCGAGCCCTCGGGGCGGCGCGGCTGCCACGGGCGGTCCGGGGTGCCCTCCGGCGGCGGGGCGAAGGGGTTGTCGTCCTTCGCCGCACCGCCCCGCCCCTCGCCGTTCTTCTTGTCGGAGGAAGGAGCGTCCGGCGGCGAGGCGGGCTGCTCCCGCAGCAGCAGGCCGCTGCGCTCCCCTCCCTGCACCGACTGCGGGGGGAGCGTGAGGAGTCGCAGGCTGCGGTCCGACATCAAGTGAGCGTCTTCCCCTTGAAGGATGTGACTGGCACGGCGTGGACGGAACGGTTCGGTGGGCCCGTCGGCGCGAGCCTCACCCGGTGAACGCACCGCGCACCACCCGCGTTCCCGGACCGGTCCCTCCCAGACGCTACCTTCCGGCCACGCCCCCGTCCCGTGGGGGGCCTGCCGGTGTGCCGGTATCGTTGCTGACGTTCGGCCGCTTCGTAGACTTCCCCGTATCCCGGGGCTCGAAGCATTCGTACGACCGTACAAACGCTCCCCCGAGAAAGGGCCCCCGCCGTGGCCGCCAAGCCCGTGGCCGAGCAGGCCAGGCCGGTCCAGCGACTGGTCGTGCTGGTCTCCGGATCCGGTACGAACCTACAGGCGCTGCTGGACGCCATCGAGACGACCGGCGCGGCGGCCTACGGTGCCGAGATCGTGGCCGTCGGGGCGGACCGGGACAACATCGAGGGGCTCGCGCGGGCCGAGCGGGCCAGGATTCCCACCTTCGTCCGCAAGGTCAAGGACTTCGAGACCCGCGAGGAGTGGGACGCCGCCCTCGCCGAGGCCGTCTCCGCGTACGAACCCGATCTCGTGGTGTCCGCCGGGTTCATGAAGATCGTGGGGAAGGAGTTCCTCGCGCGCTTCGGCGGGCGGTTCGTGAACACCCACCCCGCGCTGCTGCCCAGTTTTCCGGGGGCCCACGGAGTGCGCGACGCGCTCGCGTACGGAGCCAGGGTCACCGGCTGCACCGTCCACTTCGTCGACGACGGCGTCGACACCGGACCGATCATCGCCCAGGGCGTGGTGGAGATCCGGGACGAGGACGACGAGAGCGCTCTGCACGAGCGCATCAAGGAAGTCGAGCGAAGGCTGCTCGTCGAGGTCGTGGGGCGGCTCGCCCGCAACGGCTATCGCATTGAGGGACGAAAGGTAGTTATCCAGTGACCGCCGAGAGCATCGAGAACGGCAAGCGGGCCATCCGTCGCGCGCTCGTCAGCGTCTACGACAAGACCGGGCTCGAAGAGCTTGCCCGCGGGCTGCACGAAGCCGGCGTCGAACTCGTCTCCACCGGGTCCACCGCGGGCCGTATCGCCGCCGCCGGCGTCCCCGTCACCAAGGTCGAGGAGCTCACCGGCTTCCCCGAGTGCCTGGACGGCCGCGTCAAGACCCTGCACCCGCGCGTGCACGCCGGCATCCTCGCCGACCTGCGGCTCGAGGACCACCGGCAGCAGCTGGCCGAGCTGGGCATCGAGCCGTTCGACCTGGTCGTCAGCAACCTCTACCCGTTCCGCGAGACCGTCGCCTCCGGTGCCACCCCCGACGAGTGCGTCGAGCAGATCGACATCGGCGGCCCGTCGATGGTCCGCGCGGCCGCCAAGAACCACCCGTCCGTCGCGATCGTCACGAGCCCCGCGCGGTACGGCGACGTCCTCGCCGCGGTCAAGGACGGTGGCTTCGACCTCACCACCCGCAAGCGGCTCGCCGCCGAGGCCTTCCGGCACACCGCCGAGTACGACATCGCGGTGGCCAGCTGGTTCGCCAGCTCCTACGCCCCCGTGGACGAGTCGCTCTTCCCCGACTTCCTCGGCGCCACCCTGGAGCGCCGCAGCACCCTGCGTTACGGCGAGAACCCGCACCAGCCCGCCGCGCTCTACGTCGACGGCACGGGCGTCGGCCTCGCCGAGGCCGAGCAGCTGCACGGCAAGGAGATGTCGTACAACAACTACACGGACACGGACGCCGCCCGCCGTGCCGCGTACGACCACACCGAGCCGGCCGTCGCGATCATCAAGCATGCCAACCCCTGCGGCATCGCGATCGGCGCGGACGTCGCCGAGGCGCACCGCAAGGCACACGCGTGTGACCCGCTGTCGGCCTTCGGTGGCGTCATCGCCGTCAACCGGCCGGTGAGCCGGGAGATGGCGGAGCAGGTCGCCGAGATCTTCACCGAGGTCATCGTCGCGCCCGACTACGAGGACGGCGCCCTCGAAGCCCTCGCCAAGAAGAAGAACATCCGGGTCCTGAAGGCCCCGGCCGCGCCCGCGCACCCCGCCGAGGTCAAGCCCATCGACGGCGGCGCGCTCCTCCAGGTCACCGACCGCCTCCAGGCCGAGGGTGACGACCCGGCGAACTGGACCCTGGCGACCGGCGAGGCCCTGAGCGCGGACGAGCTCGGCGAGCTCGCCTTCGCCTGGCGGGCCTGCCGGGCCGTCAAGTCCAACGCCATCCTCCTCGCCAAGGACGGCGCGTCGGTCGGCGTCGGCATGGGGCAGGTCAACCGGGTCGACTCCGCGAAGCTGGCCGTCGAGCGGGCCGGCGCCGAACGCGCGCAGGGCTCGTACGCGGCCTCGGACGCCTTCTTCCCGTTCCCGGACGGCCTGGAGGTCCTCCTGGAGGCCGGTGTGAAGGCGGTCGTCCAGCCGGGCGGCTCGGTCCGTGACGAACTCGTCGTCGAGGCCGCGAAGAAGGCGGGCGTCACGATGTACTTCACGGGGACGCGGCACTTCTTCCACTGACGGATCACCGCACAGGGCGGCGCCGCGATCGACATCTACGTCGAACTGCGCAGCGCCGCCCACGTGTTGGGCCCCACCTGGCCGTCCACCTCCAGTCCCTTGGTGCTCTGGAACTGCTTGACCGCCGACTGGGTGTCCTTGCCGAACTCGCCGTCCACGCCCGAACCGCCCACGCTGTAGCCGCGCTTGGTGAGCATGCACTGCACCTGCACGACCCGCTGGCCCTTGTCGCCGTAGTCGGTCAGTTCGGTGCCGGAGTAGTAGGTGCAGCCGGAGATCCAGGCGGGGGCGGCCGGGGGCGCCGCGGTCTTGGTCACCGTGGCGGTGGGGGTGGGGGCGGTGCTGTTTCCGCCGCCCGTGCTGCCGCTGTTCCGGGTGGCCGTCGCGGACGGAGTGCTGTTCGGTGCGCTGCTGCTCTCCTCGGGGGCGGCCGTCTGCGCCTCGCTCTTGTCCTTCTTCTTCTCGCCGGCGGCCTTGCCGGAGGGCGAGGCGGAGGCGCCGGTCCCGGAAGAGGCCGGTGCGGCGGAGGCGCTGACGCTGCCGGAGCGCGTCGGGGCGGCGGCGGCCGGGGAGTCGAGGCCCGGGCGGGTGAGCAGGAAGGCACCGACGGCCACGGCTCCGACGGCGATCCCCGCGACGGCGGCCAAGAGGGGCCTGCGCCGCCCACCGGTCCCGGTGACCGGGGCGGGGACCGGTGAGAGCACCGGCTCCGTGGGCGTGCGGAAGTGGGGGGACTGCCGGACGGGCACGCCCTCCAGCACCGCACACCCCTGCTGCCGGTCCAGGAGCCGGGCGGCCAGTGGGTCGTGCCAGTGGGACGCGCGGCCGTGTCCGGCGGCCGTGGCCGCGTCGATCAGCTGCCGCGGGGCGGGACGCCCGGCGGGGTCCTTGGCGAGACAGGCGGACAGCAGCGCGGCCAACGCGGGGTCCGCCTGCGCGAGTTCGGCCATGACCTCGGTGTCGGGTGCCTCGAAGGCGACCCGGTGCATGACGTCCACGCCGGTCCCGTCGCCGAAGGGCGCGTGCCCGGTGGCGGCGTAGACGATGGTGCAGCCGAGGGAGAAGACGTCGGAGGCGGCGTCGCAGCGGCCCTCGCGCAGGTACTCGGGCGCCATGTACGCGGCCGTGCCGACCCGGTTGCCGGTCGTGGTGATCGCGCTGCTGTCGGCCGCGCGGGAGATGCCGAAGTCGATGACGTGCGTGCCCCGGGGGGACAGGATCACGTTGGACGGCTTGAGGTCCCGGTGCACGACCCCGGCGGCGGCCAGCGCCGACAGGGCCTCCCCGAGTTCCGCGACCAGCCGCCACACCCCGGCCGGCTCCAGCAGCCCGCACTCGCGGACGGCCTCGGCGAGGTTGAGGCCGGGCAGGTACTCGGTGGCCATCCACAGCAGCGCGTCGTCGAATCCGGTGCCCAGCAGATGCGGTGCGCGCGGTGTGCGCACCCGGCCGTGCACGGCGGCCTCCCGCTCGAAGCGCCGCCGGAAGTCCGGGCCTTCGGCGTACTCGGGCCGGATCACCTTCACGGCGGCGAGTCCCGGGGCGTCGTCGGCACGCCGGGCCAGGTAGACCCGGCCCATGCCACCGCTGCCGAGCAGCCCGAGCGGGACGTAGGGTCCGATACGTCCGGGATCGGCGGGCAGCAGCGGAACTGCGCCCGCCTGCCGCAGCGCGGTGTCACCGGCCGCCGGTATGTCTGTCACGGTCCCCCCGACCTGCCTTTTCTTTCCTCAACGTGCTCTCACGTCACGCCAGTTGACTGAGGAGAGGCTAGCGCCCCGGTGCCGGGGAGTGCCGGAATACGGAGGGAACGCGGCCCGCGCATACGTGAGCGCGGTCTCCGGCCCTCCCCCGAAAGGGCCGGAGACCGCGCGGTCCGCGCCGGGTCAGGTGACCCGGGTGCCGTCGGGCTGGACACCGGTGACGCGCGTGCCGTCGTGGTGGTGGCCACCGGTCACCCGCGTGCCGTCCGGTGTGGAGAGGTCCGGCGTCCGGAGCCGCCCAGTCCCGGTTGCCGTCGTCGGCGGCGGTCATGCGGGTGCCGTCCGGTGCGCATCGCCCCGGCCGCGAGCAGCAGCGCGGCGGGCTTGGTGATGTTCACGTCGATACCCTCAGGTGAACGTCGGTGGTGGTGCCGCCGAAGCGGCATGCGCCCACCCCTGCCGGTCCGTCCCCCGCGCGGGTACCTGAGAAGTCTCAGGGTCACTTCGCGCCGGGCGGCGTGTACTCCTTGAGGTGGCGTGCGACCCGGGACGCGTAGCCGCGGTAATTCTCGGGGACCCCGCCCGCTTTGTTCACCGTCCCGTAGGAGGTCCCGCCGGTAACGGGCCATCGCCGGGATGGACTCGGCGGGCGGGAGGGGCGGTTCGGGCACGGTGTCGGCGGGCGCGGTGGTCGTCCCCTCGATGTCGCCGTCGGGGCGCAGACAGTCGTGGCGCGGCGCCCACACGGCGATGGCGATCAGGTCGCCCCGCGGCCGGCAGCGCGATCCGCGAGAACTCGAAGGGGACCGGCGCCTCCAGGCGCCCCGGCCCGACCTTGATGTGCTCGCCCGCGCCCTCCGGGTTCTCCACGACGTACGTCTGGCGTCCGGACAGGTGGCTCAGCGCCCAGAACGCGCCCTGCGCGGTGATCTCGCCGGCTCCTCGGGACACCCCCTCATGGGGGATGCGCACCGCGCAGGCGGCGGCGCGTCCGAAGGTCAGCCGCTCGCCCGGGGCGAGTCGCAGCTGCTGTGGCGTAGTCCGGTCCTCCGTGGTCGGCGGAGGTACCACGATGATGCTGTACACGGTCCGGTCCGTCTCCCCGTCCCCGCGTGTCTACGAGCCAGGGTGGGTGACGCCCCGGGGCCGTGCCACGACGTGACACGGCCCCGGGGAAAGTATGGAGAGAAGGCGACGTGGCGATCCGCCGCCGATTGTGGTGAAGCGGTGCTCAGTTCGTACGGATGACGATGGACGAGCAGACCTTGTCGGCGAAGGTCTGGCGCTTGGCGTCCCAGGCCGGCCACAGCCAGCCGAGGTAGCACGCGAGGCTGTCCAGGAAGTGCGCGAGACGGCGCACGAAGGCCATGCCGACACCGAGGGGCTGACCGTCGCTCTCCCGCACCAGACGGATGCCGAGCGCCTTCTTGCCGAGCGTCTGGCCGGTACGGCCCTCCATGATCAGCAGCCAGATCGCGAGACCGATGACGACGAGGTAACCGACGATCGCCAGGACCGGCATCTTGTTGGCCGCGCCGATGCCGGCGAGGACGTACGGGACCACGAAGACGAGCATGTCGACCAGGGTGCCGAGGAAGCGCTGGCCCCAGTTCGCGTACGGGGGCTGCGCGCCGTAGCCCGGCTGCTGCGGGTAGCCGTAGGCGGAGGCCGGGACCTGCGGCGCCTGGGGGTAGCCGTAGCCCGGCTGCTGGGGGTATCCCTGCTGCGGCGGTACGCCCTGGGGAGCCTGCTGCGGGTAGCCGTAACCGGGCTGCTGCTGCGGCGGCTGCTGGGGGTAGCCGTAACCGGGCTGCTGCTGGGGGTTCTGGGGGTTCTGCGGCTGCTCGTAAGGGTTGTTGGGCGAGCCGAAACTCATGATGATCCTCCGTGGGCCAAGCTGGGGACAATGCGGACTGCGCGGAGGAACGTCATGGTCTGAGCGGTTTGCCCCCCGAACATCAACCGCGATACTGCGCCAGACATCGTTCTAGGCAGGTGTGTTGTTGTCCAGCCTCATTCGGTATGTGTTGTGCAAGTGCAACCTCGCCGATCTTGAGCGGGGCCATGGTGGAACCCGGATTGGAACCGGGGCCGGGTCATCCGCGAAGATGGGGACATGACCGCCCAGATTCTCGATGGCAAGGCCACCGCAGCCGCGATCAAGTCCGATCTGACCGCCCGCGTGGCGGCGCTGAAGGAGAAGGGCGTCACGCCCGGCCTCGGCACGATCCTCGTCGGGAGCGACCCCGGCAGCCAGAAGTACGTCGCCGGCAAGCACCGGGACTGCGCGGAGGTCGGCATCGCCTCCATCCAGCGTGAACTGCCCGAGACGGCCACGCAGGAGGAGATCGAGGCGGTCGTCCGCGAGCTGAACGACGACCCGGCGTGCACCGGTTACATCGTCCAGCTGCCGCTGCCCAAGGGCATCGACGAGAACCGCATCCTCGAACTCATGGACCCGGACAAGGACGCGGACGGGCTGCACCCGATGAACCTCGGACGGCTGGTCCTCAACGAGCCGGCGCCCCTGCCGTGCACGCCGAACGGCGTGCTGACGCTGTTGCGCCGGTACGGCGTGGAGATCAAGGGCGCGGAGGTGGTGGTCGTCGGCCGTGGCGTGACGATCGGCCGCTCGATGCCGCTGCTGCTCACCCGGCGCAGTGAGAACGCGACGGTGACCCAGTGCCACACCGGCACCCGTGACCTGTCCTCGCACCTCAAGCGCGCGGACATCATCGTCGCCGCCGCCGGTTCCGCCCACCTGATCCGTCCCGAGGACGTGAAGCCTGGTGCCGCCGTCCTCGACGTCGGCGTCTCCCGCAACGCCGAGGGCAGGATCGTCGGCGACGTCCACCCCGGCGTCGCCGAAGTCGCCGGCTTCATCTCCCCGAATCCCGGCGGCGTCGGCCCGATGACCCGCGCCCAGCTGCTCGTCAACGTGGTCGAGGCGGCGGAGCGCAGTGTCGGCTGAGGCACGGGGCCCCGGGAAGCGGGGAGCCGGGACGGGGGCGGCCGCGGCGCGGAGCCCTCGGGAGGCGGGCGCGGAGTCGGCCGAGGCAGTCGGGTCACGGACGTCTGGTGTGGATGCGGCCGAGGCGCAGGGGCACCGGAAGGCGGGTGCGGCCGGGGACGGGCCCCAGGAGCCGGTGGCCGAGGCGCCCGGCGCCGAGAAGCAGACGGTCGGCGGGCGGAGGGCCCGGACACCGGGGACGCGGGCGACCGCGGCGCGAGGCTCTCAGGAGCAGGACGCGGCGTCGGGCGCACCCCGAAAGCCGGGTGCGAGGACGGCCGAGACAGAGGAGCTCCGGATGTCGGGCGCCACGGCCGCCGAGGCAGGGGAGGCCCGCGAGCCCGGTGCCACGAGTGCCGCGGATGGTGCCGCCGGGAAGCCGGGCGGTGCCGATGGCGAGTCGGACAAGGCGTCGGATCCTGAGTCGGACAACCTGTCGGATCCCGAGTCGCAGGCCGAAGTCGTCGTGCGGGACGCGATCAGTGCGCCCGATGTCGACGGGCGGCCCCGGCGGGCGACCCGGCGGTTTCCGCTGTTCACCAGGGACACCGCGCGGCCCGAGGGCGGTGGCCGGGCCGCGCCGCGGGACGCTCCGGCGCCCGCCCGGCAGTGGCCGGTGCTCGCCGTGCTGGCCACGGTGGGGCTCGGGCTGCTGCTGACCGCCCTCGACCAGTTCCGCTACGGCACGCTGCTCATCGGTCTCGCCCTGCTCGCCGGTGCCGTGCTGCGCTGGCTGCTGCCGGACGTCGGCATGCTCGCCGTGCGCTCGCGCTTCACCGACATCGCCACCTACG
Source organism: Streptomyces canus (assembly GCF_030816965.1). Classification (NCBI taxonomy): domain Bacteria; kingdom Bacillati; phylum Actinomycetota; class Actinomycetes; order Kitasatosporales; family Streptomycetaceae; genus Streptomyces; species Streptomyces canus. Next base: position 6,298,104 of record NZ_JAUSYQ010000002.1, read on the forward strand.
GCGTGCTCGGCACCGCGATCGTCCTGCTGGCGATGATGGTGCAGCCGAACCCGTGGCTGGTGATCCCCTTCCTCAAGGACACCCTGCACTTCACGGTCAGCAGCAGCTGACCCGACGCAGGCACGGGACGGCGGTCCGCCCCCACCCCCGATGAAGGACGGGCCGCCGTCACGGCTCAGCCTCCCGTGCCGCGAACGGCCTGTTCAACCGCTGTCAGTTCGCTGTGACACAGCGGTGACCCTTCCGGCACGGTGCGCGCGACCTGCCACAGCCGACCCCGTACCAGGAACCGATCAGGCCTCTGACGTCGTCAATTGCCGGGAAGCAGGTGAAGACGCCGTGGAGGTGGGCGATGAGTGGCTGGCAGGCGCTGCCCGACGATCTGCCCCCGGAGGTACGGCACTTCGTCGAGCAGCTCAGACAGCTCAAGGACAGTACGGGGCTCAGCCTGGTCGCGCTCGGCGCCCGCACCGCGTACAGCAAGTCCTCCTGGCACCGCTATCTCAACGCCACCCAGCCCCCGCCCCGCCAGGCCGTCGCCGCCCTGTGCCGGATCGCGGGTCTCGACCGCGCCGACGCCGACCGCTTCGGTGTGCGCTGGGAACTGGCGGTCCAGGCCTGGCCCCGCCCGACGACGGCGCCCGCACCGACCGCCGGTGGCGAGGAGTACGAGGACGACCCGACCCTGCCGTGGTGGGACGAGCGCCCCGAAGAGGGCGGCCGGGGAATGAACCGGTTGTTGCTGTTCGCCGTACTTCTGCTTGTCCTCCTGCTGTTGGCCGGGGTGGCCGGTGCCGTGGCGTCCGGGTGAGCCGGGAACTCCCGTGACGGGCGTTATTACCGGTGTGTTCCTCCTGTGACGATGTATTGACAAGTTCGCGCATTTGACACAGAACCGTTCGACAGCGGAGCTAATGTGTCGAACTTGCCGACGCCCCCGTGCGTCTCCACGCCGGGAGCTGAGATCCTTGGCGGACGCACTCCTGTGGGGGGCACGGGGGAGCGGGGAACAAACAGCACCGACCGGGGGGAAGAGGGGGAGCAATGCCTCGCTGGAGGGCTTTGCCGGATGAACTGGATCCGCAGGTCAGGGAGTTCGCGAGCCAATTGCGGCGGCTCGTGGACCGCAGCGGCCTGAGCATCGCGGCCGTCGCCGACCGCACGGGTTACAGCAAGACGTCCTGGGAGCGGTATCTCAACGGCCGGCTGCTCGCGCCGAAGGGCGCGATCGTCGCCCTGGCCGAGGTCACCGGCACCAATCCCGTTCACCTGACCACGATGTGGGAGCTCGCCGAACGGGCCTGGAGCCGTTCGGAGATGCGCCACGACATGACCATGGAGGCCATCCGGATCTCCCAGGCACGGGCCGCGCTCGGCGAGTTCGGGGCGCCGCCCGCCAACGTCAAGGGCGGCAAGACGGCCCGCAGGAGCAGCAGCGCGACGGCGACGCCGGGGGTCGCGGGACCCGCGGGAGTCGCCCCTGCGGTGCCGCCGCAGCCGACGTCGTCGGAAGCCGACAGCGTGGAGGCACGGCAGGGCTCCTCGGGCGGGAACTCCTGGGGCATGGCCGGATATCAGGGGCCGTCGCAGCCCTCTTCGGGACGTACGGCCGCGGCGGCGCCCGTCTCCACCGGCGGTCCGGGGTGGACGCCAGGGGCGCCGGGAACGCCCGGGCCGTACGACGAGCCGCAGGACGCACGGCCCGGGGACGGCTCCTCCGGTGGCGCCGGTGGGCCCGCCGGGGCCGGTGGCTCCGGCGGGGGGAAGCGGCGGCTGACGATGTTCCTCGCGGGGGTCGTCGGGGTGCTGGTCGTGGTCGCCGCCGTGTTCTTCCTGACCGACGGGGGCGGGGGCAAGCAGAACTCGGGGGCCGACACGTCTCCGTCACCGTCGGCCAGCGCGTCCGTCTCGCTGCCCGCCGGGGTGAAGTGCAGTGGTGCGGGGTGCACCGGCAAGGACGCCGAGGCCATGGGGTGCAGCGGGAATCTGGTGACGACCGCCAAGACCGCGACGGTGGGGGCGACCGTGGTCGAGGTGCGGTACAGCGAGACCTGCGGCGCGGCCTGGGGGAGGGTCACCCAGGCCGGGCAGGGGGACAAGGTCGAGGTGACCGCGGGGAAGGCGACCGAGCAGAGCGGGGACATCACCGAGGCCGGGGACACGATCGCCTATACGCCGATGGTGGCCGTGAAGGACGCCGGCGAGGCGAAGGCCTGCGTGGCGCTGGCTTCCGGGCAGTCGGGGTGCACCGACTGAGGGGTGCCCGCCCCCCCCGGATAGGTAAATCTTCAGCGACCGTGCATGGGATGCCGAATCGGGGGCACGCGAACCGTACCCCCACGGGAGTCCGGAAATCGGTACCCCCATACGGCGGCCGCCTTCGTCCTCCCTCTCCCGGACGGGCGGCCGCCTCTTTCGTCGGCCGTTCGCGGGGTGGTTGCGGGGTGTTGCAGGGTGGTTGTGGGGTGGGCCACACGGGGCCGGACGTCCGACATCCCCGATGCGCGATAGCCTGACCGCTGGATCTCTCTTGACGCCAAGAGATCGATCAAACGTCCGGGGCAGGGACGCCCCACCGCCAGCTGTCATACGGAGAACGCCATGACCCGCACTCCCGTGAACGTCACCGTCACCGGCGCGGCCGGCCAGATCGGTTACGCCCTGCTCTTCCGCATCGCCTCCGGCCAGCTGCTCGGCGCGGACGTTCCGGTCAAGCTTCGCCTCCTGGAGATCACCCCCGCGCTGAAGGCCGCCGAGGGCACCGCCATGGAGCTCGACGACTGCGCCTTCCCGCTCCTTCAGGGCATCGACATCACCGACGACCCGAACGTCGCCTTCGACGGCACCAACGTCGGTCTGCTCGTCGGCGCCCGCCCCCGCACCAAGGGCATGGAGCGCGGTGACCTCCTGGAGGCCAACGGCGGCATCTTCAAGCCGCAGGGCAAGGCCATCAACGACCACGCCGCGGACGACGTGAAGATCCTGGTCGTCGGCAACCCGGCCAACACCAACGCGCTGATCGCCCAGGCCGCCGCACCGGACGTACCGGCCGAGCGCTTCACCGCGATGACCCGCCTCGACCACAACCGCGCGCTGACCCAGCTCGCGAAGAAGACGGGCACCACGGTCGCCGACATCAAGCGGCTGACCATCTGGGGCAACCACTCCGCCACCCAGTACCCGGACATCTTCCACGCCACGGTCGCCGGCAAGAACGCCGCCGAGACCGTCAACGACGAGACGTGGCTGGCCGAGGACTTCATCCCGACCGTCGCCAAGCGCGGCGCGGCCATCATCGAGGCCCGTGGCGCCTCGTCGGCCGCCTCCGCCGCCAACGCCGCCATCGACCACGTCCACACCTGGGTCAACGGCACCGCGGACGGCGACTGGACCTCCATGGGCATCCCGTCGGACGGTTCCTACGGCGTCCCGGCCGGCCTGATCTCGTCCTTCCCCGTCACCACCAAGGACGGCGTCTACGAGATCGTCCAGGGCCTGGAGATCAACGAGTTCTCCCGCGCCCGCATCGACGCCTCCGTGAAGGAGCTGGAGGAGGAGCGCGAGGCGGTGCGCGCGCTCGGCCTGATCTGAGTCTTCTCGACGGCTCTGTCACGAGCGTGCACGGGCCCTGTTCCGGTTCCTTCCGGATCAGGGCCCGTGGCCGTTTTTCGCCCTACGGTCGATGCAGTACCCGGTGGGGTGATGCGGGGGGGCGAGATGAACGGCTGGAACGGCTACAGCTCCGGTTCCGGAGCGGAACACGAACCGAGCGAGGAGAGAGGCCGGGCGGCCTGGAGTTCGGGGGAGACGGGGACCGCCCCGCCGTGGGCATCGGCCCGGACACCGACCTCGTTCGCGCCTCCCTGGGCGACGGCCGGGACACCGGCTGCCCCCGCCCCTCCCTGGCCACCGGCGGCGCCGGCTCCCGCGGGTCCCCCGCGCGCGCCCCACCGGGTCCGACGGGTGCTCGCCGCCCTCGCGGTGGCCGTCCTGGTCGGGGTCTCGGTCGGTGTCGGTGTCTGGTGGCTCATCCGCGACACCTCCCTCGGGTCCGGTTCCGGGAGGGGCGCCGGCCCGGCCCCGAGCGTCACGGCCACGCCGTCCCCGTCGCCTTCCGTCTCCACCGCCTCGGGGTACCGCCGTGTCCAGGATCCCGTCGGCTACACCGTCGACGTTCCCCGGGGCTGGACCCGCACCGAGACGCAGGGGCAGTCCGCTCCGGTCGTCGTCTACGACGCTCCCGCCGACGGCCGCCGGCTCCAGGTCTTCCGGCTCGCGGAGGACACCCCGGCCCAGTCCCTCGGCCTGGCCGAGAACGACCCCGGCTACGGCTTCTCGCGCCGGCCCGGCTACCAGGTCCTCGACCGGGCCTCCGGCACCACCTGGGCCGAGCTCGCCTACCGCTACGACGACACGGACCTCGGCGCCCGCCAAGTCGTCGACCACCGTTTCCGGGCCGCCGACGGGAGGCTGTACGCGATCCGCGCCACCGGCCCCGCCGCCCTCGCGCCCGCCCTGGTGCGCGAGCCTCTCACCAAGGCGCTGGCCTCCTTCTGCCCGGCGGACACGGAGTGCGGCGTGGGGGCGGAGTGAGCCCTGGGGTCCGCCGAGACCCGGGGTCAGCCGGTCAGCCGCTTCTCGAACCAGTAGTCGCCGTAGACGTGATCCACGTACGGCGGGATCTCCGTGTAGCCGCACGCCCGGTACATCGTCCGCGCCTCGGTGAGCGAGGCGTGCGTGTCGAGCCGCAGGACGGCCAGGCGGCGGGCGGCGGCCTCCGTCTCCAGGGCCGCGAGGATCCGCCGGGCGAGGCCGAGGCGGCGGGCGTCCGGGTGCACCCACACATGGCGGATCTCGCCGACGCGCGGCTCCAGCCGGCGCAGCGCGCCGCAGCCCACGGGGCGGCCCTCCTCGTACGCCACGAAGAACGCGCCCGCGGTGCCGGAGACCTCCTCGGGGCGCACCAGGTCGGACTTGTCGAAGCCCTCCGGGAAGCGGGCGTCGATGTCGGCGGCGTAGGCGTCGAGGCAGGCGCGGGCGTCGGGGGCGGCGCCGTCGACCGGGGCCACGGTGATGCCGGCCAGGCGCAGCAGGCGCTGGGCGGTGCTCATCGCCTCGGTGAGCCGGTCGCGCTGGGGCCGGGTGAGTCCGTCGAGCAGACCGGCCGCGAGGGCGTCGGCCCGGCGGTTCTGCTCCTCGAGTTCGATTCTTCCGGCGCGGGTCAGCTCGACCATGCGCAGCCGGCTGTCGCCCGGGTGGACGCTGACCCGGACCATGCCCTGCCCTTGCAGGGTCTTCGCCATCCGGCTCAGATATCCGGCGTCCAGACCGAGCCGGGTCCTGAGCTCGCGCAGCGAGACCCCCTCGCCGATCTCGAACAGCAGCCGCGCCTCGCCGAGCGGGCGGTCCTGGCCGAGGTAGTGGTCGTCCAGGGCGCCGATACGGCGGGTGAAGTAGCGGTTGAACCGGCGGAACTCCGCCACGTGCTCTGTCGACACCGGGTCCATAATCTTTGACTTTAGTCAAATTAATCTGCCGCTGTCCACAGATCGGCATTCCGGTTCGCCGGCCCCACCCGCACCTCTATGCTGATCGGTTGTCAACAACAGCAGTGAGCAAGGCCTTTGCACGCATCGGGGGAGTGGCGTGAGTACTGCATTCGTGCCTCAGCAACCGCAGCCGGCGTCGGGCGGCGCACCACCTTCGCCGGCACCCCCGGGACCGGCCACACCACCGCACGCCAGTGAGGCGACCCGGCTGCTGTGCGCGGGCACCTACCTGGATTCCGGTTACCGGGACCGGGTCATCGAGCAGCTGCACCTGAACGAACAGCGGATCGTGGCACCCTCGCTCGGCCTCGACGCGGCCCGGGTGCTCGCGCACGCGCTGCGAGCCCGGCGCCAGGAGCTCCTGTGGGCCGGACTGATCCTGGGCCTGTGGGTGATCGGGCTGCCGCTGACCGGCGGGCTGCTGTTCGTGTTCCTCGGTCCGAGCCTCATGCTCGCGGCCGCCTCGTGGATCCGGGGCAAGAGCGCGAACCCGCCGCTGTACCGGCGGGTGCCGGCCTTCTTCGTGCGCTGGTGGGGGCGGCTCGTCTTCGCGGCGTTCCTGATCCTGGCCCTCGTCGTCGCGTTCGGCGGGGGCGACGACGACTCGTCGTCCTACGGTGACTCGGGGTCCTTCGGCGACTCGTACGGCTACGGCGACTCGTACGGTTCCTACGGCGACTCGACCGGCCCGTCCGATCTGCTGTTCCCCGACTTCGACGGGGTCAGCGAACTGATCGGGCCCCTGCAGGCCTGGCTGGTGATCGTCGTCTTCGCACTGATCGCGGGATGCGTGGCCGCGCAGCGCGGACAGTTCGCCCGGGCGATGGGCGCCGAGCTGTCCCCGCAGCGCTTCCCGGACGCGGCCGGCGACCCCGCCGAGCGGGCCGAGGGACAGCGGTTCCAGCGGCTGAAGCAGCGCATCCGGATCGAGCAGCACGCGCCGCTGGTCATGTACCACGAGAAGCGTCCCTTCTGCGGGGCCGGGGCCGCCTACGAGACCTGGGTGCTCGCCGTCGAGCTGCGACCCGACGAGACGAAGAAGGAACAACTGCCGCTGAACAACCGCGCGGTCCTGGAGAAGATCCGCCCGCTGCTCGAACAGCTGCGGCTGCCCTCCGAGTTCGCCGGACACACGGTCCGCGACCGGCTGCGCTGGCTGGAGATCGACGAGTGCGTGTTCCTGCCCGCGGAGGGGCTGCGCCGGCGCGAGGAGGCGCCGTACCACCCGCAGGCCTTCGAGGACCACCGGGCACGTGCGGTCGAGGAGGGCGCCGAGAAGCGGCGGCACTTCCTGCGGATCCGGGTCGGCGGCTGGGAGGAGGAGCTCGTCGTCACGGTCTTCGTACGGGTTCACACCCAGGGCCGGATGCTCATGCTGGAGATCGCCCCGCATGTGCTGCTGCCGGTGCGCGAGGACTTCAAGGACGCCGACCGCACGGCCCACACCCACCGGCACAACAACGTCGTCGGGAAGGCGGCCTGGGCGGTGGCCCGGGTGCCGGGCTCCGCGGCCCGCTCCCTCGTCACCCTCGGCAGGGGCGTGGGGTACGCGTGGAAGCTGCTGACCGGCGGCCACACGGGCGCGCTGCCCGACGGTCCGGCGCTGTCGGTGCGGGAGCTGGGCTCGGTGGACGAGGGGTCCCGCTTCCAGGAGATGGACGCCTCCCGCTACCTCAGGAGCGTGCAGGACCGGGTCGCGCACGGCGTGCTGACCGCGCTGGCCGAATCCGGTTACCAGACCGGCGAGTTCGTCCAGAAGATCGTGAACATCAGCAGCGGCGGAGTGAACGTCGAGGGCGGTGTCCACGGCAGCACCTTCGCGGTGGGCAAGAACGCCACCGCGTCCTCCGGCAACGGCGGCGCAGGGTCCGCGCCGCAGAAGGGAACCAGCGGCAATGACAACGGATGAGCCAGGCGTCAGCATCAGCGGCGGTGTCCACGGCAGCACCTTCGCCATCGGCAGCCACGCGCACGCCGAGAGCCACCACGGTACGGCGCCCCAGCGGGACGAGGCCGCCGAGGCGCTCCTGACCGCCGTACGGGAACTCCGCGAGGACCTCACGCGACTCCGGGCCACCGACGAGACGGCGGCGCTGGACAGCGCGCTGGCCGAGACGGAGGAGGAGATCGTCACGACGGGGCAGGCGGGGCCGACCCGTCGGGAACGCCTGCGGGCGCTGCTGGACGACTCGCAGGCGCTGGTCGGTCTGGTCGCTTCGGCGGGGGCCGTGGCGGGGCTGCTGGGGTTGTGAGAGGGCGCGGTGCGGTAAGGGGGGAGTGCGGCGCCGGTCCACGGTGGCCGCGGTGAGTCGGCGTTCGTGGCGTGGGTGTGAGCGGGGGACGCGGTGAGTGGGAAGGGGACGCCATGAGCGGGGGCGTGCGGTACTGGAACGAGGAGACACAGCGGTGGGAGGACGGGGACGGGAGCGGGACCGCGACCGGTCCGGTCACTCCGCCGCCACCGGCCCGGCCGGGCGCTGTGCCGACGTGGCCGCCGGGGGTGCCCGGGGCCGCGGGCGGAGAATCGGACGGCGCGCCGTCGGCTGACGGGACCGTCACGCCCACGGCTGGGCCGGTCGCGCCCGTGTGGCCGCCGGCGGCCGGGTCGGTCGGGTCGGAGGCGGCCCCCGACCAGACCGTGGGCGCGGCTGCGGGGTCCGGCTCCACGGAACCGCCGCCCGCTGCCACGGGACCGTCTGCGGAGGCCGCCCCCGTCCTGCCGCCCCCGCCCTCCCCTCCCGCCGGCTGGCCCGGAACCGGAGGCGGCAGCACCTGGCACGGACCCGGCGCCGCCGGTGCTCCCGGCGCCCCCGACGGCGGCTGGTCCTCCGTCGAGCAGCTCGGTGGCGGATCCACGCCGTCGGCAGAGTGGTCGGGGACTTCCTGGTCGACCGCCGCTCAGACCTCCGCTCAGCCGGCCGCCACCGCGCCTGCCGCCGGGACGAACCGTCGGATCGTCTGGTCCGTGCTCGCCGGGGTCGCCGCCGTCGGCGTCGCCGTGACCCTGATGCTGACGCTGGCCGGCGGCGGGGACGAGGACGACAAGGCCGGTGACGTGAGCCCGACGCCCACGGGGGTCGTCTCGCAGCAGAGCGGCCCCTACGAGTCGCCGACCCCCTCGCCGACCGAGGACACGGCGTCCCCGCTCGCCTCGCCCGAACTCCCCGCCGGGTACGAGCTGTACGAGGACAAGGAAGGCTTCCGTGTCGCACGGCCCGCGGGCTGGTCGCGCACCACCGTGACGTCCAAGTACGGCATCGACGTGGTCAACTACCGCAGCGCGGACGGGGAGCGCCGGCTCCAGGTGTACCAGGTCGCGGAGGAGTCCCCGGAGGCGTCCTTCGAGCTCTACCTCTCCGCCGACACCCCCAAGCCGGACGGCTTCGAGCAACTGGACCTCCAGCCCGTCGAGGAGGACGGGTTCACGGGCGAACGCCTGGAGTACCGGGCCGACTCCCTCAGCGGAGAGCCGGACGTGGGCCCCTGGCACGTCTACGACGAGCGGTTCGTCGCCCAGGACGGCCTCATCTACGCGATCGCCGCGTACGGCCCGGAGAACGACGGCGGCCAGGACGAACTGGAACTCCTGACCACCGCTCTCTCCGGCTTCTGCGCGCCCTACGCCTGCGACGCCGCGTCGATCGACTGAACCGGCGTTCGCCGCACCCGCCTGCCGTGTCTTTCGCCCCGCTTTGTCCGCATGTTCCGTGAGTCAGCGCACTTTCGGCCACCGATTGCGCATGCAATCGAGGTGCGCGGGCAGGCGACGACGGTCCCCGTGAGTGACGCGTGTGTGACACAGGGGAACTGAACAGGAACGGAAGGCAACACCGATCATGGCCGGACAGCAGGCGCGGCAGGAGCCGCAGACCATCCACGCGGGCGGCGAGTGGCGCGCAGCCGTCTCCGGAGCCACCCGCGAGATCCTCGACCCTGCCGACGCGCGGCCGTTCGCCGTGGTCGCCGAGGGGGACGAGAAGGACACCGACCTGGCGGTCGCCGCCGCCCGCCAGGCCTTCGGCTCAGGACAGGGCCCCTGGCCGCTCACCCCCGTCGCCGAACGCGCCGCACTTCTGCGCCGCGTCGCCGATCTTCTCGTACGCGACCGCGAAGAGCTCGGCCTCCTGGAGAGCCGTGACGCGGGCAAGACGGTGGAGGAGGGCCGGGTCGACATCGACTGTGTCGCCGACGCCTTCCGCTACTTCGCCGACCTGGTCGCGGGCGAGGCACCCGGCCGGGTCGTCGACGCCGGCTCGACCGACATCCACAGCGTCGTCGTACACGAACCCGTCGGCGTGTGCGCGCTGATCACGCCCTGGAACTACCCGCTTCTCCAGGCCAGTTGGAAGATCGCTCCCGCGCTCGCGGCCGGCAACACCTTCGTGGTCAAGCCGAGCGAGATCACCCCGATGACGACGATCGCGCTCATCGAGCTCCTGGTCGAGGCCGGTCTGCCGGAAGGCGTGGCCAACATCGTGACCGGTCCCGGCCACACCGTCGGCGCCCGGCTCGCCGAGCACCCCGACGTCGACCTGGTCTCCTTCACCGGTGGCCTGATCAGCGGCACGAAGGTCGCCCAGGCGGCGGCCGTCTCGGTGAAGAAGGTCGCCCTCGAACTCGGCGGCAAGAACCCCAACGTGGTCTTCGCCGACGCCTGCGCCACCCCCGAGGGCTTCGACACCGCCGTCGACCAGGCCCTCAACGCCGCCTTCATCCACAGCGGCCAGGTCTGCTCCGCGGGTGGCCGCCTCATCGTCGAGGAGTCCGTCCGGGACCGCTTCGTCGCCGAACTCGCCCGCCGGGCCTCGAAGATCCGTCTCGGCCGCGGCACCGAGGACGGTGTCGAGTGCGGGCCGCTGGTCTCCGAGCAGCAGCGCGCCAAGGTCGAGTCGTACGTCGCTTCCGCGCTCGCCGAGGGCGCGGTGCTGCGCTCCGGCGGTCAGCGCCCCGAGCCGTCGGCCGAGCGTCCCGCCGACGGCTACTTCTACGAGCCGACCGTCCTCGACCGCTGCCACCGTGAGATGCGGGTCGTGCGGGAGGAGGTCTTCGGACCGGTTCTCACCGTCGAGGCCTTCCGCACCGAGGACGAGGCGATCGCCCTCGCCAACGACACCGAGTACGGCCTCGCGGGCGCCGTCTGGACCACCGACGCCGGCCGTGCCCGCCGGGTCGCCGGCCGCCTGCGCCACGGCACCGTCTGGATCAACGACTTCCACCCCTACCTCCCGCAGGCGGAGTGGGGCGGCTTCGGCAAGAGCGGAGTGGGCCGCGAGCTCGGCCCCGCCGGACTCGCCGAGTACCGCGAGAGCAAGCACGTCTACCAGAACCTCGCGCCGAAGCCCGTGCGCTGGTTCGCCGGTTGAGCCCACTCGCCCTCCCCTCTCTCAAGACTTTCCTGGAGTACCCCCATGTCCGAGATCAAACAGGAGTACGACTACGTCGTCATAGGCGGCGGAACGGCAGGCTCCGTCATAGCCTCCCGTCTCACCGAGAACCCCGACGTCACCGTCGCCGTCATCGAGGGCGGCCCCAGCGATGTCGGCAGAGACGACGTCCTCACCCTGCGCCGCTGGATGGGCCTGCTCGGCGGCGAGCTCGACTACGACTACCCCACCACCGAACAGCCGCGCGGCAACTCCCACATCCGGCACAGCCGCGCCCGGGTCCTCGGCGGCTGTTCCTCGCACAACACCCTGATCGCCTTCAAGCCGCTGCCGTCCGACTGGGACGAGTGGGAGGAGGCAGGCGCCAAGGGCTGGGGCGCGGTGCCGATGGAGGCGTACTACGCCCGGCTGAAGAACAACATCGTCCCGGTCGACGAGAAGGACCGGAACGCCATCGCCCGTGACTTCGTCGACGCGGCCCAGAAGGCCCTCGAAGTCCCCAGGGTGGAGGGCTTCAACAAGAAGCCGTTCGACGACGGCGTCGGCTTCTTCGACCTGGCCTACCACCCGGAGAACAACAAGCGCTCGTCGGCGTCGGTGGCGTATCTGCATCCGGTGATGGACGAGCGGCCCAACCTCCGCCTTCTCCTGGAGACCTGGGCGTACAAGCTGGAGCTGGAGGGCACGCGTGCGGAAGGCGTGCACGTGCGGACGAAGGACGGCCAGGAGACCCTGATCAGGGCCCGCCGCGAAGTCCTTCTGTGCGCCGGTGCCGTCGACTCGCCCCGTCTGCTGCTCCACTCCGGCATCGGCCCCCGTGCGGACCTCGAAGCACTCGGCATCCCGGTCGCGCACGACCTGCCGGGCGTCGGCGAGAACCTCCTCGACCACCCCGAGTCGGTGATCGTCTGGGAGACGAACGGACCGATCCCCGAGAACTCCGCGATGGACTCCGACGCGGGCCTGTTCGTGCGCCGCGACCCCGAACACGCGGGCCCGGACCTGATGTTCCACTTCTACCAGGTCCCCTTCACGGACAATCCGGAACGTCTCGGTTACGAACGCCCGGCGTACGGCGTCTCGATGACCCCGAACATCCCCAAGCCCAAGAGCCGCGGCCGCCTGTACCTGACCAGCGCGGACCCGGAGGTGAAGCCCGCCCTCGACTTCCGCTACTTCACCGACGAGGACGACTACGACGGCCGCACCCTCGTCGACGGGATCAGGATCGCCCGCGAGATCGCGCGGACCGAACCGCTCGCCGGCTGGCTGAAGCGGGAGGTGTGCCCGGGCCCCGACGTCACCGGTGACGAGGAGCTGAGCGAGTACGCCCGCAAGGTCGCCCACACCGTGTACCACCCGGCGGGCACCTGCCGTATGGGTGCCGCCGACGACGAACTGGCCGTGGTGGACCCCGAGTTGAGGATCCGGGGCCTGGACGGCATCCGCATCGCCGACGCGTCCGTGTTCCCGACCATGACCGCCGTGAACCCGATGATCGGAGTGCTCATGGTCGGCGAGAAAGCCGTAGACCTGCTGGGAGGTGGTGCGTGATGAGTACGACCGCGACCATGGAGAAGCCGCCGACGACGGACCAGGCGGTGTTCTCCGTCGACGGCCTGTGGAAGGTGTTCGGCCCCAAGGCGGACCGCGTTCCCGAGGACGCTGAACTGTCCGCCCTCGACCCCGCCGACCTGCGCGCGCAGACGGGCTGCACGGCGGCCGTCCGCGATGTGAGCTTCGACGTCCGCAAGGGCGAGGTCTTCGTCGTCATGGGCCTGTCCGGCTCCGGCAAGTCCACGCTGGTGCGCTGTCTGACCCGGCTCATCGAACCGACGGCGGGCACGATCTGCATCGACGGCGAGGACGTCCGCGCGATGGACAAGTCCCGGTTGCGCGAACTGCGCCGCCACCGCGCCGCGATGGTCTTCCAGCACTTCGGCCTCCTCCCGCACCGCACGGTCCTCGACAACGTGGCGTACGGCCTGGAGATCCAGGGCATGGGCAAGGCCGAGCGCCGGGCGCGGGCCGCCGAGGTCGTCGCCAAGGTCGGCCTGGAGGGCATGGAACAGCGCAGGCCCGCCCAGCTCTCCGGCGGCCAGCAGCAACGCGTCGGCCTGGCCCGGGCCTTGGCGGTGGACCCGCAGGTCCTCCTCTTCGACGAGCCGTTCAGCGCGCTCGACCCCCTGATCCGGCGGGACATGCAGGAGGAGGTCGTCCGCCTGCACCGGGAGGAGGGCCGCACGATGGTCTTCATCACCCACGACCTGAGCGAGGCCCTCAAACTCGGCGACCGGATCGCCCTGATGCGTGACGGCAAGGTCGTCCAGCTGGGCACCCCGGAGGAGATCGTCGGCTCCCCGGCCGACGGCTATGTCCGCGAGTTCGTCCGGGACGTGCCCCGCGAACAGGTGATGACGGTCCGCAGGGCCATGAAGCCGGGCGACTGCGCGGGCCCGACCCACCCGGGCGCACTGGCCCCGGACTCCGTCGTCGCCGACGCGATCAAGGTCGTCGCCGGCAGCGGCAGGCCGGCGTGCGTCGTGGACAACGGACGGTGCCTCGGCGTCGTCGACCACGAACGCCTGCTCGGCGTCGTCGCCGGAACGGAACTCGGCAACAAAGCCGCCGGAACGGAGCTCCGCAAGGAGGCCGTCTGATGGCAACCGTCACCGCGTCCACGCCCCGCGTCCTGCCCACCGGTCTGCTCAGGCACCGGGCGGTCCACAAGCTCCTGCTCATCGCCCTCGCCGCCGCGGTCCTCGTGCCGCTCGCCAACGCCCGCTGGGCCAGCGGCAGCTGGCCGAGCGCCCTCACCGTCGACCTCACGAGCCCGCTCTCCAAGGCGAGCGACTGGATCATCGACAACCGCGACAGCCACCCGCTGTTCCTCTACTTCTTCGGCTACGTCAGCAACGCCGTCGTGATCTCCGTACGCGCCGTGTATCTCGTCCTGCTCGGCGCGGGCTGGGCCGGCGTCACCGCGCTCGGTGCGCTCGTGGCCTGGCGGGTCGCCGGCGTCAGGCTCGCCGTGGGCACGGCGGCGGCGTTCCTCGCCTGCGGTCTGCTCGGCATGTGGGTGCCCACCATGCAGACCCTCGCCCTGATGGTCGTCGCCGTCCTCGCCTCGGTCGTCGTCGGTGTCCTGCTGGGTCTCGCCGCCGGGCTGTCCCGCCGTATGGACAAGATCCTGCGTCCGGTCCTGGACACCATGCAGGTGATGCCCGCCTACGCCTACCTCCTCCCGGTGGTCCTGGTCTTCGGCATGGGCGTGCCCGCCGCCGTCCTCGCGACCGTCGTCTACGCCGCCCCGCCCATGGCCCGCCTCACCGCGCTCGGCCTCCAGAGTGCGGACAAGGAGGTCCTGGAGGCGGTCGAGTCGCTCGGCACCACCGCCCGCCAGCGGCTGCTGACCGCCCGTATCCCGCTGGCCCGCAAGGAACTCCTCCTCGGCCTCAACCAGACGATCATGATGGCGCTGTCGATGGCCGTCATCGCCTCCGTGATCGGCGCCGCCGGCCTCGGTGACCGCGTCTACCAGGCGCTGGCCTCGGTCGACGTGGGCGCGGCGCTCGCGGCCGGCATCCCGATCGTGCTGCTCGCCGTCGTCCTCGACCGGGTGACGGGCGCGGCGGGTGACGGCACCGAACCACGAGGGCGCGCGGGATGGGCGTACGCCCTCGCCGGGGCCGTCGTCGTGGCGGTGGCCGGGCGTCTGCTGGGCCGTCTCGACTGGCCGGACACCTGGACCCTGAACATCGCCGAGCCGGTCAACCGGGCCGTCGACTGGATGACGGACCACCTCTACTCCGGTGTCCCCGTCGTCGGCGGCACCGCCGACTGGGCCGGCCACTTCACCACCTGGGTCCTCGACCCGGTCCGCGACGGGCTCCAGGGGCTGCCCTGGTGGTCCGTGCTGCTCATCGTCGCCACCCTGGCGTGGCTGATCGGCACCTGGCGCACCGCGCTCACCGCGGTCCTCGCCATGGCCGCGATCGGCGTCCTCGGTGTGTGGACACCCGCGCTGGACACCCTGTCGCAGGTCCTCGCGGCCGTCGCCGTCACCCTCGTCCTGGGCTTCGCGACGGCCGTCGCGGCGGCCCGCAGCGACCGCGTCGAGCGGCTGCTCCGGCCCGTCCTGGACGTCTTCCAGACCATGCCACAGTTCGTGTACCTGATCCCGGTCGTCGCGCTGTTCGGCGTGGGCCGCGCGCCCGCCGCGGCGGCGGCCGTCGTCTACGCGCTGCCCGCCGTCGTCCGCATCACCACGCAGGGCCTGCGCCAGGTCGACCCGGCCGCGATGGAGTCCTCGAGGTCGCTCGGCGCGACCAGTTGGCAGCAGCTGCGGCAGGTCCAACTCCCGCTCGCCCGGCCCGCGTTGCTGCTCGCCGTCAACCAGGGCGTGGTGCTCGTGCTCGCCGTCGTCGTCATCGGCGGCCTAGTCGGCGGAGGCGCGCTCGGCTACGACACCGTCTTCGGCCTGGCCCAGGGTGACCTGGCCACCGGCCTGGTCGCGGGCGCAGCCATCGTGTGCCTCGGCCTGATGCTCGACCGGGTCACCCAGCCGACCGAACGCCGCACGGGGAAGGGAGCCTGACATGCGAGTACGTGCGATCGCGGTGGGCGGCGCCCTTCTGCTGCTCACCGGCTGCGGCGCCGCCGACATGACCAAGCAGGCCTCGCCCTTCGCCAACGCGCAGGGCGCCAAGTCGGTGACCCTGTCCGTCCAGTCCTGGGTCGGCGCGCAGGCCAACGTGGCCGTGGCCCAGTACCTCCTGGAGCACAAGCTCGGCTACCGCGTCGACACCGTCCAGGTCGACGAGGTCCCCGCCTGGGACGCGCTCAGCCAGGGCCGGGTCGACGCCATCCTGGAGGACTGGGGCCACCCCGAGCAGGAACAGCGGTACGTCAAGGACAAGAAGACGATCACGGCGGGCGGCGGGCTCGGTGTGACCGGGCACATCGGCTGGTACGTCCCGACGTACTTCGCCAAACAGCACCCGGACGTCACGAACTGGAAGAACCTCAACAAGTACGCCTCGCAACTGCGCACCGCGGAGAGCGGCGGCAAGGGCCAGCTGATGGACGGCTCCCCGTCCTATGTCACCAACGACAAGGCGCTGGTGAAGAACCTGGGCCTGGACTACCAGGTGGTGTTCGCCGGTTCGGAGGCCGCGCAGATCACCCAGATGAGGCAGTTCGCCAAGGAGAAGAAGCCCTTCCTGACCTACTGGTACGCCCCCCAGTGGCTGTTCGAGAAGGTCCCCATGACCGAGGTGAAGCTCCCCGCCTACAAGGAGGGCTGCGACGCGGACCCGGCGAAGATCACCTGCGCCTATCCGCACACCCCGCTCCAGAAGTACCTCAACACGGACTTCGCCAGGTCCGGCGGCAAGGCGGCGGCCCTGCTGAAGAGGTTCAAGTGGACGACCGAGGACCAGAACGAGGTCTCCCTGATGATCGCCGACCAGAAGCTGACGCCGGAAGAGGCGGCGAAGAAGTGGGTGGACGGCCACACGTCGACATGGAAGGCGTGGCTGTCCTGAACGGCCCTATCGCTGGAGGCGGTCGGCGCTCTCACGCAGCTGGCGGGCCATCCTCCGCTGCAGCCCCGGCCCGAACGTGACGCGAGTGGCCCCGAGTTCACCGAGTTCGGTGGGCGAGGGGCCCTCGCCGTCCAGCCGGCCGAGCATGTTGACCGGCCCCTGGACACCGGACCGCAGCAGGGGGAGCACGCCCGCCGGGGCGCCGATCGGATAGACACAGTCGGCGCCCGCGGCGACGTACAGCGCGGCCCGCTCGATGGCCCGCTCGGGATCACCGTCGCCGTACGAGAAGGTGTCCACGCGGGCGTTGACGAACAGCTGGTCACCGGCCGCGTACCGCACCTCGGCGAGCCACTCGGCGTGCTCGCGCGGGTCCTTGAGGACACCCTGGCGGGAGTCCTCGAGGTTGCAGCCCACGGCACCCGCCTCCAGCAGCCGCTCCACCAGCTCCTTCGGCGCCAGCCCGTACCCGCCCTCGACGTCCGCCGACACGGGGATGTCCACGGCTGCGGAGATGCGCGCCACCGCGGCGAACATCTCGTCGGCCGGGGTGGATCCGTCCTTGTGTCCGAGCGCTGCCGCGATCCCCGCACTGGGCGTGGCGAGCGCCGGGAACCCGGCCTCCTCGCACACCCGGGCGCTGAGGGCGTCCCAGGGGCCGGGCAGCACCAGCGGATCGCCCGGGAGGCGGTTGCGGTGCAGGGCGCGAAAGACCTCCACCTTGCTCACTGCCGGTGACCCCCCGGCGGGATCCGGCGCGAGACCATCACCCGGTTCCAGTCGTTGATGGCGACGATCAGACCGATGAGATGGGCGAGTTGCCCCTCGTTGAACTGCTTGGCGGCGGTGGCGTACACGTCGTCCGGCACGAACTGGTCTGTCAGGACGGTCACCGCCTCCGTCAGCGCGAACGCGGCCCGCTCCCGCTCGTCGTACACGCCCTCCGCCTCCTCCCGGGCGGCCAGCAGGTCCAGCTGCTTCTCGCTCACCGTTCCTGTGAACTGAGCGGGAGTGCGTGGTCCGGTCCCGGGAGGCCCCCGCGGCCGGAGGCTGCTGTTGGACGCCGCCCTGCGCGACCTGGCCAAGTAGATACGGCCAGAGGCGGCGAGGAGGCCCTGATCCATCCTCTGGTGGAGCGGGGCCCCGCACGCTGACGCCGTACCCGGTGTCCCCGGTCGCACGACAGGGCCCGGCCGACCTCGCGGTCGAGGACGTCCGTACGGCTCACTGGTGCTGCCCCGCCTCATAGTGGCCCGGGACCATACGGCAGGTCACACCGAACCGGTTCCACGCGTTGATCACCGTGATCGCGGCGATCAGCTGGGCCAGCTCGGCCTCCTCGAAGTGCTTGGCCACGTGGTCGTACACCTCGTCCGGCACGAAGCCGTCGGTGAGGACGGTGACGGCGTCGGTCAGTTCGAGGGCCGCGACCTCCTTCTCCGTGTAGAAGTGCTTCGACTCCTCCCACGCACCGAGCTGGATGATCCGCTCGACGCTCTCACCGGCGGCGAGGGCGTCCTTGGAGTGCATGTCGATGCACAACGCGCAGTGGTTGAGCTGCGAGGCGCGGATCTTCACCAGCTCCAGCAGCCGGGGGTCGAGGCCGCGCCGGGCGGCCGTGTCGAGGCGGAGCATCGCCTTGTAGACCTCGGGGACGTGCTGGGCCCAGGCCAGGCGGGGCGGCTGTTCGGGGGTGTATCGGACGTTTTCCTCTGTAGTCATGCCTCGACCCTAGAAGCCAGGCAGCCCAGGAGTATGGTCCACTTCCATGGTGAAACCCTGGGCCACTTTCGGCGTCGACCTGCACCTGGAACCCACCGGAGGGGGCGTCCGGCGGGGCCTCACCGACGCCCTGCGCGAGGCCGTCCGCACCGGCCGGCTCGCGCCCGGCACCCGGCTGCCCTCCTCCCGCGCCCTCGCCGCCGACCTGGGCATCGCCCGCAACACCGTGGCCGACGCCTACGCCGACCTGGTCGCCGAGGGCTGGCTCACCGCGCGCCAGGGCTCGGGCACCCGCGTCTCGGAACGTACGGTCGTCCTGCCGACCGGCGCCCCACCCCGGCCCCGTGAACCCGGGCGCCCCACCCACAACCTCGTCCCCGGCACCCCCGACCTCGCCTCCTTCCCACGCGCGCAGTGGCTCAAGGCCGCCCGCCGGGCCCTCGCCACCGCCCCCTACCAGGCCCTCGACTACGGCGACCCGCGCGGCCGCATCGAACTGCGCACCGCCCTCGCCGACTACCTCTCCCGCGCCCGCGGGGTGCGCGCCGACCCCGAACGCATCCTGGTCTGCGCCGGGTTCTCGCACGGCCTGCGCCTCCTCGGCGCCGTACTGCGGGCCCGGGGCGCCCGCGCGGTAGCCGTGGAGTCGTACGGCCTCGACGTGCACTGGAACGTGCTCGCGGCCGCCGGTCTGCGGACCGTGCCCCTGCCGTTCGACGAACGCGGCACCGACCCGGGCGAGTTGACCGACCAGGCCGCGGTCCTGCTCACCCCGGCCCACCAGTTCCCGATGGGCGGCACCCTGCACCGCGACCGTCGGGCGGTCGTCGTCGAGTGGGCGCGCCGCACCGGCGGCCTGGTCGTCGAGGACGACTACGACGGCGAGTTCCGCTACGACCGCCAGCCCGTCGGCGCCCTCCAGGGCCTGGACCCCGACCACGTCGTCCACGCGGGCACCGCCAGCAAGTCCCTCGCCCCCGGCCTCCGGCTGGGCTGGCTGGTGCTGCCGCCCGGCCTCATGGAGGAGGTGCTGACCGTCAAGGGCGGCATCGACACCTGCGCCTCCCTCGACCAGCTGACCCTTGCCGAGTTCCTCGTCTCCGGTGCCTACGACCGTCATGTGCGCGCCGCCCGACTGCGGTACCGGCGCCGCCGCGACGCCCTGGTCGCCGAGCTCTCGCGGCGGGCCCCGAGGGTCCATGCCACGGGGATCGCGGCCGGTCTGCACGTCGTGCTGCGGCTCCCGCCGGGCACCGAGCAGTCGGCGCTGCGGGCGGCGGCCTGGCAGGGTCTCGCGGTCCACGGGCTGCACCGCTACCAGCACCCCGAGGCCACCGTCGAGCGGCGCGACGCGCTCGTCGTGGGCTACGGGACACCGCCGGACCACGCCTGGTCGGGAGCGCTGGAGGCGCTGTGCGCGGTGCTGCCCGAATAACGCCGCCTATTTCAACTGTTCCTCATTCCCGAATGCGGACGCGTGGATAGAGTCACCCCATGAACAACAGTGCATCCATATCCCGTGTGGCCCTGAAGAAGATCACCCCCGACGCGTCAGCGGCGATGGGCTCCCTGCACGCAGCAGCCGTTTCCGCGGCCCGGAATGCCAAGGTCGAACCGGAACTCCTGGAACTGATCCGGATCCGCGCCTCGCAGATCAACGGCTGTGCGTTCTGCCTCGACATGCACACCAAGGACGCCCGTGCGGCGGGCGAGACCGAGCAGCGCGTCTACGCCCTGAACGCCTGGCGGGAGACCCCCTTCTTCACCGCACGCGAGCGCGCCGCACTGGCATTGACCGAGGCCGTGACCCTGGTGCACGACGGGCAGGTGCCGGACGCGGTCTACGCCGAGGCCGCGGAGGTCTTCGACGAGACGCAGATCGCGGCGCTGATCTGGGCGGCGACCGTCATCAACGCGTACAACCGGATCGCCATTGCCACGCGCATGGCGCCGGGGAATTATCAGCCGACGCCGAAGAACTGAATTCGGGCACCTTTGAATGCGCCGGACCGTTTATGGTCCGGCGCATTTTCCGGTAGGGAATTCACCTGCTCGGCAGCGGCTCCATGAGGCTGTCCAGCCACGCCCGCCATTCCGGGGCGCGCTGCGCCGGTGCCGCCCGCAACGGCCCTCCGGTCCACCCCGTCACCGGCCGGACTCCGTGCAGCGCGTTCACCAGCCACACCTCACGGCCGTCCAGTGCGGCCACGGTCCGCTCGCGGTGGGCGACGGGGATGCCTTCGCGCCGGGCCCGCTCCTGGATGAGGGCGACGGTCACCCCGGGGAGGACCGGCAGCCGGGGCGGAGGCAGACACAGGGTGTCGTCCTCCCACCACAGCACGCTGGCGGTCGCCGCCTCCAGCACGGAGCCGGAGGGCGCGACCAGCATCGCCTCCTCCGCGCCCGCAGCGGACGCCCGCTCGCGCACCCGGGCGAGGGCGCCGAGGTCCGGTCCCTTGCGGCGAGGCACGGTCCGTGGATCGGCCTGGCCGGTCGCCCAGACCCGCACGCCGGTCCCGAGCGGGGGAGCGTGCCGCAGGAGCAGCCGCAACTCCAGGGATCCCGCGGCGAGTTCGACGCGGGGGAACCACTCGCCCGTACGGGGCAGTGCGTCGGTCATGTCCCGCCAGAACTCCAGCAGCCGACGCAGCGGCGGCCCGCTCACCTCGCCGCAGGTCCGCAGGAACCGCTCCCGGTGGCGGTCGAGCCCGCGCACCCTGCCGTCCCGCACCAGCCAGGAGTCCGCGACGAGAAGGGGTGTCGTCGGCTCCGCGGCAGGGGTCAGCCCACGGGCCGGTGACCACGCCGACAGTCCCTCCACGATGACCGGTTGTGTCACAGCCGCTCCTTCCTCAGTACGTGCGGCCGGCGTTCACCGGCGCTCCGTGCCGTGGCCCGTACGGCGCGTGCTCCAGCCACGAGCCGCACCACGGCAGCATGGGCGCGAGCACCGCCGCCGCCCGCTGACGCGCCCGGACGATCCTGCGCCGGGGCCGCAGATGGTCCAGTGCGGCCCCCGCGGCGGCACTGTTGAACAGTGCCGCGGACCGCCGTACGTCGGCGAAGCCCTCGATCGTCCCGCCGCCGATGGCCTCCGCCGCGGCCGCCGCGTCCGCGATGCCGCTGTTCATCCCCCGCGCCCCGAACGGTGGGAACAGATGCGCCGCCTCCCCGACGAGCAGCACCCGCCGGTGCGGATCGGTGAACGAGGCGGCCACCTTGCGCAGAAAGCGGTACGTCGACACCCACAGAACCCGCTCGCCGTACCCCTCGCCCACCACCGCCGGAAGCCATCGCCGTACGGCCTCCTCGGTCCCGAACTCCTCCTCGGGGTCGTCGTCCCGGCACTGCAGGTCGACCTGGAAGCCCCCGGTGAACGGCACCCGCATCACACTGCGCCCGCCGGCGCCCGGATGCTCGTAGTGGAAGATCCGCTCGGGCGGCGGCTCGGCACCCGGCCTGTGGGCCACGTCGACGACCACATGGAAGCCCTCGCCCCGCTCGCCCTCCATGGCAATGCCCAGTGCGCCCCGCACGGCGGACCGGGCACCGTCGGCGGCGACGGCGTACGCGCAGCTCCACTCCCGCCCGTCGCCGCAGCTCAGCCGGACCCCGCTCGCCGTCGTGCGGACGTCCAGCACCCGTGCGTCCCACACG
This sequence comes from Streptomyces canus, assembly GCF_030816965.1. Taxonomy (NCBI): domain Bacteria; kingdom Bacillati; phylum Actinomycetota; class Actinomycetes; order Kitasatosporales; family Streptomycetaceae; genus Streptomyces; species Streptomyces canus. The sequence goes on from NZ_JAUSYQ010000002.1 coordinate 6,319,962, forward strand.
AACTCCACACCCGCCCGCTCACACGCGCCCCGCAGGAAGCGCTCGGTGTCCACCTGGCGCAGGCTGGTGAAGGGCGGCGGGCCATCCTTCGGCGGATAGGTGCGGGAGTACACCTCGCGCCCCCGGTAGAGGGTCCGCCGGGTCCGCCAGGTCTGCCCGTACGCGGTGATCTCGCCGGCCAGTCCCGGACACATCCCGTCCAGCAGCGCGAGCGTCTCGCGATGCACGAACAGGGCCCGGCTGCCGGGCCGTTCACGGTCCTTCGGCTCCGCCTCCAGCAGCACGACCTCCCGCCCGCGCGCCCGCAGCGCGAGCGCCGCCGACAGACCCACGGGGCCGGCTCCGACCACTACGACCGGTGTCACGCGCGCGCACCCCCCGCGAGCATCCGGGTGATCTCGACCCGCTTCACCTTCCAGGTCGCGGTCATCGGCAGCTCCTCGAACCGCAACTGCCGCGGCTCGGCCATCGTCGGCAGATCGGCCGTCGCCTCCCGCCAGCGCCCGAGGTCCAGCGGCTGCTCCCCGCGCACACACACCACCGGCACCGGCTCCCGGTCCGCACCCGGCACGATGACGACCTCCCGGAGCTCCTCCAGGCGCTCCATCAGGGTGTCCTCGACCTCCAGATTGCTGTGCACGGAGTCGATCCGGTCGATCTCCCGGTCGATCAGATGCAGGGTGCCGAGGCGACTGCGGTAGCCCATGTCACCCATCTCCCACCAGCCGTCGTTGAGTTGACGGTCGTAGCGGTCCTGCATGCCGAGGTAGGTGAGGATGCGGCCCCGGGTACGGGCCTCGATCCGGCCGCTCGTCCCGGCGGCGACCCGCTCACCGCCCGGCCCCGTCACGCGCACGCGGGTGAAGCCGGGTATGCCGATCCCGACCCGCCGCCCGTCCGCGCGTGCGGCACTGCGCCGGGTGAAGCACTGAAACGCGACCGGACCCGTCTCGCTCTGCCCGTACAGCTGGATCAGCCAGGGCGAACGGCGCTTCGAGGCGCCCAGCAGCCGCCGTACCGTGCGCGGGTGGATCGCGTCGAACGTCGAGCCGTAGGACCGCACCCGCGACAGCGGGGCACCGGGCGCGTCGGCCAACTCCTCCCACAGCACGAACGTGTTGGGGTGGGTCTCCACGATGCCCGGCCGGTGCCTGGTCAGGAGCGGTCCCACGGCGGCCGGGTCCGGGTCGGTGATCAGCACCAGCGGGCTGCCGAAGTGCAGCAGGACGCCGAGCAGATGGTAGAAGCGCGAGTGCACGAACGACATGTGCAGCGCCGCGGTCTCCCCGCGCGTCGGCCAGCCCATCGCCTTCTGCGGTACGAGCCGGTTCCACATGGTGTTCGCGCAGTGCACGGCGAGTTTGGGCAGGCCGGTGGTGCCGGAACTGTGGGTGATCAGCGCCGGTTCGCGGGGATGGAGGCGTACGAGCGGCGGGAGCTCGGTACCGGCGTACTTCTCCAGGGGCTCGGCGCCCGGCGCGTCGTCCACGGCGAGGACCTGCCGCACCCGGAGGCCTACCCCGTTCAGTGGCCCCTCCAGCTTGGCCCGGTCGGTGACCAGCCACGGGTGCCTGAGCCGCTCGATCAACTCCTCGACCACCTCACCGGCCAGCCCGGGGGAGAGCAGCACGGGCACTGCGCCGATACGGGAGACCGCGCAGGTCAGCAGCACGATGTCGACGTTGTCCGTCTTGTGTACGACCACCTGCTCCGACGGCCTCACCCCCGCCTCCCACAGGCGTCCGGACAGATCCTCGACGACCTCTGCCAAAGCCGGGTAGGTGAGATCGACACCGAGTGCGGGATGGGTGTCCAGCGGCCGGTCCAGGGTCACGAAGACGGCGCCGTGCCGGTCGGCCGCCCGGCGGAACACCGGGCCCAGGTAGAAACCCCGGTCGGTGAAGGGGGGTTGTTGCTCTCGCATGGGGCCGTTCCTCTCTGCGGTGCGGTGCGGTGCGGACCGGTGCGGCTGCGGTGCCTGTGCGGTGTTCTGGCCGTGGGGTCACCAGGCGCCCCGGCGGACCAGGTGGCGGCGGAGCTTGCCGGTCGGGGTGCGGGGGAGCGACGGGACGAGGCTCACGCTTCTGGGCACCTTGAAGGCGGCCAGCTGTGCGCGGGCCAGGCCGAGGAGGTCCTCCTGGAGACTTCCGTCGGGGACCGGGGCGACGGAGACGACGAACGCCCGAAGCCGGCCGACCCCCCTCCCGTCGGTGACGGCCACGACCGCGACCTCCTTCACCGCCGGGTGGGTGCGCAGTACGGCCTCCACCTCCAGCGGGGAGACGGTGATGCCGCCGACCATCTCCATGTCGTCGGCGCGGCCCAGGTGCCGGTAGGTGCCGTCGGCTTCGCGGACCGCCCGGTCATGGGTGGCCAGCCAGCCACCGACCAGGGTGCGTTCGGTCTCCTCGGGCCGGTTGAGATACCCGGGGGTCACCGTCGGGCCGCGCACCCACAGCTCGCCCTCCGTGCCGTCCGGGACCGGGTGGCCGGCGCGGTCACGCAGCTCCACCTCGAAGCCGGGCACGGGGCGCCCGACGGTGCCCGGACGGTTGTGGCCGAAGCTGTTGGCGCAGAAGGCGTGACCGGCCTCGGTGGAGCCGATCTGTTCCAGCACCGGCGCACCGAGCAGCTCGGTGATCTGTCCGCCGAGGCCCTCCGGCAGGCCCTCGCCGGCCGACACCGCGGCCCGCACCGAGGCGAAGCAGGCCTCGTGCCCGCTGCCCCGGTCGGCCACCAGCGCGGCGTACGCGGACGGCACGGAGTACAGCAGGGTCACCCGGTGCCGGGCGACGAGCTCGTCCACGGCGGCCGGGGTCGGGCGCCGGTCCACGAGCACGGCGGCGGAGCCGGAGAAGAGCGGGAAGACGAAGGCGTTGCCGAAGCCGTAGGCGAAGTACAGCTTCGACACCGACAGGGTGACGTCGTCCTGGCCGACCCGCAGCAGCCGCCGGCCGATGAGGTCGTGGTACGCCTTCGGGTCGCCGTGCGTGTGCACGACCCCCTTGGGACGGCCCGTGGTGCCCGACGTGTACTGGACGTACAACGGCGTGTGCGCGTCGACCGGGTGGGCGGGGGCCGGCTCGGCGGAGGCGGTGAGCGCGAGCAGCTGGTCGGCACCGAGCCGGGGCCGCTCGGCGAACCGGTCCTCCAGACCCGGCCCCGTCACACACAGCGCGACGTCGGCGTCCGCGGCCATGAACGCGTGGTCGGCCGCGTGGAGTTCGGGGTTGACGAGGACGGCGACGGCGCCGAGGCGCGCGACGGCGAGGAAGGCCGTCACCCAGGCGATCCCGTCCGGCAACGCCAGCACCACCCGGTCACCCGGCCTGATGCCATGACCGGCGAGCACGGTGGCCGCCCGGGCCGCGAGCGCGTGCACCTCGCCGTGGGTCCAGACCCGGTGGCCCTGATGGAACGCGGGCCGGTCCACCCAGCCGCGCCGCTCGGCGAGATCGGCGAGCTGAGCGGCGAGATTGCCGGGGGCGTCGAAGCCGGCCGAGGACAGCACGGGCTGCGCAGTCGTCATCGGACCGGCTCCTCGGTGGCCGTGTGCCCTCCGCGGGCGTCGGCGCGGACGGCTGTGTGCCGCCGCTGCTCCGCTGTCCGCTCCGCGGTGTGCAGGTGCAGGGCCCTCATCTGCGCCGCCGTCTTCAGCAGCATCTCGTCGTACTCGGCGACCGGATCGGAGTCGAGGACGATCGCGCCTCCGGTGCCCAGCTGCATCAGCCCGTCGGCGAACACGGCCGTACGGATGACGATGTTGAGATCCGCGCCCCCGCCGCACCCGAGATAGCCCAGGGCGCCGGAGTAGACCCCGCGGGCCTCGGTCTCCATGGAGTCGATGATCTCCATCGTGCGCAGCTTCGGTGCCCCGGTCATCGAGCCACCGGGAAAACAGGCCCGCACGCACTCCACCGCGTCGGTCCCCTCCCGCAGCCGCCCCTCCACGGTCGACACGAGCTGATGCACGGTCGCGTACGTCTCCGTGGCCATCAGCCGGGTCACCCGCACCGACCCGGTCCGGCACACCCGCCCCAGGTCGTTGCGGAGCAGGTCGACGATCATCAGGTTCTCGGCGCGCGTCTTGGCATCCGACGCCAGTGCGTCCCGCAGGCGGGCGTCCTCCTCCGGCCCGGCCCCGCGCGGCGCGGTGCCCTTGATGGGCCGGGCCTCGGCGATCCCGTCCCGGGTGATCCGCAGGAACCGCTCGGGGGAGGAACCGGCCACGTCGACGTCCCCGAACCTCAGGAACGCCGCGTAGGGGGCCGGGTTGACCCGGCGCAACACCCGATAGAACTCGTACGCGTCCGGCGGAGCGGGTAACCGGGCCGCGTTCGTCAGACAGACCTCGTAGCTCGTGCCCGCCCGCAACTCGCGTCCACAGGACTCGATGTCGGCGAGATAGGTCGCCCGGTCCCGCACCAGCCAGGGCTCGGCTGCACCGAGGTCGGGGTCGGCGGGGCCGGTGGGTGTCGGCAGCGCGGGTGCCCCCGTCGGGTCCGGCTCGGTGGCGACGAAGGTCAGCTGGGCCAGCGTGCTCTCCAGCCAGTCCTCTGCCTCCCGCGCGGCCTGCGGGGTGTCCTCGGCCACGCAGACCGCGTAGGTGACCCTCTTCAGATGGTCCACGGCGATCAACCGGTCGGCGAACAGCCAGCACGCGTCCGGGGCGTCGGAGGTATGCCGGTTGGGTGAGCCGCAGTCGGCCTTCATCTCGTAGCCGAAGTAGCCGACATAGCCGCCGGTGAAGTCGAAGGGCAGCCCGGCGCCGTCCACCCGGCGGCTCGTCAACTGCCGTCCCAGATAGTCGAAGACGCTCGCCGCGACCTTCCTCGTCGGCCGCCCGGCCCGCTCGATCTCGCACTTTCCGCTCTCGACGTCGTACCGGACGAACTCCGCGAGCGGACCGCTGTCGTCACCGAAGAACGAGAACCGCGACCGCCCGTCCTCGACCAGCGCACTGTCCAGCCAGAACGCCCGCTTCGACGCCGCGTACATCCGGGTGAAGGCGGCCTCGGTGTCGACCGCGCCGGCGATGCGCCGCGTGTGCAGACGGTAGGCGGGCGCGGCCGGCCGGGGGCGCGGGACGATCCGCGAAGGCCGGGGGATCACCGCTTCGGGCGGAGGCACCGCGGTGTTCTTCGTACGCGGTCTGCGAGCCCGTCCCGCCGTGAGATTACGGAAGTTGACGAGCATGCGGTGGCCGTAGTCGGTGAGTACGGACTCCGGATGGAACTGCACGCCCCACACCGGCCGGCTGCGGTGCCTGAGCCCCATCAGCACGCCGTCCTCGGCCCACGCGGTGGCCTCCAGCGCCTGCGGGAGCGGCTCGGACACGGCCAGCGAGTGGTAGCGGACCGCGGTGAAGTCCTGCGGCAGCCCCCGGAACAGGTCCCGTCCGTCGTGCCGGACCGTCGACAAATGACCGTGCCGCGGCTCCGGGGCGGCTCCCACCAGGCCCCCCTCGCCGAGTGCGATGCCCTGGTGTCCCAGGCAGACGCCCAGCACGGGGATCGACGCCTCGGCGAGCACGGCGGCGCTCAGTCCGAAGTCGCGCGGCTCGGCCGGGTGCCCGGGTCCTGGCGAGACCACGACATTGTCGAATCCCGCGAGGTAGGCCCCGAGATCGGGAAGGGCGCCGACCGCGTCATTGAGGACGACGACCGGTTCCTCGCCGTTGACCTCGGCGACCAGCTGGAACAGGTTGTACGTGTACGAGTCGTAATTGTCGATGAGCAGGGTCTTCACCCGCCCACCTCCCTCGGTTCGTGCCGGACCTATGCGGTCCGTCTTTTGTGCCGTCCGCGAAGGGCCTGGAGCGGCGGATACAGCCATTTCCTGAGGAAACGCTGAAGCCGGGGCATGAGAATCCAGGTGACGAGAGCCGTCACACACAGGCACAACAGCAGAGTGCGGACAAGCGGATTGAGTCCGCCGAGATAAGGAAGAACGATCAGATTGAACATGAGCACCGGCGGAAAAACCGCGCTCATGTTCACGAACCACAGTTTCCATTTCGCCGGCGGGGCGGGCGGCTTCGGTGTGGTGGTCTGTGATTCGAACCACATCTTGGAGCCCCGCACGCTTCTGCGCTCCGTCTGCCGGGCGAACCCCGCCGCCCGGTGGTCCCACTGGGTCCGGGCGCGGGAATCCTCCCAGGCCCGGGCCGTTCCCTCGCTGGCGAAGCGATAGACCACATGCCACTCCGCCTCTTGGTCGACAAGGACGCCACCTCCAAGAAAGCCCGGCTGCTGTGCACTCGCGGCCAACATGGCCCACCCCCAGGAATGGAAGTCGGCCTCACGGCCCGGCACCACGTGATAGGCCACGGTGACGGTGACGGGATTACTGCTCACGCCGTCGTATACGCAGGGCCTTCACAGCACGTTCAAATCTTCAACGAAGCTTTTTCGTTGTCCGGATCGTGACTCTTTATCGGCCTTTCGGTCGGCATGACTCATTCTGTCGAGCTGTGCCGGAAGTGACTTGAGCAATCCCTTTACGCAATTCGGGAAGGAGAATGCGGAGCGGAACGCTCCGGGGCCTCCCCGAACCTGGCCAGCGCCAACGCCCCCGCGACGGCCACGGCGAAACCCAGCACCGCCACCCATGCCAGCCCCTCCCGGGTGCGGTCCCCGAGCCACACCACCCCCACCAGCGCCGGCCCGATCGTCTCCCCGATCACCATCCCGGCCGTCGCCGTGGTCACCGACCCCCGCTGCAGCGCCGAGGTCAGCGACAGAAAGGCCGCACCGCCGCCCACGAGGAGTGCGTACGTCGCCGGGTTGGCCAACAGCGCCGACGGCGCGAGCGAGTCGATGAGGCGCACCGCCACCTCGACCACCCCGAACCCGAACCCGGCCCCCAGCCCGAGCGCCAACGCCCGTCCCCGCTCCGGCAGTCGCCCACCCAGCAGCGCGAGCCCCAGCACGGCCAGCGCCGTCCCGAGCATCGCGTACTTCAAGGCCGACGGCCCGCCCTGGTCGCCCTCCGTCCCGGACGCGATCCCCAGCAGCGCCATCCCCGCGCACACCACCCCGACGGCACCCCACTCGCCCGCGCTCAGCCGAACCCGCAGCAGCCGCGCCGACACCACCGCGGTCACCGCGAGACTCGACGCGAGCGCCGCGCCCACCGCGTAGATCGGGACCGACCACAACGCGGCGATCTGCAGCAGGAACCCCACCCCGTCCAGCGCCAGCCCCGCCAGATACCGCCACTGCCGCACCGCCCCCAGGAACAGCGTCACCGCGAACGCCGTCCCCTCGCCGTCGCGACCGCCCGTGTCCGCCGCGCGCGCCGCCATCGCCTGCAGCACGGTGGCCGTCCCGAAACACACGGAGGCACCCAGAGCACACACCATTCCAAAGAGCACGAAGTGACCTTAGGGGAGGTGGTGAGGGGTGGGTTGGTTTCGGACCAGCTCTCACTGATCTCCAACTGTCCGCCGGACACGAGCCGTATCCCCCAGGCCGTGTCCGCGAGCGGCCGGCGAAAACGCGTTGTCGCACCCCGTCGGATCGCGTTACGGTCGGCGCACTCTGACGCACACGCTCTCTGGAACCATCGCCGCAGTACGGGAGCAGGTCCGCGCGCAGCGCGCGGCACCACGGAGGGGCGGCACCGGATCCGGCCGACCGGCCGATCTCGTACGCCCTCCGGAGGACACTCCCATGAACATCGGCCTCGGCCTCCCCATCGACGACCCCGCCCAGCTGCTCACCTGGGCCCGGCGCGCCGACGCGAGCCCCTTCAGCACCCTCGGCCTGCTCGACCGCCTCGTCTACGACAACCCCGAGCCCCTCGTCACCCTTGCGATCCTCGCCGGCGCCACGTCCCGCATCCGCGTCCAGACCGAGGTACTGATCGCACCTCTCCACAACACCGCCCTGCTCGCCAAGCAGACCGCGACCCTCGACCGCCTCTCCGGCGGCCGCTTCACGCTCGGCATCGGTGTCGGAGGCCGCGAGGACGACTGCCTGGCCGCCGGCACCGACCTCCACCGCCGAGGCCGCCGCCTCGACGAACAGATGACCCTGCTGCGCCGCGCCTGGTCCGGCGAGCCGTACGGCGAGGGCATCGGCCCCCTCGGCCCCACCCCCGCCACCCCCGGTGGCCCGGAGGTCCTGTTCGGCGGCTTCGCCCCCGCTGCCCTCGAACGCGTCGGCCGCTTCGGCGACGGCTTCCTCGGCGCCGCCCTGCCGCCCTCCTTCATGTCCAACCTGTTCCGCGCCGCCGAAACGGCCTGGCAGAAACACGACCGCGCCGGCCACCCCCGTCTGGTCGCCCAGGCGAACGTCGCTCTCGGCCCCGACGACACCCTGGACCGGGCCCGCCGCAACCTCCGCGACTACTACGCCTTCAGCGGCCACGTCGAGTACATGGAGGCCGGCCTGCTCACCACACCGCGGCATATCCGCGAGGCCGCCGACGCCTACGTCGGCATCGGGGCCGACGAGGTGATGCTCTACTGCTGGGCCTCGGACGCCGACCAGGTCGACCGCCTCGCCGACGTGCTGTTCTGACGTCCTGCACCGCCCAGGCTTCGAGGCCCGCGGCCCATGTCCCGGCCTCGAAGCCGTCGCTCGTATGGTGGACGCCGCACCGGGGCCGTTCTCCGTGCCCGGTAGGCTGGCCGACAGGCCGTGACTGGCGCGCTGGGATGGGACGGACCATCGGGGAGCGGCCTGTGAGTGACCAAGTGCCGTGCGCCTGGGCCGAACCGTGATCCGTGACCGCTTCAAGCCACGCAGCCCGGAGGCCGCCATGTCAGAGCAGCAGCCCCTGTCCACCGAGTCCACGGCCTTCCGCGCCGCCCTCGACGTGATCCGCGCCGTCGAGCCGCGCGTCGCCGACGCCATCGGCCAGGAGGTCCACGACCAGCGCGAGATGCTCAAGCTGATCGCCTCCGAGAACTACGCCTCCCCGGCCACCCTCCTCGCGATGGGCAACTGGTTCAGCGACAAGTACGCCGAGGGCACCGTCGGCCGCCGCTTCTACGCCGGCTGTCGCAACGTCGACACCGTCGAGTCCCTGGCCGCCGAGCACGCCAAGGAGCTCTTCGGCGCCCGGCACGCCTATGTCCAGCCGCACTCCGGCATCGACGCCAACCTCGTCGCCTTCTGGTCCGTCCTCGCCCAGCGTGTCGAGGTCCCCGCCCTGGAGAAGGCCGGCGTCCGCCAGGTCAACGACCTCTCCGACGCCGACTGGGCCGAGCTCCGCCAGGCGTTCGGCAACCAGCGCATGCTCGGTATGTCCCTGGACGCCGGCGGCCACCTCACCCACGGCTTCCGACCCAACATCTCGGGCAAGATGTTCGACCAGCGCTCCTACGGCACCGACCCCTCCACCGGTCTGGTCGACTACGACGCGCTGCGCGCCTCGGCCCGTGAGTTCAAGCCGCTGATCATCGTCGCCGGCTACTCGGCCTACCCCCGTCTGGTGAACTTCCGGATCATGCGCGAGATCGCCGACGAGGTCGGCGCCACGCTCATGGTCGACATGGCGCACTTCGCCGGTCTCGTCGCCGGCAAGGTTCTCACCGGCGACTTCGACCCGGTCCCGCACGCCCAGATCGTCACCACCACCACCCACAAGTCGCTGCGCGGCCCGCGCGGCGGCATGGTGCTGTGCGACGACTCCCTCAAGGACCAGGTCGACCGCGGCTGCCCGATGGTCCTCGGCGGCCCCCTCCCGCACGTCATGGCCGCCAAGGCCGTCGCCCTCGCCGAGGCACGTCAGCCCTCCTTCCAGGACTACGCCCAGCGGATCGTCGACAACTCCCGCGCCCTGGCCGAGGGCCTGATGCGCCGCGGCGCCACCCTGGTCACCGGCGGCACCGACAACCACCTCAACCTGATCGACGTCGCCACCTCCTACGGCCTCACCGGCCGACAGGCCGAGGCCGCCCTGCTCGAGTCGGGCATCGTCACCAACCGCAACGCCATCCCGGCCGACCCCAACGGCGCCTGGTACACCTCCGGCATCCGCATCGGCACCCCGGCCCTGACCACCCGTGGCCTGGGCACCGCCGAGATGGACGAGGTCGCCGGTCTCATCGACCGCGTCCTCACCACCACGGAGTCCGGCACCACCAAGTCGGGAGCGCCCTCCAAGGCCCAGCACGTCCTGGACCCGAAGGTCGCGGACGAGATCTCCCACCGGGCGACCGACCTCGTGGCCGGCTTCCCGCTGTACCCGGAGATCGACCTCGGCTGATCCGCGTCCTCTCTCGTCCTCTCTTGAGTTGTCAAAGACCGGTGACTCCTAGAGATCGATGAGTTCCTGTCGTGGCTCATCCCGCGGCGGTTCGGCTCCTGGCCCGACCGCCGCGCGGCGTATCAGCCGCGTGCCTCCGACTCCCGCTGCGAATCCCACGACGAGCCCCGGCACCGCCCACCACACGCCATGTTCCGGGCCCGCCGAGGTCTTGGCCCCCTCTTTTTCCTGCCCCTCCGCGGGGCCGCCGACGAGGCCCGCCCGGTCCAGCCGATCGAAAACCGCTTGCGGCGCCCGGTGCCAGCGGATGTCGTCGTCCTCCCGCTCCGGTGCCGGATCCGAGCGCACCCACGGCGTGCCGTCCCCCGTCAGGAACAGCTGGTCCTGCCGCGCCACCGCCACATCACCCCCCGGCGCCGAATCCGTCCGAGGCCAGCCACCGACACCCGTCAGCCCCCACACGACGGTGAACCGCACCGCCGGATACCGGCCCTCCTCCCAGGCGCCGGGCACTTGCTCCGTGCCCGGGTACGTCGGCTGCAGCAGCTGCCACAGGCGGGTGAAGTACGGCTCGTCGGAACGCACGGCCTCGGTCCGGCCCGAGCCGCCGGTGACGACCATCGCCAGGTCGGGCCGGTCGAGGCCCGCTCCCCGCGTCTGCTGTGCCGCGGCGGCGGCCGCCGCCCCGAGCACGGTCACCGCCCCCACCACCGTTGCCAGCGCTACCAACGCCCTGCGCGGCCCGAGCCGCATCCCTGTGTGTCTGCTCCGCACTGCCATCCCCCTCGATCGGTCAGCCTCGCTGTCTCCAGCTCGCCGACACCTCCTTTCGTCACAGATCACGCAGTTCCTGCCGAGGCCCAGGCTCCCGGCGCACACGGTCCCCTCGCATCCGCAGAGCGAACGGCCGCAGCACGAGCGCCAGTACCGCTCCGGCCGCGAGCCCCGGAAGCGCCCACCACCACTCGGTGCCGTCGTCCGGCGTGGAGGACGGGCCCGCAGACGCCTCCGTGGGCACCACCCCCGCATCGGTCCACGGCTCCTGCCCGGGCGCGGGGAAGATGGCATGGCCCTCGCCGGAGACCTTGCCCATCACTCCCAATTCCTTCAGCAGGGCGCGCAGTTGAGGTGGATTCTTTGTGCGGTGCCAGTGGCCGTTCACCGACTCGGGGACGCGCTCCGCGGTGTGTATCCACACCTCGTCCGTGTCGGCCAGCGGGAAGACCTGGTCCAGCCGCCACGGTGAGACGTCGTGCGCCATCCACGTGACGTTGATCTGCCGGGCGGCAAGCAGATTCGCCTCGGGTGGTGTGGTGCGGGCGCCCGCACCCGGAGGGCCGAGCAGCCGCTCCAACTCCCCGTATTCCTCGTCGGAGTAGTAGAGCGACGCCGTCTCCCCGCTCTCCGGCGAGACCACGAGCACGCTCGTCGGTCCGCCCGCCGATGCGGAGGGCGCACCCCACACCGTCAGCGCGAGCGCCACCGCCAACGCGCCCGATCCGGCCGCCAGTTCACGACAGCGGCCCCCTCGTCCAGCCACACGCCTCTTCATGCCGACCCCCAACAGACGATCCTGTGCGGCCCGTCCGCGAGCCGCGTGTCACTTCTGGTACACCGCCCGGCCCGTCGGGGTTCCCACCCCGCGCGCACTAATCCGAGGACTTCTCGGCGCCCTCGTGCCCCGGCTCGCCGAGGGACTTCGCGATCTCCACAGCCCGCGCCTTCGACGTGGCCCCCTCCAGTCGCAGCGTCACGTCGGGCACGTCCAGGACACCCGGCCCGTGCATCCACAGCAGCGTCGGACCGGCGGTCCGCTGCTCGCGGGCGTAGTGGGAGCCGGCCGCGTCCACCAGCCAGAAGCTCAGCAGGTGGGGCCGCGGAAACCACAGAGCCGTGTCATGGGCCCCACCGAGCTCCGAGGAGTCCCCGTCCAGCGAGAGCAACTCCGGCTGCTCCCGCACACGCTTGGTGAAGCCGATGTCCAGACGGGCCGGATACTCGTCCAGCCGTATGGTGTCCCCCCGCTCATGCCAGCACAGGCTGACCAGAGACCGCCCCTGCGGCTCGGTCGTCACCGTGACCACGTCCGGAGCGCCGAGCGCCGACGGCACCAGCGGTTCGAACCCCGCCCGCCGCTCGGCCTGCGCGAGCGACACCGAGCGACCGCAGCCGGGCACCTCGGCCCTCGGCGAGGGCACCGCCGAAGGGTCGTACCGCACCTCGACCCCGCCGAAGTCGAACCAGTCCAGGACCGCCGCCCGCACCGGAGGCGTGAGCGCGAGGACCGCCAGCAGCCCGCACAGGGTCGCGGCCAGCGAACGCCACCGCAGCCGCGTCCACCGCCGCACCGCCCGCAGCCGCTCACCGGGCCCCGACGCCTGGGCCACCGGGACCGGCAGCCGCTCGGCGAGTATCTGCTCCAGCACCCGCTCCACCATCGACTCGGACCTGTCCGCACCCGGCGCGTCCAGCGAACGCCCGAGCGCCCGCAGCTCCTCGGGCAGCCGGGACGCACGCTCACGCGCGCTTCCTCCCGCGCCCTCACCGCCGTAGGACTCACTCACGCTCATCACCCCCTTCCCGAGGCGCGACATCCGGCAGCAGCTTGCCGAGCTTGCGCAGCGCGCGGTTCAGCCGGGACTTCACCGTCCCGCGGGGCCAGCCCAGGGCCTGGGCCGTCTCGGACTCGTCCATCTCCAGCAGATACCGGTAGGTGACGACCAGACGGTGCTCCTCGCTCAACTTCTCCAGCGCGGACCCCAGCGCGGCGCGGCGCTCTATCTCCACGGCCGCGACCGCCGGGTCCGCCGATTCCGGTATCAGCGGCTCGGCCTCCGCGAAGGCCGCCTCGCGGCCGGCGAGTGTGCGCTGGCGCGCCGCCGTCCGCACTGTGTTCCTCGTCTCATTGGCCACGATCGACATGAACCACGGCTTGAACGCCGAGCCCTCCTTGAAGCGGCCCAGCCCGCAGTACGCCTTGACGAAGGCCTGCTGCACCACGTCCTCCGCGTCCGCACCCGCCCCGAGCGCGGCGGCCGCTCGCATGGCGAGGCCCGTATGGGCCCGCACCAGCTCCGCGTACGCCTCCGGGTCTCCGGCGCGTACGCGTGCGATCACCTCGGCCTCATCGACGATGCGGCCCCCCTCCCGCGTCCTCACACCATGGGTACACCGCCCGGACGGAATCGGTTCCCACCCGTGGCACATCTGTTTCCGACTGGTTCCGGATCGGCCCCCGACACCTGAGAGAATGGTGGGCATGGCCTCTGACCGACCCCGCGTGCTCTCCGGAATCCAGCCCACCGCAGGCTCGTTCCACCTCGGCAACTACCTCGGCGCCGTCCGCCAGTGGGTGGCTCTTCAGGAGTCCCACGACGCGTTCTACATGGTCGTCGACCTGCACGCGATCACGGTTCCGCAGGACCCGAAGGAGCTCACGGGCAACACCCGCCTGGCCGCCGCGCAGCTTCTCGCCGCGGGCCTCGACCCGGAGCGCTGCACGCTCTTCGTCCAGAGCCACGTCCCCGAGCACGCCCAGCTCGCCTGGGTCATGAACTGCCTCACCGGATTCGGCGAGGCCTCCCGCATGACCCAGTTCAAGGACAAGTCCGCCCGCCAGGGTGCCGACAGCGCGAGCGTGGGCCTGTTCACGTACCCGATCCTCCAGGTCGCGGACATCCTGCTCTACCAGGCCAACGAGGTCCCGGTGGGTGAGGACCAGCGCCAGCACGTCGAACTGACCCGTGACCTCGCCACGCGCTTCAACGGCCGCTTCGGCGAGACCTTCACGATCCCGAAGCCGTACATCCTCAAGGAGACGGCGAAGATCTACGACCTCCAGGACCCGTCGATCAAGATGAGCAAGTCGGCGTCCACACCGAAGGGCCTCATCAACCTCCTCGACGAGCCGAAGGCCACCGCCAAGAAGGTCAAGAGCGCGGTCACGGACACCGACACCGTCATCCGCTACGACGCCGAGAACAAGCCGGGCGTCAGCAACCTGCTCACCATCTACTCGACCCTGACCGGCACCGGCATCGCCGAGCTGGAGCAGCAGTACGAGGGAAAGCTCTACGGCGCGCTCAAGACGGACCTCGCCGAGATCGTCGTCGAGTTCGTGACGCCGTTCCGGGAGCGGACCCAGCAGTATCTGGACGACCCGGAGACGCTGGACTCGATCCTGGCCAAGGGCGCGGAGAAGGCGCGCGCGGTCGCCGCGGAGACCCTCTCCCAGACGTACGAGAAGGTGGGCTTCCTGCCCGCGAAACACTGATCGCCGCGGCCGGCGGTACCGACCGCCGGTCGCCGGGGCGTACCACCGCACACCAGCACCACCGGACAGAGCGCTGCACATCACTATGCCTGCGCCTGCCCACAGCACAGCCGTGGCCGTACAGTCGATAGCCGGACGGCTGGGAACGAATCCGACAGGACGACAGGGACGAACAGGAGACGACGTGGGGACCGTAACGATCGGTGTGTCGATCGCGGTCCCGGAGCCTCACGGCAGCCTGCTCCAGGAGCGGCGCGCGGGCTTCGGCGACGCCGCGGCTCACGGCATCCCCACCCATGTCACCCTGCTGCCGCCCACCGAGGTCGCGGACACCGCGCTGCCCGCCATCGAGGCGCACCTCACCGAGGTCGCCGCGACGGGCCGGCCTTTTCCGATGAAGCTGTCCGGCACCGGCACCTTCCGGCCGCTGTCACCTGTCGTGTTCGTCCAGGTCGCCCAAGGTGCCGAGGCCTGCACGTGGCTCCAGAAGCAGGTCCGTGACGCCTCCGGGCCGGTCGCGCGGGAACTGCAGTTCCCGTACCACCCGCACGTCACGGTGGCCCACGGCATCGACGAGGCGGCCATGGACCGCGCCTTCGAGGAACTCGCCGAGTTCGAGGCCGAGTGGCCGTGCACCGGATTCGCGCTCTACGAGCAGGGGGCCGACGGGGTGTGGCGCAAACTGCGCGAGTTCACCTTCGGTCGCTCGGCCGTGCCGCCCCAGGCCGGCCACGTCGACCGCGGCACCCTGCCCACAAGCCAGCTGTAACGACGGTTACAGCGGCAGCAGCCGGAACACCGCCCGCGGCAGATGCCGCACCGCCGCCATCACCACCCGCAGCGCCCCCGGCACCCACACCGTCTCCGAGCGGCGCCGCAGACCCAGCTCGATCGCCGTCGCGACGGCCTCCGGGGTGGTCGCGAGGGGCGCCTCCTCCAGACCGGCCGTCGCTCTCGACCGCACGAACCCGGGGCGTACGACCATGACGTGCACGCCCGTGCCGTGCAGGGCCTCGCCCAACCCCTGGGCGAAGACGTCGAGGCCCGCCTTGCTGGAGCCGTAGATGAAGTCGGCGCGGCGGGCGCGCTCGCCGGCCACGGAGGAGAGCACGACGAGCGAGCCGTGCCCCTGAGCCTGCAACGCGCGCGCGGACACCAGGCCGGCCGAGACGGCACCTGTGTAGTTGGTCTGCGCTACCCGCACCGCAGCGACTGGTTCGCGCTCGTCGTGGGCCTGGTCGCCGAGGATCCCGAAGGCGAGCAGCACCATGTCGATGTCGCCTTCGGCGAACACCTTGCCGAGCACCGTCTCGTGGGATTCGGGGTCCAGCGCGTCGAAGGCGACGGTGTGGACCTCGGCCCCCAGAGAGCGCAATTGCCTGGCGGCCGACTCCAGGGCGGGGGACGGGCGCCCCGCCAGCCACACCGTGCGGGTGCGTCGGACGACGAGGCGGCGGGCGGTGGCCAGCGCGATCTCGGACGTACCGCCGAGGACGAGCAGGGACTGGGGAATGCCGAAGGCGTCCTTCACGAGCAGCTCCTTGGAGGGCCTGGGATCTTCAGAGGGCTTGGAGAGTCAGACGGCGCGACAGATCCGAGGTGAACACCCCGCGCGGGTCCAGCTCCGCGCGCAGCGCACGGAAGTCGTCGAGGCGCGGGTACATCGCGGTGAGCAGTTCCGGCCGCAGACGGCCGTCCTTGGCCAGGCAGACCCGCCCGCCGGCCATGGCCACCTCCTCGTCCAGTTCGTCGAGAAGGGCGCCGAGACCGGGCAGGCCGGCCGGGATGTCCAGGGCCAGGGTCCAGCCGGGCACCGGGAAGGAGAGCCACCCGGGGTCGGCGTCCCCGAACCGCTTGAGCACGGCGAGAACGGACGGGCACCGCTGCCCGGAGACCCGCCGCACGATCCGGCGCAGGGCCTCCTCCTGGCCCTGTCCGACGACGAACTGGTACTGCACGAGGCCGCCGCGGCCGTAGAGCCGGTTCCAGTGGGGCACAGCGTCGAGGGGGTGGAAGAACGCGGAGATCCTCTGCAGCCGGCCGGTACGCGCGCGGGGCGCCTTCCGGTACCAGAGCTCGTTGAACAGCCCCACGGTCGTGCGGTTGAGAAGTCCCTCGGGGAGGAAGGGAGGCAGGGCCGGGAAGCGCGGGGTCCCGAAGGCCAACGGGTCTCTACGCGCGCGTGTGGCTCCGGCGAGCAGCCCCGGTGTCTCCAGCGCTTCCAGCGGCGCGTGGTCGCCCCGGGTGAGAACCGCCCGCCCGGTCGCGGCTCCGCGGGCCAGCAGGTCGACCCAGGCGACCGAGTATCGGTGCTGGTGATCGGTCACCGTCAGACGGGCCATCAGATCGTCGAGGTCCCGCGCGCGTTCCGTGTCCACCGACATCAGGGACGTCTCGACCGGCTGGAGCTGGACCGTCGCGGTGAGGATCATCCCGGTCAGACCCATGCCGCCGGTGGTCGCGTCGAACAGAGGTGTGCCGCGGCGCACGGTGCGGATCTCGCCGTCGGCGGTGAGCAGTTCGAAAGACAGCACATGGCGGGAGAAGGAGCCGGACACATGGTGGTTCCTCCCGTGGATGTCCGCGCCGATCGCTCCGCCGACGGTGACGTACCGGGTGCCGGGCGTCACCGGCACGAACCAGCCGAGCGGCAGCAGCACCTCCATCAGCCGATGTAGGGAGACGCCCGCGTCGCACAGCACGGTGCCGCCTTCGGCGTCGATCGCGTGGACGCGGTTCAGGCCGGTCATGTCGAACACCGCGCCACCGGCGTTCTGTGCCGCGTCCCCGTACGCCCGTCCCAGGCCCCTCGGGATGCCACCACGGGCCCCACAGCCCCGGACGGCGGCCACGGCCTCCTCGTAGCTCCGTGGACGGATCAAGCGGGCCGCGGTGGGGGCGGTGCGCCCCCATCCCGTGACGGGAACGGTGTCGGCAGACATGCCGGTGACCGTATCGCCGCTATAGAGATGATTCGATCGAAAACATCACTTCTCTCCCCAAAATGGGTGATTAATGGGATGTCGCTCAATAGTGCCGGAGTTCCCGCCCATCCCTCGAAGCGTCACCGCCCGGTCCCCGTGGCCTGACCCGACGCCATCCCGCGTTTTCGGGTACTCACACATCGGTCTTCCGCGCGGAGGGCAAGATCCGATCATGGACTGGCTGAAGAGACTCCCCGTCGTCGGGCCCCTCTGGGTGCGCCTGACGGCCACGCACGCGTGGCGGTCGTACGAACGGCTGGACCGGGTGAAGTGGACCCGGCTGGCCGCGGCGATGACGTTCACCAGCTTCGTCGCGCTGTTTCCGCTGCTCACGGTGGCCGCAGCGATCGCCGCCGCGACGCTCAGCACGGAGCAGCAGAACGACCTCCAGGACAAGATCGCCGATCAGGTGCCCGGCATCTCCGAGCAGCTGAACATCGGCGACCTGGTCCAGAACGCCGGCACCGTCGGCCTCATCGCGGCCGCCGCCCTGCTGTTCACCGGCATCGGCTGGGCCGGCTCGATGCGCGAGTGTCTGCGCGCGGTGTGGGAGCTGCCCGACGAGGACGAGAACGCGATCCTGCGCAAGGGCAAGGACCTGGGCATCCTGATCGGGTTCGGCGGCGCGGTCCTGGTCACGCTCGCCATCTCCACCGTCGCCTCCGCGCTGGTCGACTGGATCAGCGGCGAACTGGGCCTCCAGGAGGGCGGCGCGGGCCGGGTCCTGCTGCGCGTCGTCGCGTTCGTCATCGCCGTACTCGCCGACTTCCTGCTCCTGCTGTACGTCCTGACCCTGCTGCCCGGAGTCGAGCCGACGCGCCGCCGTCTGTTCGTCGCCGCGCTGACCGGCGCGATCGGCTTCGAACTGCTGAAGCTGCTGCTGAGCGGCTATATGCAGGGCGTGGCGACGAAGAGCATGTACGGCGCGTTCGGCGTCCCCGTCGCCCTGCTGCTGTGGATCAACTTCACGGCGAAACTGGTGCTGTTCTGCGCCGCGTGGACGGCCACGGAAAGCAAGGAGCAGGAGCTCACGGACGAGATGAGCGACGACGTACCAGATCCGGCAGCGGCCAGCGGCGGTTGACGAGGAACGCGGCGCCCGCGAGCAGCACAAGAAGGCCGCCGGTGATCGCGAGGGCGGTGCCCATGCCGCGGGAGCCGCCGTCGGCCGTGGCGGACGAGACGGGCTTCGCCGAGGCTCCTGAGCCCGCGGAGTCCCCGGAGGCACCCCCGGCCTCGCCGGACTCCCCCGGCTGGGCGCTGGACTGCGCGGCGCCCTTCGGCGGCACCAGTTCGCCCACCGGCACCACCTTGCCGGCCGCCTTGAAGCCCCAGTCGAAGAGCTTCGCGGTCTCCTTGTAGACCTCGTTGTGCTCTTCCTTGGACGGGTTCATGACGGTGACGAGCAGCACCCTGCCATTGCGCTCGGCGACCCCGGTGAAGGTGGCGCCGGCGTTGGTGGTGTTGCCGTTCTTCACACCTGCGATGCCCTGGTACTGCGAGATGTCGTAGTCGCCGCTCAGCAGTCGGTTGGTGTTCTGGATCTCGAAGGGCTTGCGGACGGTCTTGCCCTTCTTGTCCTTCTTCGTCTCGCCGGGGAACTTCGCGGTGACCGTCGAGCAGTACTCGCGGAAGTCCTTCTTCTGCAGGCCGGAACGGGCGAACAGGGTCAGGTCGTAGGCGGAGGAGACCTGGCCGGGGGCATCGTAGCCGTCGGGGCTGACCACATGGGTGTCGAGGGCCTGGAGCTCCTGGGCGTGCTCGTTCATCTCCGTGACGGTCTTGGCGACGCCCTTGTTCATCGCGGACAGGACGCGCACGGCGTCGTTGCCGGAGCGAAGGAAGACGCCGAGCCACAGGTCGTGGACCGTGTACGTCTCGCCTTCCTTTATCCCGACCAGGCTGGAGCCGGCGCCCATGCCCGCGAGGTCGGAGGAGACGACCTTGTGCTGCTCGGTCTTGGCGAACTTGGGCAGCACGGTGTCCGCGAAGAGCATCTTCATGGTGCTCGCCGGGGGCAGCCGCCAGTGCGCGTTGTGTGCGGCGAGCACATCGCCGGACTCGGCGTCCGTGACGATCCAGGAGCGCGCGGTGATGTCCTTGGGCAGCACCGGGACCCCGCTCGCGAGATTGACCTGCGTGCCCGCCTGACCGAGCCGTGAGCCGCCCACGGTCGACATGTTCGCCGGGGGAGTGACGCTCGGCGACGCGCTCGGCGACGCGCTCGGTGACGGGCTGGGAGCCGCGAGAGCGACCGGCGCGGTCAGCGCGAGGGAGGACAGGGCGGCGGCGGAGGTGACCAGCAGGGATCGCCTGGCGGTCTTCTTCTGGGGTGCGGACACGCTCAGGAACGTACATGGCGCGGAGGGTGAAGTCCCAGCACCCTCCCCACCCCGGCCGCCGAACCGGACAACGGCCCGCGATACTGGACCCATGAAGCTCAGCCGCCCCGTCTCCTGGTTCCTGCTCGCCTTCGGGGTGTGGAGCTGGATCATCTGGATCACTTTCGTCAAGAACCTCGTCAAGGACGCCAGCGGGCTCGCGTTCGACGACGCGGGCGACCCGACGGGGTACTTCTGGGTGCACCTGCTGCTGGCCGTCGTCTCCTTCGTATTGGGGACGGTCGTCGGGCTCATCGGGTTGCGTGGAGTGCGCGCACTGCGCCGGAACTCACAGCCGACCCTCGAGAGTTAGCAGACCGTGGTCATCGCCTTCGCACTGCTCGCCCTGGCCGTCCTCGTGACGGCCAACTGGTACCTGTGGCGCCGGCTGTTCCGCGACACCACCGGCGGCCCCGGCCGGGCCCGCCGCGTGGGCGCGGTGCTCATCGGCGGCGGCTGGGTGCTGGCGGTCGGTGCCCTGGTCGCGGAGCGCACCGGCGCCCCCTTCTGGCTCCAGCGCGTGCTCGCGTGGCCCGGCTTCCTGTGGCTGGCGCTGTCGATCTACCTGCTGCTCGCGGTCGTGGCGGGAGAGGTCGTACGACCCCTGCTGCGACGTTTCCTCGATCGCCGGGACGGGCGCGGCGAGCCCGCCGTGACCGCCGTACCGCACCCGGAGCGGGTACCGGCGGGAGCACCTGCCGAGAAGCCGCAGGGGGCCGGGAGCCCGCCCCAGGAATCCGGGAAGGGCGGACCCGCGTCGGAGGAGCCGTCGGAACCCGGCGGATCCCCCCTCGTCGCCGCTCCCTCCCGCCGCCTCTTCGTCTCCCGGGTCGTCGCCGGAGCCGCCGCCGCGGCCGCCGTGGGAACCGTCGGCTTCGGCACTTACGGCGTCCTGCGCGGGCCCGGGGTCAAGCGGGTCACCGTGCCGCTGGCGAAGCTCCCGCGCGCGGCGCACGGCTACCGGATCGCGGTGGTCAGCGACATCCACCTGAGCCCGGTGCTCGGCCGTGGGTTCGCCCAGAAGGTCGTCGACACCATCAACTCCACCCGGCCCGACCTGATCGCGGTCGTCGGTGACCTGGTCGACGGCAGCGTGAAGGATCTCGGCCCGGCGGCAGCCCCCCTCGCCCGGCTCGAGGCACGGCACGGCTCGTTCTTCGTCACCGGCAACCACGAGTACTTCTCCGGTGCCGAGCAGTGGGTCGAGGAGGTACGGCGGCTCGGTCTGCGCCCGCTGGAGAACGACCGTACGGAACTGGCGTGGTTCGACCTCGCCGGCGTCAACGACATCGCGGGCGAGAGCGAGGGCCAGGGCCCCGACTTCGGCAAGGCCCTCGGCGACCGGGACACGGCACGCGCGTGCGTGCTCCTCGCCCACCAGCCGGTCCAGATCCACGACGCCGTCGACCACGGCGTCGACCTCCAGCTCTCCGGACACACCCACGGCGGCCAGCTCTGGCCCGGCAACCTCCTCGCGGAGGCCGCGAACCCGACCGTCGCCGGCCTGGAGCGCTACGGCGACACACAGCTCTACGTCAGCCGCGGCGCCGGCGCCTGGGGCCCGCCCACGCGCGTGGGCGCCCCGTCGGACATCACGGTGATCGAACTGGCGTCGAAGCAGGCCTGAACAGCGGCCCGGGCCGTCGTACGGCTGTGCCCGGTACGGGAGCCGTCGCGCAGCCACCGGCGAGCAGGGTCTCGTGCGAACAGAACCTGCCTGCTGCGTACGAGGCGCGGGACCCTGGGATCCCGATCACTGGCTGCTGAGAGGCGTTCCGGTCCGTGGCTGCGGCGGATCGTGGAGCGGGCGATCATGGCGCGGGCCGTCGCGTCGGTCACGGTGTGCGCCCGGATGTTCGTCTACGTGATGGCCCGTTGACCGTCGTCCGGAGCCCCTGTGGGAACTCTGTGAAACATGGCCGAAATCCGCTGCGGTAACGTCTTGCCCAACTCGACAAATCCCTCTTCCCCCAGGTGAAACACCTGTGATTAGGTGATCCGCGCCACTAGGGGGTGGCATGTGCACTGGGGCCCATGGGGTCCGGGGAGGGCAAACCGATGCGGTCGGTTCGCGTGCGGATTCTCGCGACGCTGCTTGTTCTGGGGGCCGTGGGAGTAGGCGGCTGGCAGTTGCTCCCGTCCGAAGGGACGGGCAGGACGATCAAGGTGGGGACGACGGACGAAGTCACCTCACTCGATCCGGCCGGCGCCTATGACGCCGGTTCCTGGGCGCTGTTCAACAACGTTTTCCAGTCACTGCTGGCCTTCGAGCCAGGCAGTGCCACACCCGTCCCCGACGCGGCCGAGAGCTGTGCGTTCGAGGGCAGTGATCTGCGCACGTACCGCTGCGTGCTGCGCGGGGGTCTCAAGTTCCCGAGCGGCCGCGAGATGACCGCCAAGGACGTCAAGTACTCCTTCGACCGGGTCAAGAAGATCAACTCGGATGTCGGCCCCGCCTCGCTGCTGAGCACCCTGCAGTCGGTCGGTGCCAGTGGCCGGACGGTCACCTTCCGGCTGTCCTCGCCCGACGCCACCTTCCCGTTCAAGGTGGCCACGGGAGCCGGCGCCATCGTCGACAGCACCAAGTACCCCGCCAGCTCGCTGCGCACCGACAACGGCGTCGACGGCACCGGGCCGTACGAACTGACGGCGTATACGAAGGGCAAGAAGGCGGTCCTCGCGCCCAACAGCGACTACAAGGGCGAGATCGACAGCAACGGCCGCCCCGTCGAACTCGACTACTACGGCGACTCGGACAAGCTGAACAGCGCCTGGAAGGCGAAGCGGATCGACGTCGCCTACCGGCAGCTGCCGCCCGATGTCCTCGCCGGACTGAACCCGAGCGACCCCGGCCAGCGCGTCTCGGAGGCCGACAGCTCCGAGGTCCGCAACCTCTACCTCAACACCCGCGCGGGCAAGCCCCTGCATGACCCCAAGGTGCGTCAGGCCATGGCCTGGCTGATCAACCGCGAGCAGCTGGCCGCCTCGGTGTACGAGGGGACCGTCGACCCGCTCTACTCGCTGATCCCGACCGGCATCACCGGCCACACCACGTCGTTCTTCGACGCCTACGCGGAGCCGAGCGTCAAGAAGGCGCGCGCCCTGCTCACCGAGGCCGGCGTCACCACCCCGGTCAGCTTCACCTACGGCTACGGCCTCACCAGCGGTTCCGCCGCCGCGGAGGCCAAGGAGCTCAAGAAGCAGCTGGAGGCGAGCGGCCTGTTCAAGGTGACGCTCAAGGGCTACGAGTGGACCGACTTCCAAAAGCGCTGGGCGACCGGGAAGCTGGACGCCTACGCGGTGGGCTGGGTGGCCGACTACCCCGACCCGGACACCTACGGCTCCCCGCTCGTCGGTTCCGACGGCACCATGAACACCGGCTACAGCAGCCACGAGGTCGACCATCTGATCCAGGACAGTCAGCGCTATGCCGACCGCGGCGAGGCGGGGCAGGACTTCCGCGACCTCCAGTCGGACATCGCCCGCGATGTCCCGGTCATCCCGCTGTGGCAGGCCAAGGACTACGTCGTGACCAGCGAGGACGTCGGTGGCGGCCAGTACCTCTCGGACGGCACCGGAGTCTTTCGTCTCTGGCGCCTCAGCTGGATCTGATGCCGACGTCCTGGATCTGATGCCGACGTCCTGGATCTGATCCCCGAGGTGTGCGCGGGGTGAGGAGCAAACGTGTTGAGACGCAACTCCTTCCGGCTGCCCCGGCATCCGGCTTCCGTCGGTCTCGCCCGGCGGCGGGTCCGGGACCACCTGGCCGACTGGGGCCACGGACCGGACGATCCGGCGCTGGCCGACGCGGTTCTGCTGGTGTCGGAACTGGCCACCAACGTGGTGCGCCACGGGCTGCTCCTGGAGCGGGAGTTCGAGGTCGCGGTGACCGCCCTCGCGGACGGCTCCTGCCTGATAGAGGTCTCCGACGAGGATCGGCTGGAACCCCGGCTGCGGGTGGTCGGTGAGTGGGAGGAGACCGGCCGCGGTCTGCATCTGGTGGAGAACATCGCCGCCGCGTGGGGGGTGTGGAGCCGGGGGCGGCACGGCAAGACCGTGTGGGCCCTGGTGAGGGCCGACTGAGCGGACGTACGCGTGGGGTCACTGACCCGCGGACATCCGCGCCGGCAGGCTGACCGTCACCGCCAGTCCCTCGCCCGGAGCCGTGCGGACCGCCACCTCGCCGCCGTGGGCCCGCACGACGCCCTGCACGATCGCCAGACCGAGGCCGCTGCCCGCGCCGCCGCCGACCCGGAAGAACCGGTCGAAGACGCGCGCCGCGTCGTCCGCGTGCAGCCCTGGACCCTCGTCCGCGACACACAGCCGTACGACCCCGTCCTCGCGCTCCACCTCCAGCCGCACCGGCACCTCGGCGGGCGTGTGCGTGCGCACGTTGGCCACCAGGTTGCCCAGGACCTGTCTGAGCCCCGACTCGTCGGCCCGCACCAACAGCGAGCCTTCAGCGGCGACCTCGACGGGCCGGCCGGGCTGCTGCACCCGCAGATCCTCGGCCGCGTCCCGCACCAGCCGGCTCAGGTCGATGTTCCTGAACCGCAGTTCGGGCTGCTGGTCGAGGCGGGCGAGAGTGAGCAGCTCGTCGACGAGCCGCCCCATCCGGTCCGTCTCCGCGAGCACCCGAGCCCAGGCGCGCTTGCGGTCGTCCGGGTCCGACAGCATGCCCTTGTCGTACAGCTGGAGGTAGCCGCGTATCGCGGACAGCGGGGTGCGCAGCTCATGCGAGGCGTCGGCGACGAAGCTGCGCAGCTGGGCCGTGCTCTGCTCGCGCGTGCGGTACGCCGACTCCACCTGGTGGAGCATGGAGTTGAGGGCGACCCGCAGCTGCTCGACCTCCAGGGTGGCCTCGCAGCTGGAGGGGATGCGCCGGGTCAGGTCGCCCTCGGCGATCGCGGACGAGGTCTCCACCATGTCCTCCAGCGGCCGCATCCGGCGCCGGACGCTGAACATCGTCAGACAGGCCAGCAGCGCGAGCAGCAGACTGCCGATCGCGAGGTCGAGCCGGACGGCCTTGGCGACACCCTGGTGCAGGACGTCGGTGGGCGCGGCGAGCAGGGCGTAGGAGCCGTCACCGAGCCGGGCCGCCGTGGCGCGGTAGGTGGAGCCGTCCAGAGTGACGTCGTGCGGCTCGGAGTCGGCGGCGAGCGCGCGCGGGTCGCCCACTGCCGTCGCCAGGCCCCGCTGCGACTCGGTCGGATCGAAGCCGAGGATCCCGACCGGCTCGCCCCGGCTGTCGACGGCCGCGAAGACGGTCTCCGCCGAGCGCTCCTCGCTCGATTCCTGCTGTGCCGGCATGAGCCGGTCGCGCACGAAGCCCAGCATGCTCAGCGAGTCGATCTCCCGCAGGGTGATCTGCGAACCGCCCAGGGAGTCCCGGGTCTTGAGGAGTTCGCTGTCGATCTGGTCGAGCAGGTAGTACCGCATGCCCATCACGCTCACGGCGGTCGCCGCGACGATGCCGATCGCGAGCAGCGCCACATTGGCCAGCGTCAGCTTGCCGCGCAGCGAATGGATGCCGTGTCGGCCACGAGGCAGGCGGACTTTCATGCGAGCCCGTATCCGACACCCCGCCGGGTGGTGATCACCGGCGGTCCCAGGGCGTCCAGTTTGCGCCGCAGATAGCTGATGTAGGTCTCGACGACGGTCGACTCGGGCGGGGTGTGCTCGTACTGCCAGACATGGCGCAGGAGTTGCTCCTTGGGCACGATCCGGCCGCCGTTGCGCACCAGGAAGCGCAGGAGTGCGTACTCGGTGGGGGTGAGCTGGACCGTGCGGCCGTCGCGGTGCACCGAGTACGTCGTCTCGTCCAGCTCCAGGTCGCCGTAGCGCAGGGGCGGGCGCTGGGGCAGGACGTCGGCCGGGCGGGTGCGGCGCAGGACCGCGGTGATCCGGGCGACGACCTCGTCGATGTTGAACGGCTTGGTGATGTAGTCGTCGCCGAAGCCGAGCGCGCCGACGATCTCGGCGGGAGAGTCCCGCGCGGTGAGGAAGACCAGGGCCAGATCGGGCCGCCGCTCGCGCAGTTCACGGCCGAGGGCGCGGCCGTCGCCGTCGGGCAGCATCACATCGAGCAGGGCCGCGTCCGGGCGGGTGCGGTCGGTGAGCGCGAGCGCCTCGCGGACGGAGCCTGCGACCATCACCTCGAACCGGTGATAGCGCAGGGCGATGGCGAGCACGTCGGCGATGCTCTCCTCGTCCTCCACCACCAGCACGGTGCCCGGACTCTTCGTCTCTCCCCCAGTCATGCCCCCAGTATCGGCCGGGCCACTGACAGTGGGGCCGGTTCGCTCTTTGGAGTTCCTTGAGAGTCATGGGCGTCTGATGTCCACGCGCGTGTGCCAACGCCAATCCTGTTGCGAGGACCTGGGGGACCGACCGACGACCGACAGGGGAGTGTGGAGCGTGGCGGTATTGGCACGCTGGTGCTATCGGCACCGGCTGGTGGTCCTGTTGCTGTGGGTGGGGGCGTTGTTCGGGCTCGGCGCGGCCGGTACGTCCGCGGGCACGAACTACGCGGACGTCTTCTCGCTGCCCAACACGGACTCCAAGACGGCGTACGACCTGATGGCGAAGGCCTTCCCGGAGCGCGCGGGCGACACCGACACCGTGGTGTGGAAGGTCGAGGAGGGATCGGTACGGGACCAGTCCGTACGGTCCCGGATCGAGCCCGTGCTGAAGGAGATCGGCGCGATGAAGGGCGTCGGCGAGGTCACCGACCCGTACGGGGCACAGGGCGCGGCGCAGATCAGCGAGGACGGGCGGATCGCGTACGCCCAGGTCACCTTCGCCGAGCAGGCGAACGCGGTACCGAAGGACCTGGTCCAGGACGTCGTCGACGCGGCGGAGCACGCGCGCGGTGACGGCCTCCAGGTCGAACTGGGCGGCCAGGCCATCACACGCGTCCAGGAGCCGCCCACCGGGACCGCCGAGATCGTCGGCATCCTCGCGGCGGCCGTCGTGCTGTTCCTGGCCTTCGGCTCGCTCTTCGCGATGCTGCTGCCGATCCTGGTCGCCCTGTTCGGCGTGGGCACCGGCGTGTTCTCCACGACGCTGATCAGCCATGTCACCAACGTGCCCGAACTCGCCTCGCTGCTCTCCACCCTGATCGGCCTGGGCGTCGGCATCGACTACGCCCTGTTCATCGTCACCCGGCACCGCAAGGGCATCCAACGCGGCCTGGATCCGGAGGAGGCGGCGGTCACCGCCCTCAACACCTCCGGGCGGGCCGTGCTGTTCGCGGGCGGCACGGTGTGCATCGCGCTGGCCGGCATGCTGGTGACCAACCTGCGCTTCCTGGACGGCGTGGTCATCGGCACCTCGCTGACCGTCGTCCTGAGCGTCCTCGCGGCCGTGACCCTGCTGCCCGCGCTGCTCGGCCTCCTGGGCCACCGGGTGCTCAGTCGCCGCCAGCGGCGCAAGCTGGCCGCGAACGGACCCGACACGGACCGTCCCAGCGGTCTCGCCGCCCGCTGGTCCGCGACCGTGGAACGCCGCCCGCGCACGGTGGCCGTCCTCGCGGTCGCCGTGATGGCGATGCTCGCCCTTCCGCTCCTGTCCCTGCGCCTCGGCACCGTCGACCAGGGCAACGACGAGGCCTCGTCGACGACCAGGAAGGCGTACGACCTGCTCGCCGAGGGCTTCGGCCCCGGCTTCAACGGACCGCTCCAGGTCGTCGTGAAGGGCGACGCGGGCGCGTCCCTGGTGACGTCGATCCGGCGGACGGAGGGCGTGGCCCAGGCGGCCTCCGCGCCCCCTGCCAACGGCGTCACGGTCATCCAGGTCGTCCCGACCACCTCACCACAGGCCAAGGAGACGGACGAACTCATCGACACCCTGCGGGACGAGGTGATCCCGGACGCGGGCGTCGAGGCGCACGTGGGCGGCGTCACGGCGGTCTCCAAGGACTTCGCGTCGGTGACGGCCGACCGGCTGCCGTACTTCATCGCCACGATCATCGGCCTGGGCTTCCTGCTGCTCCTGATCGCCTTCCGCTCGGTGGTGGTCCCGCTCACGGCCGCCCTGATGAACCTGATCGCGGCCGCCGCCTCCTTCGGCGTCCTGGTCGCGATATTCCAGTGGGGCTGGGGCCTCGACCTGCTCGGCCTCGGCAAGGAGGGCCCCATCGCGGCCTTCCTTCCGATCATCATGCTGTCGCTCCTGTTCGGCCTCTCCATGGACTACCAGGTGTTCCTGGTCAGCCGGATGCACGAGGAGTGGGTGCACACGAGGGACAACGCGCGCGCGGTGCGCGTGGGCCTCGCCGAGACCAGCCGCGTCATCAACTCCGCCGCTCTGATCATGGTCTGCGTCTTCCTGGCGTTCGTGCTCAGCGGCGACTACGGGGCCGCCATGGCGGGTGTGGGACTCGCCGCCGCGGTCGCCCTGGACGCCTTCATCCTGCGCACGGCCCTGGTGCCGGCCGCGATGCATCTGCTCGGTGACGCCAACTGGTGGCTGCCGAAGGGGCTGGAGAAGCGGCTGCCGCATCTCGCGGTGGAGCCGAAGGAGGAGGCGGTTCCGGCGACGGCGGCCCCCTCGGGCGGCCCGGCGTCGGCCGTCCACGGCTTCGTCCGCACGGCGGACGGCGAGCCCGTGGAGGGCGCGGCCGTCTCGCTGCTGTCGGCCGGGGGCCGTCAGCTGGACCGGGTGGAGTCGCTGGCCGACGGCTCGTACATCGTCTCGGTTCCCGCACCCGGGACGTACCTGTTGGCGACCACGGCCCCGGCGTACGGCTCGCGCGCGCGGCACGTCGTCGTGGGGGAGGGGCCACTGGTGTGCGACGTCGAACTGGTCGAGGGCGAGGTCGACGCCGTCAACTGACGTGACTAGGACTTCCTGCCGGGGTCTGGCATCACCTTCGTCATCCCCGGCAGGAAGTCCGTGAACAGTTCGTGCACCTCCCGTACGAGCGGCCTGAGGACCCGGAACCGGGCCAGCGACACGCCCCTCGCGGTGAGCCTGGCGCCGCGTTCGGCGAGCCGGTAGCTCCGCTCGCGGCCCTCCGTGCGGTCGAAGATCCAGTACAGGACGAGCCCCA
The DNA here is from genome assembly GCF_030816965.1 of Streptomyces canus. Classification (NCBI taxonomy): domain Bacteria; kingdom Bacillati; phylum Actinomycetota; class Actinomycetes; order Kitasatosporales; family Streptomycetaceae; genus Streptomyces; species Streptomyces canus. The sequence goes on from NZ_JAUSYQ010000002.1 coordinate 6,348,870, forward strand.
TCTGCGACAGCCACATCAACTCGGGGAGGATGTCCCGGAGTTCCTCCGGCACCTTCGTCTTCGTCGCGCCCCGCAGCACCTCGCGGTGTACGGCGATCGCCTCCACGCGCGCGTGCTCCGACTCGGGCGAGAACGGGCTGAGCGGGCTGTCGGGATCGGCGGCGTTCTTGAAGAACTGCACCGCGAACTCGTGATACGGCTGCGCGATGTCCAGCCAGACCTTCAGCACGCCCGCGAGCCGCGCCTCCAGGTCGCTCTCCCGGGCCAGGACCTCCCGGACCGCCGCCTGGTGCTCGGCGGCGATCCGGTCGTAGAAGCCCTGGATCAGGTGCTCCTTGCCCGCGAAGTAGTAGTACGCGTTACCGACGGAGACCCCGGCCTCCTGGGCAATGGCCCGCATGGTCGTCTTGTCGTACCCCCGCTCCTGGAACAGCCGCATCGCCGTCTCCAGGATCAGCGCGCGCGTCTGCTCGGACTTGCTCGTCTGCTCGGACTTGCTCGGGGTACTGCCCTCGTCGGGGCCGTCGTTGTTGGCAGGCACGGAAAGAGAGCCTAACCAGTGGCGCGGCCGCCGCTGTCGCACCCCGGTGGGGTGTGGACCCAGCCCCTGCCGGGGTCGTACGCCCAGCCTTCGGAGCGGCGGTACGCGGGGCCGCCCCACTGACCGCCCTGCCACTGCGCGCCCCGCCATTTCGCGGCGGCGAGCACCGCGCCCTTCGCGAGGCGTGCCCCGGAGGGGGTGCTGAGCCGGTGAGCGAGCGGCCGGTGTTCACGCAGCGCCCACAGGGTCACGATCCAGGCGGCGGTGTCGCGGTAGACCTGTCCCGCGTCGCCGACGACGGTGATCTCCTCCAGGGTGGCGCGGTGATCGAGCCCGGGAAACCTCAGCCGGGCCTCCTGCGACCCGGCCGGCACCAACTCCAGCGGGACCAGCTGCGGCTGCCGTACGAGCCAGTCGCGCAGGAAGGCGCACAGGGAGCAGTCGGCGTCGTACAGGACGGTGAGCCGGCGGACGGGGGTGCGGTCCGCCGGGGCGCCCGCACCGCTCGTGGCACCTGTCGGCCCTGTCATGCCCGGACCCAGTCCTGCGGCGCGACCGGCGGCACCTGCTCCCGCTCCATGGCACCCCGCCTGCGGATCCGGTTGAGGACGTACACATTGGCCAGGTGCATCACGCCGAGCACCAGCAGCACCACGCCCAGCTTGGTCGACAGGGCCTCGAAGACGCCGCGCGTGTCCTCGATCGTCCCGTCGCCGCTGAGGTACAGCGCGACGAATCCGAGGTTCACGAGATAGAAGCCGACCACCAGGAGGTGGTTGACGGCCTCGGCGAGCTTCTCGTTCCCGCGCAGCACGTCGGCGAGGAAGATCCGTCCGTTCCTGCTGAGCGTGCGGGCCACCCAGACGGTCAGGGCAATGCTGACGACGAGGTAGATGACGTAGGCGACGACCGTGCGGTCCATGCGCCTCCCCCTTCTTGAACGCGTTCAAAACGCTGACGGGAGAGACTCTAGCCCTGTTTTTGAACGTGTTCAACTCGCTTGCGGAGAGGCCTGCGTCACGTGTGGGTCCGTGATCCCTCAGGCGCGCCGGCCGAGTTCCGGACGCTTGGTGTAGTCGGTGAACCCGAGGACGTTCCCCCAGGGGTCGGCGACCTCGACGGTCCAGCCGGTGACCACGGAGAAGGGCTCGTCGAGCAGTTCGAGGCCGGCCGCACGCAGCTCCCGGGCGGCGGTCCTGGCGTCCGGCACCTCCAGCCACACGCGCGTGGCGGGCCACGGCGGCGGCCGGTGCCCGAGTGCCTCCTCCTGTCGGAGCAGGATCCCGGGCGTCTCGCCGCCCACCTTCAGCAGTGCGATCCCGGCTTCGTCGAGTCGGAAGCCCACCGTGAAGCCCGCGCGCTCGTAGAAGGAGAGGGCCTCGCCGAGGTTCCCGACGGGCAGCAGCACGTTGTCGAAACCGAGCAGTTCGTAGGACTGGTCATCTGACATGTCGTCAGATTAAGCCGGGGGCGACGGAACGGGCTTCTGCGACGCGGTGTCCGTCGGGCATGATGACCGGGCGCATTGTCGTCTTTTCGCGGGTCCTCCCGCTTCGGTCCCCAGGAGCAGCACCCTTGAGTGAACAGCAGGGTCACGAACAGCAGGACCCCAAGCACGACCCCGAGCCGGGTCCCCCACCGGGGTACCAGCAGCCCGGTCCCCAGCCGGGGTACCAGCAGCAGGGCCCCCAGCCCGGGTACCAGCAGCAGGGCCCCCAGCCGGGGTACCCGCCGCCGGGCTACCCGCCTCCCGGGTTCCCGCCGCCGGGCTACTACCCGCCCCCGGGGACGTACACGGGAGACCCCAACGCCCCCTACGGCTACGACCCGTACGGACGGCCCTACTCCGACAAGTCGAAGGTCATCGCGGGCATCCTCCAGCTCACCCTCGGAGGCTTCGGCGTAGGACGCTTCTACCTGGGCAACGTCGGGATGGGACTCGCCCAGCTCTTCACCTGCGGCGGCCTGGGCATCTGGTCGCTGGTCGACGGCATCCTCCTGCTCACCGGGAACGACCACACCGATGAACACGGCCGGATCCTCCGGAGCTAGGGCGCGGGGGACCGAGCCCTCGGTCTCCCCGTGGCGCTCTCCGCTCCGCCACCCCGCGGCGGCACCCTCGGCGGTGCTCGCCGTGGGAGCCGCCGGTGCCGTGTACCTCTACCGCACCGACCCGCACGACCCCGGCCACCTCCTGCCGCAGTGCCCGTTCCGCATGCTCACCGGCCTGCTCTGCCCGGCCTGCGGCGGCACCCGCATGGTGTACGACCTGATGCACGGCCACTTCACCGAAGCGTGGCTGGACAACCGGGCTCTGCTGCTCGCCTCGCCGTACGCCCTGACCCTGCTGGGCCGTTGGGCGTGGGAGGGCCTGCGCGGCCGCCGCTGGCGCCCCACGCTGAGCCCCCGGGCGCAGGTGGTCGTCCTCGCGGTGGCCGTGACGTGGACGGTGGTCCGCAACATCGTGTGACCCACTCCGAGCGGGGCCCGTTGTCAGTGGTGCCTCGTACTGTCTTCGGTATGGGAATCGTGATGTTCGTCGACGAGACGACGAGCGGGAGCCGTAGCGACGGCTGGGGTCTGGAGATCGCCGAGGAGCGGCTCGCCGTGCGCGAGTTGATCCGCCGCCGGGTCTTCCAGGAGGTCGCCGAGTACAACGCGCGCACGCCTGCCGTCTTCCAGGGCCTGGTCCAGCCCGAGGACACCGAACGCGTGCTGAACGGCTACGCGTTGCGCACCCCCCGACGCATAGACCCCGAGGCCCAGACCGAGCTCGCCCTCAGGGCCTTCGCGGGCAACGGCTTCCTGGTCCTGGTCGGCGACCGTCAGGTGACCGAGCTCGACGAGGAGATCGACCTCGTGCTCGGCACCGAGGTCACGTTCCTCAAGCTCGTCCCGCTGGTGGGTGGCTGACCATGGGCGAGATCCAGAAGTACAAGGACCTGATCCGGCAGCGAGCCGCCGACGGCGACCTGGAGGAGCTCGCCACCGACCTGCTCAAGGCCGCGGTCGCCAACAACGGCAACTGGACCGGCCTGTGGGAGGGCGTGCTGGCCCGCCTGCTCGAACTGCCGCCGGACGCGCGGTCGCGGGTCGCCGACGGCCTCGTGACGCAGTACCACTCGGAACAGGCGGGCCCGAACGCTCGGCAGAGCGCGTTGATCCTGCTGGGCATCGTCTCCCGCGACCTGCCGCCCCACGACCGCCTGACCGCGGAGCGTCTGTCCCTGCTCGACGAGATCTCCCGGCAGCACTCCTTCTGGTGGGGCGCCCGCTACGAGAACCTCATCGAGGCCGAGCTGGCCGCGGGCCGCCCGGTCGCGCCCGCTGTCGTCGCCACCGTCCGGCGTTCCGCCCTGCACGCCTACCACAACGACGACCTGCCCAGGACGGCGAAGAAGCTGACCGAGCCGCCTCTCAACGTAGGTGAGGAGTGGGCCGAGGAAGCCCTGCGGGAGACCGGCCCCGCCTGGCTGCAACTACTGACCCACATGCTGACCGCCACCGCGGCCAAGCCCTCCGCCAAGTGGGACAAGCAGGCCGCCGCTCTGGCGGACGCGCTCGGTTCCGACCGCGTCCGCGAGGCGGTGATCCGCTGGCTCGCCCTGGTCGGCCACCCCCGCACCTTCGAGCTGGAACGCGGGCGGTACGAACCCGACGTCAACAGCGCTTACGACCCCTACAACGCGAACGCCCTCCGCGGCCTCGCCTGGCTCCTCTCCCTCCTCCCGGCGCACCCCGACACCGCCCGCACCCTCGGCGTCCTCGTCGAGAGCTCCCTCAAGAAGGTCGCCGGCCTCGGCCCGCGCAACCCGAAGGTCGCCAACGCCGGTGTCAACGCCCTCGCCCGCATCGACAGCGAGGCGGCCCTCGCCGAACTGGCCCGCCTGGCCACCCGGGTGACGTACAAGAACACCGCAAAGCTGCTCGACGCTGCCCTGGAGGCACGCGCCGTCGCCCTGGGCCTCAGCCGCGAGGAGATCGAGGAACTGGCCGTACCGGCGTACGGCCTGACCGAGGTCGGACGCGCGGAGCACCGGCTCGGCGAAGCCACCGCCGTCCTCGAAGTGCGGGGCACCAAGGCCGTGTTGACCTGGCACAACGCGAGCGGCAAGCCGGTGAAGACCGTGCCCGCCGCCGTACGACGGGACCACGCGGAGGAGCTGAAGGAGCTCAAGGCGGCCGTCAAGGACATCGACAAGATGCTCTCGGCCCAGAGCGAGCGCCTGGACCGCCAGTTCCTGGCCGACCGCACCTGGTCCTACGCCACCTGGCGCGAGCGCTACCTGGACCACCCGCTGGTCGGCACCCTGGCCCGCCGCCTCCTGTGGACGGTGGACGGCACGACGGTCGGCCACGCCGAGGGCTCCCTGCGCACGCTCGCGGACGAACCGCTCACCGAAGGCACCGAGGTCCGCCTCTGGCACCCGGTGGATCACGCCCCCGCCGAGATCGTCGCCTGGCGCGACTGGCTGGAACGCCACCAGATCACCCAGCCCTTCAAGCAGGCCCACCGAGAGGTCTACCTGCTCACGGACGCGGAGCGCACCACCGGCACCTACTCCAACCGCTTCGCGGCCCACGTCCTGCGCCAGCACCAGTTCCACTCCCTGGCGGCGGCCCGGGGCTGGCGCAACAGACTCCGCCTGGCCGTCGACGACGAGGCCCCGCCGCCCAGCCGGGACCTCCCGCGCTGGGGCCTGAGAGCCGAGTACTGGATCGAGGGCGACGGCGGCGAGGACTACTCGGACATCACCGACTCCGGCACCTTCCTGCGCCTGCGCACCGACCAGGTCCGCTTCTACCCGATCGACGCCCCGGAGAACTGGGCGCACTGCGCGGGAGGCGAGTACCGCATGTGGCTGCGCGACGGCGCGGACCCGGTGGACCCGCTGCCCCTGGCGGAGATCCCGCCCCTGGTCCTGTCCGAAGTCCTGCGCGACGTGGACCTGTTCGTCGGCGTGGCCAGCATCGGCAACGACCCCACCTGGCAGGACGGCGGCGCCGACGGCCGTTTCCGTGAGTACTGGACGTCGTACGGCTTCGGAGAGCTCAACCAGAGCGCCGAGACCCGCCGTCTCCTCCTGGACCGCCTGATCCCGAGGCTCGCGATAGCCGACCGCTGCACCCTGGAGGGCCGCTTCCTCCACGTCAAGGGCGACCGCCACACGTACAAGATCCACCTCGGCTCGGGCAACATCCTCCGCACCCCGAACGACCAGTATCTGTGCATCGTCCCGAAGTCCAACCCGTCCGCCCCGCAGGCCGGTTACCTCCCCTACGAGGGCGACCGCATGCTCGCGGTCATCCTCAGCAAGGCAATGATGCTGGCGGACGACAGGAAGATCACCGACCCGACGATCCTGAGCCAGCTGTGACCGACCCGACGCGACAGGCCGTCACAGATCTCCGTAACCGTCCCTGACGACGTCACGGGCCAGCGTCGCGCGTACGTCCGCCAGCTCACCGGCGATGCGCTCGGCCCGGACGGAGTCCGCCGTCACCGCGGCGGGCACCGGCGTACCGTCCAGCAGGAGCCGGCGGCGCAGGTGGGTCGGCGGGTGGCTCGCGTCGACGCTGTGGCCGCGCAGTGCCCCGACGCGGCGCCGGCGTTCGCACTCGGACTCCGGGACGGAGTCCAGATGGGCGACGAGCGCCTCCCACAAGCCGTCGGCGTTCTGCTCGCCGCCCCGGCCCGTCCGGCGCAGCCGACGGCTGTTGGTCTCGCGCTGCAGGGTGGTGGCGATCGAGTCGGTGACCATGAGGCGGTCCATCAGACCGACCGCTCCCTCGGTGGACCCGGTGCGGGCCGCCGCCCCGTCGGCCAGGTACTCACCGCGCTGGGAGGCCCGCGCGGTCAGCAGGTCGAGCAGCGCCATGACGGCGGTGACCAGAAGGCGGAGCGGGACGCAGGCCAGATTGGTGACGGCCTGGACCACGTTCGGGTTGGGCATCGGCCGGACGTAGTAGAGCCACGTGCTCAGCGATCTGCAGGCGGTTCCCACGACCATGCCGTGCCGGGTGTCGCCGTGGGTGAAGTGGCCGAGCTCGTGGCCCAGGAGAGCGATCCGCTGCTGGGGGCTCAGCACCTCCCACAGCGGCAGCCCCAGTGTCAGGAGCCTGCGCCGCAGCCCGAGATGGGTCACACTCGCGTTGGCCTCGACGTCGACGACGACGGCGTCCACGCTCCTGGTGCCCAGGACGGCGGCGACCTCGTCGACGAGCGCGTACAGTTCGGGCGCTTCGTCCCGCAGCAGGACACGGTCGTCGTCGGACAGCCGGTTGAGCCGCGGTCGGAGCGACCAGGCCAGCGCGAGGAAGAACAGCCCGAACACCATGCCGAGTCCGCCCCAGCCGGCGATCAGGCCCCACACGCCGACCGCGGCCAGGATGCAGGTCAGCCCGTGCACGGTGAGCGCGATCGCGTAGGCGAACAGCCCTGACACACTGCGCCCGCCGCTGTTCCCGGCCCGCAGTTCCGTGAACAGAAGTTCGCCGTAGTGCTGCGCGATCCTGCGGCGCACTGCCGCCGGCCCGCGCTTCTCCTCACCGGGCCCCTGCGGGTCCACGTTCCACTCGCAGGCGGCACACCACGTGGTGAACCGTCTGTCCGTACGGATCTCCACCCCGCACTGCGGGCACGACGACACGATCTCTTCTTCAGCGGTACGCACCGCTGCCCCCTCGCCCCCGAGGCCCCTCCCGGAGGCCGCTCAGCTCATCACCGGCGAAGTGGATCACGCCCGGCAGGCCGGGTGCAATCCCGGTGTCAGCCTCCGTTTCCGCAACCGCCCACGCGCCGCGTTCCGAGGGCGATGTCGTCCATGCGGATGTCGTACGACGAAGGCGTCGGGTTGGCCTGATAGAGCTGCCAGCCCAGCTTCAGCTTGTCGAAGGCCGGAAAGACGAAGTCGTCCGCAGTCCCCCCGTGCTCCTTGGTGGACACCGTCAGGCCGGACTGCTCCACGCCGTCCAGGTACACGGTGACGCGATTGTCGCCGGCGTCGAGATGGAACTCGACGCACTGCCACTTCCCCGCGACGGCCGGGGAGGAGGTCTTCCAGGACGTCCAGTCCCCGGTGGGCCCGAGATCGGACCCGACGCCCCAGAAGTTGCCGCCGTCGGTCGGCGCGTACTGCCCACCGAGCGGTCGCACCAGCGTCGACGAGCCCGCCCCCGACGCCTCGGCGATGGTCCAGTGGGCCCAGTCGGGCGCCGTGGGGAACCCCCCGACCCGCAGCCGCACCCGTCCCCAGAAGCTGTTGCCGGGCGGGAAGAGCTCATCGAACACAAGGAAGGCCCGACCGTTGCCCTCGGTACGAATCCGCAGCTCACGCCCGTGCCCCGAGGCGCTGCGAGCGACGGTCAGCGTGCCACCGGCCGTGTCGGCGCTCCAGCCGCGCCCCTCGGTGACGGGGCCGAGGGGGAGACGGTCGAAGTTCTCCCGGGCCAGGGTTCCGTAGGGTGCGGGGGTTGCGGAGGCAGTGGGGGGTATCGCGATCAGCGCGGCCGACGCGGCGAGAAGCGCGGCTGCGGCCTTTCTCAACAGTGCCATGGAGTCAGTCTGCGCCCGCAGCCCCTCAAGTCGCAGCAGTCACAGAGGACTTGACCAATGTTGACTCTCCACGTGTCCTGATCACGCGGTCGACCCCGGCCGACTTTCGCAACGGATCACTCCGTGAGGTGCGCCGGCTGCCGTTTCCGCTGGATACGCTGAATCGACTGGCGAGACTCCGTCCCATGGGAGCACCAATGAGCGCCGCATCCGACGACGGTCCGGGCGACGAGCCGACGTACCGCTGGCCGATTCCGCCTCCCGAGGGTTGGACCGCGGACGACCTCGACCGGATTCCGGGCCTCCCGCCGCACACGGAGTTGATCGACGGAAGTCTCGTCTTCATGAGTCCGCAGACCTGATTCCACAGCCGGACGATGCGTCTGCTGGACAATGCCCTGTTGCGACAGGCGCCGGACCACTTGGACGTGGACCGCGAGATGACGGTCAAGCTGGACTCGAAGAACCGCCCTGAGCCGGACATCGTGGTCTTTCCGGTGGACGCGGTGACCGGCCCGAACCAGACCTGGTACGAACCGGAAGATGTCGTTCTCGCCGTCGAGGTCGTCTCCGCCGACTCGCGCGAACGGGACCGCGAGGTGAAGCCCCGCAAGTACGCGGCAGCAGGTGTGCCCCACTTCTGGCGCGTGGAGCAGGACGCCGACAAGGGCCTCCCCGTCGTCTACGTCTACGAGCTCGACCCGGCCACGCATTCCTACGGCCTCACTGGCATCTTCCACGAGCGGCTCAAGGTCTCCGTCCCCTTCGACATCGAGATCGATCTGACGGCGGTCGACAGGCGTCCTGGACGCGGGTCGGAGGAAACGCCCGAGCGCTGAGCCGGAGGACGGTGCACGTGCCCCTCCCTCTGCGTGCGACGGGTGCTGTCGGTGCACTTCGCGCCGTGCGCGCTGTTCGTCGCGGCGGTGCTCGCACTGGTGCGGGCGGGAAGTTTCTCGGGTCGGAGTGACTGGCAGGCCGTACCGCCCGGGGGACCGCCGCACTCGGACTGACGGCAACGGTCACCGCCTGCGCCGCACTGCTCGGTCTGCTGCTTCAGCCGTTCCAGGTCCGCGCGGTGCGTGTCCTCAGGCGCTGGAAGTCTTTGAGGCGACGGGCGGACAGGACGGCGGAGAAAGACGCGGAAATCCGGATGCGGGCCGACGCGGGCCGCCGTCTCGCCGCGCGTCCGCGATGAACAGGGCGGTCTCGGTCGCCCGTATCAGCCCCAGCTGCTTGGGCCACTCACTCGCCCCCAAGGAACAACCATGACAGATCGGTCGAATCGCCGGATTCGCAGTGTGGCAGATACCTGTCAGGCGAGGAACAGGGCGGCTACGCATCAAGGCCCCGTTTCCTTACCTGCCGCGGTAGGGAAACGGGGCCTCTGTTCCAGCCGTTGCGAGAGGGTCAGTAACGCCGGGTGATCAGCGCCCTCTTCACTTCCTGGATCGCCTTGGTGACCTCGATCCCACGCGGACAGGCGTCCGTGCAGTTGAACGTCGTGCGGCAGCGCCACACGCCGTCACGGTCGTTGAGGATCTCCAGTCGCTGCTCGCCCGCCTCGTCACGGCTGTCGAAGATGAAGCGGTGGGCGTTGACGATGGCCGCCGGGCCGAAGTACTGGCCGTCGTTCCAGAAGACCGGGCAGGAGGACGTGCAGGCCGCGCACAGGATGCACTTCGTCGTGTCGTCGAAGCGCTCGCGGTCCTCCGCCGTCTGGAGGCGTTCCCGGGTCGGCTCGTTGGTGTCCTTCGTGATCAGGAAGGGCATCACGTCGCGGTATGCCTGGAAGAACGGCTCCATGTCGACCACGAGGTCCTTCAGGACCGTCAGGCCCTTGATGGGCTCGACCGTGATCGGCTTCGACGGGTTGATGTCCTTGATCAGCGTCTTGCACGCCAGACGGTTCTTGCCGTTGATCCGCATGGCGTCCGAGCCGCAGATGCCGTGCGCGCAGGAGCGGCGGAAGGTCAGCGTGCCGTCCAGCTCCCACTTGATCTTGTGGAGGGCGTCGAGGACACGTTCCTTCGGGTCGATCTCCAGCTGGAAGTCTTCCCAGACCGCTTCCGCCGAGACCTCGGAGTTGAAGCGGCGGATGCGGAAGGTGGCCGTGATGTACGGAGAGTCGGCGAAGCCGGGCTCGGGCTCGCCGGCCGCGTCCGCCTTGTCCAGAACAGGGGTTGCCATCAGTACTTACGCTCCATCGGCTGGTAGCGGGTCTGGACGACCGGCTTGTAGTCGAGACGGATGGACTCGGTGCCGTCGTCGCCCACCTCGCGGTACGCCATGGTGTGGCGCATGAAGTTGACGTCGTCGCGGTTCGGGTAGTCCTCGCGGTAGTGACCGCCGCGGGACTCCTTGCGGGCCAGCGCGGAGACCGCCATGACCTCGGCGAGGTCCAGCAGGTTGCCGAGCTCGATCGCCTCCAGCAGGTCCGTGTTGAAACGCCGGCCCTTGTCCTGGATCGAGACGTTCTTGTAGCGCTCGCGCAGCTCCGCGATCTTCTCGACCGCCGTCTTGATCGTCTGCTCGGTGCGGAACACCATGACGTTCGCGTCCATGGTCTCCTGCAGCTCGCGGCGCAGCACCGACACGCGCTCGGTGCCGGTGGCGTCGCGGAGCCGCTCGACCTGGTCGAGCACCAGCCGCGCCGGGTCCTCGGGCAGCTCGACGTAGTCCGCCTTCTGCGAGTACTCGGCGGCGGCGATACCGGCCCGCTTGCCGAACACGTTGATGTCCAGCAGCGAGTTCGTGCCCAGGCGGTTGGCGCCGTGGACCGAGACGCAGGCCACCTCGCCGGCCGCGTACAGGCCCGGGACCACCGTCGTGTTGTCCGCCAGGACCTCACCCTCGACGTTCGTCGGGATGCCGCCCATCGCGTAGTGGGCCGTCGGCTGGATCGGGATCGGGTCCGTGTACGGCTCGATACCGAGGTAGGTGCGGGCGAACTCCGTGATGTCGGGCAGCTTCGCGTCCAGCTGCTCCGGCGGGAGGTGGGTGAGGTCCAGGTAGACGTGGTCGCCCTCGGGACCGCAGCCGCGGCCCTCACGGATCTCCGTGTAGATGGAGCGGGAGACGACGTCACGGGACGCGAGGTCCTTCATGACCGGCGCGTACTTCTCCATGAAGCGCTCGCCGTCCTTGTTGCGGAGGATGCCGCCCTCACCGCGGGCGCCCTCCGTCAGCAGGATGCCCATGCGCCAGATGCCGGTCGGGTGGAACTGGAAGAACTCCATGTCCTCCAAGGGAAGACCGCGGCGGTAGACCGCCGCCTGGCCGTCGCCCGTCAGCGTGTGCGCGTTGGACGTCACCTTGAAGAACTTGCCGCAGCCGCCGGACGCGTAGATCACGGCCTTCGCCTGGAAGACGTGGATCTCGCCCGTCGCCAGCTCGTACGCCACGACCCCCGCCGACCGCTTCACGCCGTCGACCTCGGTGATCAGCTGGTCCAGGACGTAGAACTCGTTGAAGAACTCCACGCCCTCCTTGACGCAGTTCTGGTACAGCGTCTGGAGGATCATGTGGCCGGTGCGGTCGGCCGCGTAACAGGAACGACGGACCGGGGCCTCGCCGTGGTTGCGGGAGTGACCGCCGAAGCGGCGCTGGTCGATGGTGCCGTTCGGCGTGCGGTTGAACGGCAGGCCCATCTTCTCCAGGTCGAGGACCGAGTCGATGGCCTCCTTCGCCAGGATCTCGGCGGCGTCCTGGTCGACCAGGTAGTCACCGCCCTTGACCGTGTCGAAGGTGTGCCACTCCCAGTTGTCCTCCTCCACGTTCGCCAGCGCGGCGGCCATGCCGCCCTGCGCGGCGCCCGTGTGGGAGCGGGTGGGGTAGAGCTTGGTCAGCACGGCGGTGCGGCTGCGCTTCGTCGACTCGATGGCCGCGCGCATGCCCGCGCCACCGGCGCCGACGATGACGGTGTCGTACTTGTGGATCTTCATGATTCTCGCAGCCCCGTGCCTAGCGGATGTTCGGGTCGAAGGTGAAGATCACCAGCGTGCCGAGCAGGATGGTGAACACCGTGGCGGTGTAGAGCAGGCCCTTGAGCCACAGGCGGGTGTTCGGGCGCTCCGCGTAGTCGTTGATGATCGTGCGCAGACCGTTGGCGCCGTGCAGCATCGCGAGCCACAGCATCAACAGGTCCCAGACCTGCCAGAACGGGGACGCCCAGCGGCCCGCGACGAACGCGAAGCCGACCTTCGACACGCCGCCGTCCAGCACCAGCTGGATCAGCAGGTGGCCGATGACCAGAACGACCAGGACGACACCCGACAGACGCATGAACAGCCATGCGGCCATCTCGAAGTTGCCGCGGGTGGAGCGAGGCGTCTTCTTGGTGCGCTTGCGCGGGGCCTCGATGAGGGGCGCCGGGTTGTCGACGCCGTAGCCGGAGTCGCCCTCTACGGGGCCGATGCCGGAAGCGGTGGTTTCAGTGGTCGCCATCGGTGTCAGCTCCCGAACAGTTCACGAGCGGCGTGGCCGAGGACGGGGTAGATCGCCCCGATCATGAGCACGACCCACAGGCCCACGACGGACCAGAGCATCTGCTTCTGGTAGCGCGGACCCTTCGACCAGAAGTCGACGGCGATGACGCGCAGGCCGTTGAGCGCGTGGAAGAGGATGGCCGCGACGAGGCCGTACTCCAGACACGCGACGAGCGGGGTCTTGTACGTGGCTACGACCTTGTCGTAGTCCTCGGGGGAGACACGGACGAGAGCGGTGTCCAGCACGTGAACGAACAGGAAGAAGAAGATGAGGACGCCGGTGACTCGATGAGCCACCCAGGACCACATTCCTTCCCGGCCGCGGTACAGCGTTCCAGCCGGCACGGAAGTCCCTCCGGGAGCGGGGTATCGGGGCCAGCCGGCTTGTGCTGTCGGTCGGGCCCGGCCGGGTACGGTCCACCGGCCCCCAGCATCGTAGCGATGCGCTGCCGCTGGGCTTAGCCGGGGCCTACCTGTGTGATCAAAGTGGCACGCAGATGGGGGTACTCGGCGGCTAATGGGGTGGTATTGACGGTTTTGTGTCAGGTGCGGGTTGTGTGTGGCTGGTCGCGCCCGCGCGGCGGTAGCCGCACATCGACTACGGCCCCGCGCCCCTGAGGGAAGACACCAACCGGCCCCTCGCGATGCGGCGGAGTTCCTCTGCCGCCACCACCCGTTCTTCCTCCGGATCGTTTGTCAATCGTGACCGGATGCCTGCCAGTACATGGTCCAAGGCCTCAGCGGCCGGCAGGCCGTCCAGGCAGATGACGAAGGCGTGGCCGAAGCGGGCCTCGTAGGCCGCGTGGGCTGCGTCCATGGCCATGTGGGCTGCCGAATACGCCCCCTCCGGCACCACGGGGAGCGTCTCGGCCGCCAGGGCCTCGGTGAGATCCGACACAGTCAGGTCGTACGCCGCCTCGTCCGACGCGGCCAGCAGCGCGTCCACGGTCGGATAGGGGCGGTGGGCCGTGACCCGCTCTGCCCAGCGGTGGCTGTGCAGGCAGTCCAGGAGAAGGAGCCTGGCCTCGTCGGCGGGCGCCATGTTGAAGGCGTCCAGGACGGTGGGCAGGCACGGTATGGCCGGTCGGCCGGGAGAATGTGTGGGCGTCACGTGTGTTTCGGCAGGGGAAGCTGTGAGCGGTGTGACATCACGTTATCGAGAGTGGACATGACCTGTCCGACGGATGCCCGATTTTCACCCGCACGGGGGCGTTTGGGCACGGTTGGAGGACGCGGTCCTCTCTCCCAAGGCCCTAGGTTGGCGATGTGAGCCAGCACAGGAAGCGAACGGAGAAGCAGGCGCGGGGGCTGATCGCGGGTGCGGTCGTCGTCACCGTCGCGGTCGGGGTGGGTCTCGGTCTGTGGGCGGGCGGAGACAGCGGCCCTGCCGGATCGGCCAGCTCCCAGGCCGCGTCACCCCTGGGCGGCAGAGCGGAAGGCTCCCGAGCCCCTTCGAGGGCCCCGAGCCCGACCCCCAGCCCCACCCGCTCCTACCCCCTGTCCACCACACCCCGCACCATCCCGGCCGTCCGCGCCCACACCCCGGCGCGTGGCCCCGGCTGGCGTCCCGCCTCCGGCCTGCGCGTGGTCGTGAACGACGCCGGCCTCGCCGACGAGGGGCGCCTCCTCGCCGGTGAACTGGGGCTGACGTACGCCGGGCGGAAGGACGACGTGCGCGCCGGGGACGTACGCCTCACGCTCAACGACGACGAGGGCGCTGACCCGGAGTCGTACCGGATGACCGTGCGCGACGGGCGGGTCGCCATCAGCGGGCCGGACGACGCGGGGGTGTTCTACGGCACCCGCACGCTCAAGCAGGCGGTGCACGGTGGCGGTACGGCACCGGAGGGCGTCGTGCGCGACGAGCCGGCCAAGCCGGTGCGCGGGTTCTCCCTGGACATCGCCCGCAAGAACTTCACGGCCGGCTGGATCGAGGACCGGGTCCGGGAACTGGGCGACCTGAAGTTCAACCGGCTCCAGCTGCACTTCTCCGACGATCAGGCGTTCCGGATCGAGTCCGACTCGCACCCGGAGATCGTGTCGAGGCAGCACCTGACCAAGGCGCAGGTGAAGAGGATCGTCGCCCTCGCGGCGCAGCGGCACATCACCGTCGTGCCCGAGATCGACTCGCCCGGACACCTGGGGGCCGTCATCGCCGCCCACCCCGAGCTTCAGCTGCGCAGTGGGGCGGGGAACGCGGCGCGCGGGGCCGTCGACATCTCCAACCCCGCTTCCGCCAAGATCGTCGACGACCTGCTGAACGAGTACGCCGGTCTCTTCCCCGGCGCCGACTGGCACCTCGGGGGCGACGAGTACCGCGCGCTGATGGTGTCCGACCCGGAGGCGACCTACCCGCAGCTCGCCGCCGCCGCCAGGAAGGCCTACGGCGCCGGCGCCGGCGTCGAGGACCTGACCACGGGCTGGCTCAACGATCGCGCCGACACCGTGCGGGCACACGGCAAGGCCCCGCTCGCGTGGAACGACGGATTCTTCCGGGGGACGTCCGTCCGGGCCGCCGCCGACATCCGGGTCGGGTACTGGACGGGCAAGGAGATCGGCGCCCGGCAGCCGGTGGAGTACCTGAGCGCGGGGCGCAAGGTCGTCAACTACAACGACAAGTTCCTCTACTACGTCCTCGGGCAGCCCAACCAGTTCTACTATCCGACGGGACAGCGGATCTACGAGGAGTGGACCCCGCGAGTCATCCGCGGAACGACAGCCGTCCCCTCGAAGTACGACAGCCAGATCCTCGGCGGGTACTTCGCGGTGTGGTGCGACTTCCCGAACGCGCAGACGCAGAACCAGGTCGCGTCAGGCATCCGGATGCCGCTGCGGGCGACCGCGCAGAAGCTGTGGGATCCGGGGAAGCCCGCCCTGACCTGGGCGCGGTTCAAGGCCCTCGGGAACCGGCTGAGCTGAGGAACCAGGGATTCCGGTGGACCTACGGGGCTGTCGAACCGTATGTTCCGCATGCAGTGCGTGAGGCTCTGGGAGAACCCGCGCGGTCTGCTGATCATCGCACCTCGGGGGGACCTCACCATGCTCTGTACGCGCTGCCTGCATGCCGAAGCGGCACCGGACGGCGTGCTGTGCGCCGGGTGCGCCACGGCCGCCGGGTTCGCGACCCCGCCGGCCGGTGTCACACCGAAGATCCGGCTGCGCTCGCCGGTCGGGCTCGGCCGCGCCACCGCGGTACTGCTCGCACTGGCCGCGGCCGTCGACGTGTTCGCCCTCGGCGCGGACTTCCTCATGTACGACGTCACGGGCGACCTCGCCGTCGGCGACACCGGGGCGGCCGTACCGGACCGGGCCGACCTGGCGGACACGCTCACGGCCGCGGCCGGCAGCGCACAGGTGCTCGTGCTGCCGGCCTGCGCCGTCGTCTTCGTGATCTGGCTGTGGCGGGTCCGGCTCAACGCCGAGGTCTTCGCCCCGGACGGGCACCGCAAGGCGCGCGCCTGGCTGATCGCCGGCTGGGTCGTGCCGATCGCGAGCCTGTGGTACCCGCGCCGGGTCGTCGTCGACATCTGGGACGCGAGCAGCACGGGCGAGAAGCCGGGCGGGCATGCCCTGATCAACGTCTGGTGGACGCTGTGGCTCCTCACGAACACCATCGGGCGGTTCCTGTACACCGCGTTCGACGAGGCCGACACCTCCCAGGAGATCCACGACTCCATGACGCAGGTGATGTTCGCGGACGGTGTCGACGTCGTGGCCGCCCTGTTCGCCGCCGGTGTCGTGCTGCGGCTGACCCGGATGCAGGACGAGAAGGCCCACCAGGGAGTCGCGGCGCCTGCCGCCGTGTGACGGATTTGGTCCATCCTGCTGCGAACTGCCGTACGAATGTGGTCTATTCGGGCCCGAGCCGTACCGAGCAGCCAGGGGGAACCGAGGATGGGCTACTGGGGTTACTTCGTCGTGGGCCGCGGGGAGCGGCCGCTCGCCGAGCTGGACGCGCTGGCCGGAGCCGAGGGCATGGTCCTGCGCGAGTCGGCGCCCGGCGGATGGCAGGTCTGGGAGTACGCGAACGGCGAGGGCGACGTCGGGAACATGAACGCCCTTGCCCTGGAGAGCGGTTCGCCCGCGCTCTTCGGATACGTCATGGACAGTGCGTCGGTCGTCCTGGAGGCGGCCGGGCCGGAGAGCGGGGCCTGGACGACCTGTCTGGCCCGTTCCGCCATGGCCGCGTACATCGGGGGCGGCGAGGAGGGGCTGTCCCTGGAGGACTACTTCCTCGAACCCCGGGACGCGGCCGCGCGGGCCGTCGCCTGGGCGGCGGAGGCGGGGCACGAGGTGGCCGAGGAGCCATTGCTCGACGTACTGAACGCCGACCCCGATCCTTTGGCCGAAAACCTCTTCTTCCGTATGCTCGACCGGCTCGGTGTGGTGCCCCTGTGACACTCCCGGGCCATCGCACGCAGTAAGGGGAAGTGCGGGTTCCGTTAGGGAATACCGCGGCGAGGGAGGCGTGGATGAGTCTGGTGGAGCTGATCGGCCAGGCCGACAAACGCGGACTGGCCGCCAGCGGGTTGGCTTGTTTGGATCGCTGCGTACCGCTGCTCGGTGGCGACGACGAGGTCCTTCGGCCGCTGTGGGCGGGGCTCGCGGACGACGCCGGGGCCGCGGAGTGGGGCGAACGGCTGGAGCAGGTGCGGGGAAAGCTGGGCGGGGAGTTCGGGGCCGCCGACGGAGGCGACGGCGTTCCGGGAGCGGGCGGCTCCGGCGACTGCGCCGACTCCGGTGAGGACGAGGCCGTGCTGCTGGCCCGCCGCATGCTCGCCGCCGCGCCGGTCGAACGCTCCGCCGCCGGGATGCGGATGTGGGCCGACGCCTGCTCGGTCGCCGCGCTCCGGATCCACCGGCTGCTCGACCCCCTGAAGGACGCCGGCGACTCGGTCGACGCCCGCCGCGAGGGCCGTACGGAGGGCATGTCCCCCCTCGTCGCCGCCGAACTGCGCCGCCAGATCACCGTCCTGGAACTCCTCGCCGGCCACGGCCCGGCAGGCCTGCGCCCGGCCCTGGAGGTGTCGACGGAGGGCCGCCGGGTGCTGCGCGCGGTGGTGTCCCGCAGGAGCCGGCGGCGGGGGTGAGGGAGGGCTCAGTGGTGGCGGCTCACTGGACGAGCCACTTGACCACCGCGTCCCCGTACCGCGCCGTCTGATCGTAGAAAGCCGTCAGGTCCCGGTGCGCCGCCGCGAACACCCCCCGTGCCTCCCGTTCCGCGGCCGCCCCGCCGTGTCTGGGCAGCAACTCCTCGCGGACGAGCAGCCACAGGGCCTCGAAGTCGGCGGACCCGAGGTACGCCGAGACGTGGTTCGCCCGGGCTGCCGTCAGGAGCAGGAACGGGGGCTTGTCGTGGTCGCCCGGATAGACCGGCAGTCCGCCGAGGACCACCTCGGCGCCGGCGTAGAGGAGTTCGTGGTCCAGGTAGGACTTGTCCAGCACCTCCTCCCGGTGTCGTCCGATGCGTTCGCGGACGGCGTCCCAGTCGTCCTCGAACAGCCGTTGCATCCAGTTCGCGCTGTTGCGCAGGGCCGAGGGCGGCACCGCGCGGAGATGGAAGTAGTCGCTCATCAGAGACAGGAGCGCAGCGGAGGGGCGAATCGTCACTCCGGCGTCAACCTCGCGACAGAGAGGGTCCTGTGACCGTCCGGGGAGGGATGCGGCGAAGGTGGGTCGGTCCTGCACCGGTCCGTGCGAAGGCCCCGATCCGCGTGACGAAACACCTCGCTGAGACGCTTTCCCCAAGTGATGACAGATGTGACGGCTCATACGACCGCTGATGTGACGACCCGCCAGGCACCCGCGCCCGCGACCAGGCCCTCCGCCGCGACCAAGCCCGTGCGCTGGGCGGCCGACGCCGTGTCGGCCCTGCGCGAGGGCGCACGCGTCCGGCTCGACTACTCGGCGCAGAGCCTGTGGCGCGTCGACCGGCTGATCGAGGAGATACGGCGGGAGGGAGTGCCGTACGCCGCCGTGGAGACGGTGCTGCGCGGGCTCGGCGCCTACGCCGGTGAGGTCGTCGTCCGCCAGGCCGGCGCCGAATGGTGGACGAGCGGCGGCGACCACTGGGTCCGTACGCCCGACGGACGGCTGTGGGACCCGGTGGACGAGGCACGCCGCTGCTTCGCCGGGGACGGCTCGCTGCGACTGCTGTGCCGGGATGCGACGGGTGCTGTGCGGCGCTGACCGAGGACGCTGGCAGGCGCACGATGGGGTCATGGCCGACAACCGTCGTTGGTGGGCGCTGGTCGTCATCGCCCTCGCCCAGTTGATGGTCGTGCGGACATGACCATCGTGGAGGGTCACCACCGCCTACACCCTCGCCTTCGGTTCGGGGCCCGGCCCTGCAGGGCGTGTTCGCCGCGCTGCTCGCGCCGGCCGCGCTGTCGCTGCTCGCGACGACGTTCACGGAACCGAAGGAGCGGGCGAAGGCCTTCGGGGTGTTCGGGGCGATCGTCGGGGCGGGCGCCGCGATCGGGCTGCTCGCGGGCGGTCTGCTCACCGAGATTCTGGACTGGCACTGGTGTCTGTACGTCAACGTGCCCGTCGCGCTGGTCGCGTTCGCGGGCGCGCGGGCGCTCCTCGCGCCCGGGGGACGGCACCCCGACCCCCACCTCGACGTGCCGGCCGCGCTGCTCGGCTCGGGCGGCATGCTGGCGCTGGTGTACGGCTTCTCCGAGGCGGCGTTGGCCACCTGGTGGGCCTTCGGGGCGCTGCTGCCGGCCGCGCTGATCGCGGGAGTCGTCGTGAACGCGGGACGGGCGCCCACTCCCCAGGGTGGGGGAGCGGGCGCCCGAGCCGGTGGACACGCTGGGCTGAGGCCCTACTTGATGTAGACCAGGCCGTCCGTCGTGATCGTCGGGCGGCCGCTGGTGCCCACCACCACGATCTTCACCGTGTGCTTGGCGCTGCTGGACCACGACTTGGTCCAGATCGCCTGGCGGTAGGCGGTGGTCGAGGACTTCAGGTCCACGGTCGCGACCTTGGTGCCGTCCACGTACACGTACGCCTGCCCGGAGGTGGACGCCCGCGAGACCACCCACGCGGCGGACTTGCCGGTGAACGTCCAGGTCAGGCTCGCACCCTTGGAACTGCTGGAGTACGACTTGCCGCCGAGGTAGCTGGTGGAGGAACGGGTCGTCCAGCTGCCGGACTTGGTGGCCGAGGTCTCCTGAAGGATCATCGGCGTGTACGAGGGGGACGACGTACGGGTGTTGCCCGCGACGTCGTACGCCTTCATCGACCAGGTGCTCGCGGTACCGGGCTTGGCGGTACGGCTGGAGCTGGTGGTGGTCGGGCCGAAGGTGGCCGTCGTCGGGGACAGCAGGCTCACCTGCTTCAGGGCCTGGGAGTCGGCGGCCTTCCAGCCGAGGGTCACCGGGGCGGCGGTGGTGTTGACCGTGCCGGTGCGCAGGGTGATCTTCGGTGTGGTGGAGAAGGTCGGCGCGGTGGTGTCGGTGACGACGGTCAGCGCGGTGGTCGTCGCGGCCTTGCCGGACTGGTGCACGGCCCGTACGGCGACCTTGTGGCTGCCCGCGGCCAGGGTGGTGCCGGCCGAGGTGGCCGTACCGGACGTGGTGGCCACGACCTTCCCGTCGACCAGCAGCTCGAACTTCGAGATCAGCGAACCCGGCGTGGTGGCCGACCACTTCGCCGTGATCGCGCCCTTGGTGTAGTACGTCGACCCGGACAGGGCCGCGCCGGTCAGCGAGGTGAGCTTCAGGCCCTGCACCGGGCCGGACGCCCAGGCGCGGATGGTCGGCAGCTGGGCGTAGAGGGAGGTGCCGGGGCACTCGGTGGCGTAGCCGTCGCGGTGGCCGGAGACCCGGTTGAAGGTGTAGAGGCTGCCCGCGGTGAAGCTCGTACCCGCGAGGTTCTTCTGCGTCGCGCCCGCCTTCAGCTGGACCGTCGAGTTGGGATCGACGCCGTACTGGCCGAGCTTCCAGGCCGTGATCCGGGCGACCGAGGCGAGGGCGGCGTTCGAGGCGCCCGCGGCGGTGTAGTTGCCGAGGACCGCGATGCCGGTGGACTCACGGTTCCAGCCGTAGGTGTGCGCGCCGAGGACCGGCAGGTCCACGCCGCCCTTGCGGCCCTCGAAGATGGTGCCGCACTTGTCGACGAGGAAGTTGTAGCCGATGTCGTTCCAGCCGTTGGTCTGCGTGTGGTACGCGTAGATGCCGCGCACGATCGCCGCGGAGTCGGCGCACGAGTAGTCGTTGGAGCCGTCCGTGTGGTGCACGAAGACGGCCTTCACATCGGCGTTGTACTCCGACGGGTCGGGGCTGAGCGACTCGTCGGCGCCCCAGCCGGCGCGGGAGACCATCGAGGGCTTGGGGGCCGTCGACGGGGGCGCGGTGGGGGTGGTGGCCGTGGGTGTGGGGGTCGGCGTCGAGGAGGCGGTGGCCGAAGCCGAAGCCGACGCGGAGGCCGTGGCCGTCGGTGACGGGGAGTCGGTCGGTGCCGGAGTCGGTGTCGGCGTCCCGTCCGCGGCGAACGCCGCCGGGTCCGTGTCGTCGCCGGTGTTCTTCTGCTCCGCGGCGGTCGCGATGCCCGGGTCGACGAGGTTGACCTCAAGTCCCTTGGGAAGTCCGGCACTCGTGGTGCCGTCCTCGTGGACGACCTGCACCTGCACACCGTCCGAGGGGCCGACCCACAGCGGCTCGGACGCGCCGCGGGCGCCGCTGCGCTCCTCGGGGTCCTCCGGCGGGTCGATGTTCGTCTCCAGGTCCTGCCAGGCGGTCCACTCGCCCGTGTCGCTGCTGCGGGTACGGACCTGCGCCTTGCCCTCCAGCGGTTTGGTCACCCCCGTCCAGGAGACACCGAGCAGCGAGAACTCCTTGGTCTCGGTGCGCGGCAGCTCCCGCTTGCCGGCCGCGGTGCCCTTCAGCGTCAAGTCGTAGACCTTCACCGGCCGCTTGGGCTGCACGTCCCCCGCGGCGTCGGTCGACGGACTGGCGACGGCGTAGGTCGCGATGCCGCCGCCTCCCAGAACAACCGCACCGAGCGTCAGCCACGCTCGCCGCTTCATGCTGAGCGGTCTGTACGCACGGCTTTTACGACGACTCACTACCCCACCCCTGAATTTGGTCACAGAAACACCACCTGTCACACAGGTGGCACTTGGACAGCGTACGAACACTGCCACGTGTCACAGGTGTTCGAGGCGGGGTGCCCGGGATGTCCGACCTGCTGTGACACTTCTGTGAGGTCCGACGCTGTTGACCGTGGGGGACATGGGCAAGGGTGTGACCGTGCCGGACGGTGCGGAATCGCCACGAACCGGTACGGACAGGAAAGTTCTTGGGCCAGGGAGGGGAACCCCGCCGCGTGCAGGCGTACGACGGGGAACTGGGCGCGGCCGTCGCGCGAGCCCAGGAGGGTGACGAGGCTGCCTTCGCGGTCGCCTACCGGCTGGTGCAGCCCGGACTGCTCGGGTATCTGCGCGGGCTGGTCGGGGAGGACGCGGAGGACGTGGCCTCGGACGCCTGGCTGGAGATCGCCCGGGACCTGGGCCGGTTCAAGGGTGACGGGGCGGGCTTCCGCGGCTGGACCGCGACCATCGCCCGGCACCGGGCCCTCGACCATCTGCGCCGGCTGCGGGTGCGGCCCCGGTCGGCGGCGCTGGAGCAGGACATGCTGGACCTGCCCGCCCCGCACAGCACCCACGACCAGGCGCTGGAGTCCCTGTCCACCGAGTACGCCCTCGAACTGGTCCGGGGGCTCCCGCGGGACCAGGCCGAGGCGGTGTTGCTGCGGGTCGTCGTCGGACTGGACGGCCCCACCGCCGCCCGCGTCCTGGGCAAACGCCCCGGCGCGGTGCGCACCGCGGCGTACCGGGGGCTGAAGCGGCTGGCGCACCAGTTGGGCGCCGAGAGTGTGACGGATGAAGGCCCCCGGACGCTGGGGGAGTCGACATGACAGGCGAGGGCGCCACCTCGGACAGGGACGGACACGGCATGGGTGACGAACGGAGCGGCGATGCCCCCGGCCGTCGGCATGCGCGCCCGGAGGAGACCCTGCGGGGCCGGACCGCACGGGAGCGGCAGTCGCACGACGACACCGCCCACGACGACACCGCCCCCGCGCCGACAGCGCCGTACGACGACAGTCCCCTCGAGGCGCTGCTCGCCGCGGCCCTCCGTGGGGAGAAGTCCGACGGCGAGGCGGAGCGGCGGGCCGTGGCCGCCTTCCGGGCGGCGAGGGACGCCGGGGTACACCGGGCGCGGACCAGGCGGCGCGACGACTGGCGGCCCCGCTCGCAGCGGCGCCGGGCACGTTCGCTGAAGGCGACGCTCTCCGTGCTCCTCGCCAGTCTCACCCTCGGCGGTGTCGCCTACGCGGCGATCGGCTCGACGGGCGGCGGCGAGCCCAAGGGTGCGGTGAGCGGCAAGGATGTACGCCCGAGCGTCTCGGCGAGCACCCCGGCCGAGTCGCACAGCAGTGCGAGGCCCACCGCGTCCGCCCCCGCTGAGCGCCCGCCCACCGCGAAGGACACCCTGGCCCACTGCCGCGCCTACGAAAAACTCCGGGGCCGGGGCAAGGCGCTGGACTCGACGGCGTACCAGCGGCTCGTGACGGCGGCCGGCGGTGAGGCGAACGTGAGCGCCTACTGCGCCACGCTGACGGGTCCGGGCACGGGGACGGGCGCGGGGACGGCCGACGCGAATGGCGCGAATGGCGCGAATGACGCGAAACCGGGGAAGCGGAAGGCCAGGACGAGCGCCCCGCAGAACGCGGACAAGAACAAGTCCAAGAAGCAGTGACCCGGAGCGGGTGAACCGCGGAGACGGCCGGGGCCGCCACCCCCCACAGGAGAGGCCCCGGCCGTCGCGCGGCACGGGCCGCGCGGCGGCCCGTACTCTCTTCAGCGCCATGAGGGCGGTTTCTGTCACACTCCCGCAGGGCCCGCCCGGGATCACGAGGTAGTTGCATTTTGTACGGACATGGACGAGCAGCGGTTTCAGGTCGTAACGTGCCTTTCGCGCCGGGCGCGGAAGTTGAATGATCAGCGCGACTCTCGAGCGATCAACCACAACCCCTCGACGGCTCGAAGCGGCGACCATCGATCGCGACCATGTATTGAGGATTCACGGGTGCTGGGGGACGACGCGGAGTTGACTGCCGCGGTGCTTGCGGCACAGGACGGGGACGAGACCGCGTTCCGGACTGTGTACCGCGCGGTGCACCCGCGGCTGCTCGGATACGTCCGGACGCTGGTCGGTGACCCGGACGCCGAGGACGTGGCCTCCGAGGCCTGGCTCCAGATAGCCCGTGACCTGGACCGGTTCGACGGGGACGCGGACCGCTTCCGCGGCTGGGCCGCACGGATAGCCCGCAACCGCGCCCTCGACCACATCCGGATGCGCGGCCGCCGGCCCGCCATCGGCGGCGACGAGACCGAACTGACGGGCAAGCCCGCCGAGTCGGACACCGCGGGCGAGGCCATCGAGGCGCTGGCCACCGGCACCACCCTCTCGCTCATCGCCCGGCTGCCCCAGGACCAGGCCGAGGCAGTGGTGCTGCGCGTGGTGGTCGGCCTGGATGCCAAGACCGCCGCCCAGACCCTCGGCAAGCGTCCCGGCGCGGTACGCACGGCCGCGCACCGAGGTCTGAAACGACTCGCCGAGCTCCTCGGCGGGGATCCGGAATCGGCCGGCGCGCTCGATGCCCTGCCGCCCCAGCGAGAACCGCAGGACAGTGCGGTGACGTCCGCGAGTGTGACGCATATGCGTCCGCGGACGCAGAAGGACATGTGATGGCCGACGAGAGCTACGGGTGGCTGGACCTCGAGACAGCGGAGCGGTTGCTGCGCGGCGAGCCACTGGAAGCCGTCGACGCGGCCGACCGCGACCACGCCGAACGCCTGGCGAAAACGCTGGAGGCACTGACCGTGGAACCCGCGCCGACCAGCGGCGGACTTCCCGGCGAGGAGGCCGCGCTGGCCGCGTTCCGCAAGGCGCGCACGGACCGTGCGGACGACTGGGTGAGCCCGGCGGCCCGGGGCCGGAACCGGCCCGGAGCCGGCCGCACCGACGCCGGTCTCGTGCGGATCGGTGCCCCGGACGCGGGAGCCGGCCGTCCCCGTCGGAGGCGCCCGGCGCACCTCGGACTGGCCGCCGTCCTGGCCGCGAGCATGGTCGGCGGAGTGGCCGTCGCGGCCGGAATCGGAGTCCTGCCGCACGTCGGGGACGGCGAACCGGAACCCGCCGCGTCGGTGTCGGCCGCCGCCACCCCGGACCGCCCGTTCGTCTCGCCCTCGGCCCCTCAGGTCGTGCCCTCGCCCGAGAACCCCCCTTCCAGCGGGGCAGGCTCCCGGGACACGGCCCGCGGTGACACCGGCGCGGCGCCCGACACGGGCTCCGAAGGCATGGGTGTACGACCCCGCAGGGACTGGAACGGATCCGCCTCGGCCTGCCGGGACCTGCGCGACGGCAAGAACCTCGACCCGACCCGCAAGCGTTCCCTGGAGAACGCGGCGGGCGGCAGCTCGCGGGTGTGGAAGTACTGCAGGGGTGTCCTGTCCGGCGCCGGCACCCGGGGCGACGCCAAGTCGGCCCCTGACGACCGCAAGGGCGACGGCAAGGCCGAGGACACCGGCAACAACGAGGACAACGACAAGAGCGGCCACGGCGACCGGAACGGCCACGGCGACCGGAACGGCCACGGGAACGAGGACGGCCACGGGAACGAGGACGGCCAGGGGAACGAGGACGGCCACGGCGACGGCCAGTTCACGTCCCCTCGCAAGAACCACCACGCCCCCGACGGCGGCACCTCCGGCGCCCCGCTCACCTCGCCGGGGGCAACGATGTCACCGACCCCGCGGCCGAGCCCGTCGTACAGCGCGATCTGACCGCTTCCCGCATCGCTGACCTGCACTTTTCCCACCCACCATGATGTCGGTCGCGGTGGGTGTGACGTTTTCGGCCGCTGTGGCGCAGTACTGAGTGAGCCGACTGGTCATCGGCCGTCGCACAGAGCCGGGGTTCCCCCCGTACCTACGGCTCGTGCACCTGGCGCGGGCGGGACACGTTCCCCCGGTCCCGTCCGCGCCCCTGAATCACCTCGCGGAACTCACCAGTGGACGACGACCTTGTCGCCGTTCCGTACCTGGGCGAACAGGTCGGCGATCGCCGCCTCGTCCCGCACGTTGATGCAGCCGTGCGAGCCACCCGCGTATCCGTGGGCCGCGAAGTCGGCCGAGTAGTGCACCGCCTGGCCGCCGCTGAAGAACATGGCGTACGGCATCGGGGAGTCGTAGAGCGTCGACACATGGTGCCGTGACTTCCAGTAGACGCTGAACACGCCCTCACGGGTCGGTGTGCCCACCGAGCCGAAGCGGACCGGCACGGTCGTCACCGTCCGGCCGTCGATCATCCAGCGCAGGGTCCGGCTCGTCTTGCTGATGCACAGCACCCGCCCGGTCATGCAGCGCGCGTCCGGGGCGTCGGCCGGCTGCCCGCCCATCAGATACAGCTCCCACTTGCCCGGCTCGTGCGTCATGTCCTTCAGCCGCTTCCAGGTGACCGTGTCGGTCTTCCCGGTCCTCGGCAGCCCGCGCTTGCCCTGGAACCCCTTGACCGCGCGTTCGGTGAGATCGTCGTACGACCCCGTCGGCCCGTCGTAGAGCCAGGCGACCTGCCGTAGCCGGGCCTGCAACTCCCGCACGTCCCGCCCGGAGTCGCCGCGCGACCACAGCACGGCGGCGGGCGCGGCGGCCGGAGCGGTGGCCGGAGCGGACGGTGTCGCACTCGGCTTCGGGTCGTCGTCCGCCGGTGGCGTACTGCGCTTCGGGACCTCGATGCGGACCGGCAGATGCCGCTTTCCGTCGCCGTCCCCGTCGGCCGTCTGCACCGTACAGCCGCAGGCCATCGCCAGGACCAGCAGTGCGGCGAACGATCTCCCCATGCCCGTAGTACGCATCCGGACCCCCTGTCGTCTCACCGGCATCCCCTGAGATGTCTCCCCCCGGACGGCCGGTTGCGAACGACCCGGCGGCGCTTCGCCCGAGACCGCAATACGGTGGTGGGCATGACGCGTGAGTCGGAGTCCGGACTGCCCATCGAACCCGTCTACGGTCCCGAGACCCTTCAGGGCTGGAGCCCCGAGGAGAAGCTCGGTGAGCCGGGCGGGTACCCCTTCACGCGGGGCGTGTACCCGTCGATGTACACGGGCCGCCCCTGGACGATGCGCCAGTACGCCGGTTTCGGCACGGCGACGGAGTCCAACGCCCGCTACCGGCAGCTGATCGCGCACGGCACGACGGGTCTGTCGGTGGCGTTCGACCTGCCCACCCAGATGGGCCACGACTCCGACGCCCCGATCGCGCACGGCGAGGTCGGCAAGGTCGGTGTGGCGATCGACTCGATCGACGACATGCGGGTGCTGTTCGGCGGTATCCCGCTGGACCAGGTGTCCACGTCGATGACGATCAACGCCCCGGCGGCCCTCCTGCTGCTGCTGTACCAACTGGTCGCCGAGGAGCAGGGGGTCGGCTCGGACCGGCTCACCGGCACGATCCAGAACGACGTGCTGAAGGAGTACATCGCGCGCGGCACGTACATCTTCCCGCCGAAGCCCTCGCTGCGCCTGATCGCCGACATCTTCAAGTACTGCCAGGCCGAGATCCCCCGGTGGAACACGATCTCGATCTCCGGCTACCACATGGCGGAGGCGGGTGCCTCGCCCGCGCAGGAGATCGCGTTCACGCTGGCGGACGGCATCGAGTACGTGCGCACGGCGGTCGCGGCCGGCATGGACGTCGACGACTTCGCCCCCCGCCTGTCGTTCTTCTTCGTCGCGCGGACGACGATCCTGGAGGAGGTCGCCAAGTTCCGTGCGGCCAGGCGCATCTGGGCGAGGGTGATGCGGGACGAGTTCGGCGCGAGGAACCCGAAGTCGCTGATGCTCCGCTTCCACACGCAGACGGCCGGCGTCCAGCTGACGGCCCAGCAGCCGGAGGTCAACCTGGTCCGGGTGGCCGTCCAGGGCCTCGCCGCCGTCCTCGGCGGCACCCAGTCCCTGCACACCAACTCCTACGACGAGGCCATCGCCCTCCCGACCGACAAGTCCGCCCGCCTGGCCCTGCGCACCCAGCAGGTGCTGGCCTACGAGACCGACGTGACGGCGACGGTCGACCCGTTCGCGGGCTCGTACGTGATCGAGAAGATGACGGACGACCTCGAGACGGCCGCTCTGGACCTGATGCGGAAGGTCGAGGACCTCGGCGGCGCGGTCGCCGCCATCGAGCACGGCTTCCAGAAGAACGAGATCGAGCACAACGCCTACCGCATCGCCCAGGAGACCGACGCCGGCGAACGGGTGGTCGTGGGTGTCAACCGCTTCCGGCTCGATGAGGAGGAGCCGTACGAGCCCCTTCGCGTCGACCCCGCCATCGAGGCCCAGCAGGCGGAGCGGCTGGCCCGGCTCCGTGCCGAGCGCGACCGGTCCGCGGTGGACTCGGCCCTCGCCGCCCTGAAGAAGGCCGCCGAGGGCGAGGACAACGTCCTCTACCCGATGAAGGACGCGCTCAAGGCCCGCGCGACGGTGGGCGAGGTGTGCAACGCGCTGCGCGAGGTGTGGGGCACCCATGTCCCGTCCGACGCGTTCTGAGTGCGACACTCGATCCCATGTTCGGAGTCATAGACCTTCCCACCTATCTGGTGGGCCTCATCCTGATCATCCTGCTGCCCGGGCCCAACTCGCTGTACGTCGTCTCCGTCGCCGCGCGGCGGGGCGTGCGGGCCGGGTACACGGCGGCGGCGGGCGTCTGGTGCGGGGACGCCGTGCTGATGACCCTGTCCGCGGCCGGGGTCGCCTCGCTGCTCCAGGCCAACGCCGTGCTGTTCGGGATCGTGAAGTACGCGGGGGCCGGATATCTGACCTGGCTCGCGGTGGGCATGCTGCGGGCCGCGTGGGGGATGTGGCGGACCCGGCGGGAGCAGGCCGCCGAGGAGGCTCCCGTCGCCGGGGCCGGTGACGAACGGCCGTACCGCAGGGCCCTCGTGATCAGTCTGTTCAACCCCAAGGCGATCCTGTTCTTCGTCGCCTTCTTCGTGCAGTTCGTGGATCCGGGCTACGCGTATCCGGCGATCTCGTTCGTCGTCCTGGGAGCCTTCGCCCAGCTGGCCAGCTTCCTGTACCTCACCGCGCTGATCTTCGGCGGGACGAGGCTGGCGGATGCCTTCCGGCGCCGGCGGCGGTTGTCGGCGGGGGCGACTTCGGCGGCGGGGGCGCTGTTCCTCGGGTTCGCGGTGAAGTTGTCGTTCGCTAGCGCGTGACCCTGCGGCCGGCATAACTCACCAGCGTCGAGGCGTCCTCGCCCGCCCAGCCCACATAGCCGTCCGGACGCACCAGGAACAGTCCCTTCCCGTACGACGGCTGCTCCTCGCCGGTGACGACACGCACGGACTCCGGCAGCTCCGGTGCCTCCACGCCCACCGCCACCAGCGTCCAGTGCGGGCCCCGGAACACGTCGAAGAGGCGGACGTCGCCCAGCTTGCCGTCGGGGGCGCGATCGCCCGCGCGCAGCCCGCTCGGAGCCGTGCGCGTCTCTTTTGTCAGGGACGAGTCCCGGTATCCGAGGCCCAGTTGGCGGGTCGCCTCGCCGCGGCGGACCTCGCCCCGGTGCACGCCCGTCGAGATGCCGAGCATGTGCGCGGCGATGGGCCGGCGTTCCTCCTCGTAGGTGTCCAGGAGGGCGGCCGGGGCACCGCCCCGCAGCACCGCGCCCAGCTTCCAGCCCAGGTTGTACGCGTCCTGGACGCTCGTGTTCAGGCCCTGGCCGCCCGCGGGGGAGTGGACGTGGGCCGCGTCACCGGCGAGGAAGATCCGGCCGCAGCGGAAGCTGTCCGCGAGGGCCGCGCGGGGCCGGAAGTCGGAGGCCCAGCGGACCTCGGTCACCGACTCGGCGGCCAGGTGGGAGCGGGCCGCGACGACCGCGCGGACGGCGTCGAGGGACAGGTCCACCGCCGTGCCCTCCGGGAACTGGGCCACGACCTGGAAGTCCTCGGTGCCGGCGAGCGGGCAGATCGCGAGGTAGCCGCTCTCGCCGCGCGGCGGGAAGACGTGCCAGTTGTCCCGGTCAAGCCCGGTGATGCGGACGTCCGCGACGAGGAGCGGGTTCGGGTCGACCGTCTCGCCGGTCATGCCGATGCCGAGCGTCCGGCGGACGACGGAGCGCCCGCCGTCGGCGGCGACCACGTACCGGGCGCGGACGTCCTCTCCCGCCGCGAAGCGCACGGTCACCCCGTCCGCGTCCTGCTCGACCCCCACGACCTCCCGGCCGAAGGACACCCGCCCGCCCAGCTCCTCCAGCCGTGCGAACAGCACTTCCTGGGTGCGCCACTGCGGCACCATCCAGGGCGCGTTGTACGGCGAGTCCTCCGTCGCCTCAGCCGGGTCGAACATCCGGTGCTCGCCGACCCGCTCACCGTCCTGCCAGACCATGCCGACCGGGTAGGTCCCGCCGACCGCGAGGATCGCGTCGAGCACGCCGAGGTCGTCGAAGACCTCCAGTGTGCGCGGCTGGAGGCCCTTGCCGCGTGAGCCCGGGAACAGCCGGTCCGCCTTCTCCACGACCAGCGCGTCCACGCCCCGCCGGGCGAGGTCGATGCCGAGGGCGAGCCCCGTGGGGCCGGCGCCGACGACCAGTACGTCCGTGTTCATACCCATCTCCTTAACGCTGTTAAGTGCCGCTGACGTCGAGAGTGCCCTTAACGCTGTTAAGCTGTCAAGCGTGAGTACGGAGAAACGCCCGCCCCTGGACCGCGCCCGGGTCGCCGACACCGCCCTGAAGCTCCTGAACGAGGTGGGCCTCGACGGCCTCACCCTGCGGGCCATCGCCAAGGAACTCGACGTCAAGGCCCCCGCCCTGTACTGGCACTTCAAGGACAAGCAGGCGCTGCTCGACGAAATGGCGACGGAGATGTTCCGCCGGATGGTCGCCGGGACCGCACTCGACCCCTCCGACACCTGGCGGGAGCGACTCCTCAAGTCCAACCGCGGACTGCGCACCGCCCTGCTCGGCTACCGCGACGGCGCCAAGGTCTACAGCGGCTCACGCTTCACGGGCCTGGTCCACGTCGAGCAGATGGAGGAGACCCTCCGCCTCTTCACGGCCGCCGGCTTCACCCTCGCCCAGGCGGTCCGGGCCACGTCGACGTCGTACCTCTACACCCTCGGATTCGTCACCGAGGAGCAGGGCGTGGAGCCACTGCCCGGCGAGCGCCGCGAAGGCTTCGACGTGGCGGAACGCGCCCGCCTGATGGCCGGCTTCCCGTTGTCGGCGGCGGCGGGCGCGGAGATCTTCCAGGACTTCGAGCGGCATTACGAGGAGGGGCTGGCCCTGGTGCTGGCGGGAATCGAGAAGCAGTACCGGCCTACCGGGCCCGCACCTTCCGCACCGCGCGCGTGACCACGGGCGGCAACAGGTCCACGGCGATCCGCCGGGCCGGAGACCGGCGTGGCTTCGGAGTGGGGACGGGCGCGGCCGCCGGCGCGACATAGTGCCGGGAGCGAGGGAACGGCGGCGCCTGCATCTTCTGCGCCCGCGCCCGCACCAGACGGTGACCGGCCGCCTCCTGCACGCTCAGCCCGACGTCCGCGCGCTCCCGGAGCATGGCCAGCAACTCCTCCTGCACCGGCTCGGGGTCCCCCCATGTGCCGTACAGCTTCTGCGTGCTGAGGCAGATCGGCCGCAGCCCGCGGTTCAGCACGGCCTCCCACACGGCGACGGAGACACCGGGGGTGTGCTCGGAGCGGAAGTCGTCCAGGACGACCAGCCCGTCCGGCAGCAGGATCTCGCGCGCCGCGCCGATGTCGTCGCGCACATGCTCGTACAGATGCGAGGCGTCGATGTGGACGAAGCGGCAGGTGCCCGCCTTCACCTCGCCGGAGATGACCGAGGTGGGGGCCTCGATCACCCTCGGCAGGGTGTCGTGGAAGGAGAGGTAGTTGCGCTCGAAGGTCTCGCGGGTGAGGGAGGCGTACGACTTGGAGGTCTCCGCGCGGTTCGCGCCGTCGGGGGCCTCGCCGCCGAACAGGTCGCAGACGGTGAACGCCTCGCCCGGGCGCAGATGGTGCCCGAGCAGGATCGCGCTCTTGCCCATGTAGACGCCGAGTTCGAGGAGATCTCCGGCGAGCTGCTGTTTCTCCAGGAACCAGGTGAACAGCAGCTGGTCGAGCGGCGGGAACCAGCCCGGGACGTCCTTCAGTTCACCGGGGAGCGCGGGAGTCTGCTGTGAGTCGACCATGAGACATGCTTGCTCGCCCACGTCCGGCCCAACTGGCGGCCCGTTGAACGTCCGGTGAACAGATGTCAGAGCCGGCGGGCCAGCGCCGAGCGCAGGCGTGGGGTCAGTGGTTTCTCGACGTAGCGGTTCATCAGCCAGGCCAGCAGCAGCATCCCCGCGATCGTCAGCGCGAAGGTCCCGGCCGCGGGCACGCCGAGGCGGACGTGCAGCTCGTGCACGACCACCCAGCCCAGGTGCTCGTGCACCAGGTAGAAGGGGTACGTCAGCGCCCCGGCCACCGTCAGCCAGCGCCAGTTCGCCCAGCTCAGCCAGCCCAGCGCGATGGCCGCGACGGCGAGGAAGCCGAAGGCCACCACCAGCACGATGCCCAGCGTGGTGCGGTGGGCGAAGGCGTTCGGGTCGGACGCGTTCCACAGCGAACGGACCGCGTAGTGCTGCCCGATCAGGAAGCTGACCGCGACGATGCCCCACGCGTACACGTCCCGCCGGTCGCGGTGGACGAGGTAGAGGCCGACACCGCCGATGAAGAAGGGGGCGTACTCGGGCATGAACACCACGTCGAGCAGCGGCTGGTGCGCGGCCTGTGTGATCGCCGCCGCCAGCGTCCAGCCCGCGCAGAACATGATCACCCGGCGCCGGGAGGCCCCGGGCAGGACCACGCACAGCGCGAACAGCGCGTAGAAGCGGACCTCCGCCCACAGCGTCCAGCACACCCCGAGCACCCGGTCCACGCCCAGCGGCTGCTGAAGCATGGTCAGGTTCACCAGGACATCGCTGGGCGACAGCGCCTCGTAGGCGACCACCGGCAGCGCGAACACCGCGGTGACCAGCAGAACGGCGAACCAGTACGCGGGCAGGAGCCGGGAGGCGCGGGAGGCGAAGAACGACTTCAGGGTCCGCCCCCAGCCGCTCATGCAGATCACGAATCCGCTGATCACGAAAAAGACCTGGACGCCGAGGCAGCCGTAGGAGAAATACGTGTGCAGCGTGGGGAACTGCTGTTGTGCGGAACTTCCCCAGGCCTTGGTGATCTCGCCGCCCCGGCCGCCGTAGTGGTACGCCGCCACCATGAGCGCGGCCACCAGCCGCAGTCCGTCCAGGGCCCGCAGCCGGGTCTCACGGGGGCGTGGTGCGGGCGGCGGCCCTACCGGTTGCGGCCCTTCCGGCCGCCGGGGCAGGTCGGCCGCCGGCCGGACGGTCATGCTGGTCACGGAAATCCCCTTCGCAAGCTCTGCGGAGCCTATGGCACTCCTTTGGATGCGCCCCAGCACGTTAGTCCGAATCACGGCGATGTCTTACTCATCGGGCCAACCATTGGCCGCCTGGTCCCGGTGAGTTCACCTGTATGTCGTTTTGGCTTTCTAAGTTCGCCCAGAATCCCCCCACGTCGCAGTAAACCCGTGAACTTGTCTTTGCTTTGGCAAGAAAACAACAGGAGTGCCATGACGACGGTCCAGAAGAGGCGTGCACGCGCGCGTGGAGGGGAGCTGGACGAGTGCCTGCGCGCCTGCGCGGCGCACAGCGGCAAGGTCGTCGGCAGTGTCGACCGGCGCCGCGTCGAACTCGGCGAACAGCTGCGCAAGCTGCTTGTCGTGTGGGGGACGACCGCCACCGCGGCCCCCGCGACGCCCGCCCCGTCCGGTGCGACGGCCCTGCTCAAGCGGGCCGTCAAGGGCGCCCCGAGCCCCACCGCCGGCATCCCCGCCGAACTGCTCGACGCCTTGCTCGCCGTCGCCAACAAGGCCCTGGAGTGCGGTTACGACGACGAGCTGAACCTCGCCCTGATCATCAGCGACACCGTCCTCGCCCAGCGCAAGAACTCCCGCGCCGGCTGGCGGCTGCGCGCCCGGCTCCTGGAGGCGCTCGGTGAGGAGGCCGAGGCCCTGGAGGCCTACGAGCGCTATCTCGCCCTCACCGACGACGACGGTTTCGGCGTCCGCGCCCGGATCGCGGGCCTGCGCATCGCGGGGGAGAAGGAGCGCGCGCTCCTCGACCTCCTGAAGCGCCAGGTCCCCGGAGCCCGCGCGTTCGCCGCCCGCCCTGCCACCGACGTGTGGGCCGAGGGCCTCGCCGCGCATGCCGTCGGCGACTGGGCCGAGGCCGAGCCCCGGCTCGTGGGAGCGCTCCTCTCGCTGACCGACGAGAGCGCCCCCGTGCAGGAACGCCAGGAACTGCTCAGCCAGTACCTCGACCTGCGCTCCGCCGAGGACACCGACCTCGCCGCGCTCACCCAGGCCGTGGCGCTCTACGCCGAGCAGCGCCGCAACCGCATGCGCGGTCCGGTCACCGACCCGACCGTGGGCGGCGTGCAGTGGATCACCCTGGGCGAGTTCCGCAACCAGATCGCCGGAAAGTCGATCTGCCTGATCGCCAACTCCGGTCGGGTGGGCGCCAGTTCGATGGGCGCCGAGATCGACGCGTACGACCTCGTCGTCCGCTTCAACTCGTACCGGATCGACCCGAAGCACACCGGCAGCAGGACCGACATCCACGCCACGATCCACAAGCACGGCTTCAACTGGGACCAGCACGTCACCACCCGGCTCGTCTTCGGCGGGGTCTCCGGCGACTGGAAGTACTCGCTGCGCAACCGCCTGGTGCCCGGCGCCCAGACCTACCTCGGCGACGAGTCGCTGCGCTGGCCCGTGCGCAACATCGGCAAGGTCTCCACCGACGTCTGGTCCGGCATCCCGACCACCGGCTTCAACATGCTCTACCTGCTGGACTTCCTCGACGTCAGCCCGAAGCTCGACCTGATCGGCTTCGACTTCTACGAGAGCGGCCCCTACCGCGTCCAGGAAGCGATGAAGCTCGCCATCACCTCCGTGCACGAGTACACCAGCGAGAAGGCATGGGTCATGGAGCGGGCCCAGAGCGCGACCGACATGAGGATATCCCTGCGATGACCATCAACTCCCTTACCGGGACCGCCGCCCCCCTGGCCCCGGTGACCGACGCCCACGCCCTCACCGGCAAGCGCAGGATCGCCTTCGCCAGCTTCGTCGACGAGAACTACCTGCCCGGCTTCCTCGTCCTGCTGCGCAGTCTCGCCCTGTCGAACCCCGGCGTGTGCGAGGACTTCGTCGTCCTCTACGACGACCTGCGCCCCGGCTCGATCGCCCGGATCCGCGCACTGCACCCGCGGATCGTCCTCAAGCGGGTCGACGCCGACCACTACGACTCGTACAAGAAGGGCGACCAGGACAACTACCTGGTCCGCAAGGCGTACTTCATCCTGGACGTCTTCAGGATCCGCGAGTACGACACCGTCATCACGCTCGACACCGACATGGTCGTCCTCGGCGACCTGAGCGAACTCCTCCGGCTGCGCGAGGGGCTGGCGGCCGTCCCGCAGTTCTTCTACGGGCAGCACAAGCTCAACTCCGGTCTGCTGGTCATCCAGCGCGAGTACCTGAGCGACGCGTTCTGCGCCCGGCTCGACAAGTGCGGCCGCTCCGGCGACTACGAGCTCGACAAGCACGACCAGGGCATCCTCAACGCCGTCCTGGACGGCGACTTCGTGCGCCTCGACGCGCGCTACAACTTCGTCAAGCGGCGCCTCTCGGGCGACCTGCCCGTCCCCGACGACACTGCGATCCTGCACTTCACCGGCCGCCACAAGCCCTGGCAGGGCGGTGAGAGCGGCTACAGCCTGGCCGAGGACCGCTGGCGCGAGTTCGAGCTGTCCGACGCCGACTTCCACTCCGCGTACCTGGAGTCCGCCGGCGCGCTGCACCACGACCTGATCGTGCACTACGGCACCCCGCACGTGGCACGCACCGGGGACGTCGAGGCCGCCCGCAAAGTGGCCGCCGCGCACATCGCCTCCGGTGACTACCAGGACGCCGTCGACATCCTCTCGAGCGTCCGCATCCCCCTCGACGAGGCCTGGCCGCACGAGGTCCTCGGCCACGCCCTGATGAGCGTCTCCCGCTACGAGGAGGCGAAGACACAGCTCCTGCTGGCCACCGCCGCCCCCAACCGGGCCGCCACCGCCTACGCCCGCCTCGCCCAGATGGCCTGGGTGCACGGCGACCAGACCGAGGCCCTGAAGTACGCCACGGCCGGCATGTCCGTCGACCCGACGCACCGCCCAAGCCGTCTGTGGGCGCAGCGCGCGGCCGCCGTACCGGCACAGGAACTGGGCGCCCCCGAGGACCAGTTGTCCCATGTCGCCTTCTACATGGACCGCCAGGGCAACGCCGGTGACAAGCTCCTCCCGGAGAGCGTCCGCTCCGCCTTCGGACCGGACACCACCTCCCGCCGCTGGCACTCCGTGCACGCCCACCGTCTCTTCGACGAGGCCGCCCTGCAGCGCGTCAACCGCCGCCGAGGCCTGGTCATCGGCGGCGGCGGACTGTTCATCCCGGACACCATGCCCAACGGCAACAGCGCATGGCAGTGGAACGTCCCGGACGAGCTGCTCAAGCGCATCGACGTCCCCATCGCGGTCTTCGCCGTCGGCTTCAACGCCTTCGACGGCCAGTCCTACCGCGCCAACCGCTTCCGGGACTCGCTGCGCCTGCTCGTCGAGCAGTCCTCCTTCTTCGGTCTGCGCAACCACGGCTCGATCGAGAAGGTCAGGGCCATGGTCCCGGCCCATCTGCACGACAAGATCCGCTTCCAGCCCTGTCCGACGACCGTCGCCCGACAGCTGGTGCCCGGCTGGCAGGACCCGGCCAAGCGCGACG
Organism: Streptomyces canus; assembly: GCF_030816965.1. Classification (NCBI taxonomy): domain Bacteria; kingdom Bacillati; phylum Actinomycetota; class Actinomycetes; order Kitasatosporales; family Streptomycetaceae; genus Streptomyces; species Streptomyces canus. The sequence goes on from NZ_JAUSYQ010000002.1 coordinate 6,385,400, forward strand.
ACACGATCCTCATCAACGCCGCCTACGACCGCGCGGGCCTGCGCTTCGGCCACGACTACGGCTATTTCCTGGCCCAGATGGCCCAGGCCGTACGGGACCTGGGCAAGCTGGCCGAGGTGCAGTGCGTGGCGCACTCCCTCGACGACGAGAAGATCGTCTTCGACCTGCGTCGCGAGCACGGCATCTCGATGCCGGTCATCCCGATGTACGACTTCGAGAACAAGGAGATCCTCGACCTCTACGCCCGCACCAGGCTGGTCATCGGCATGCGCGGCCACGCGGGAATGATCCCCTTCGGCGTCGGCACCCCGATCATCAGCCTGATCTCGCACCCGAAGATGGCGTACTTCCTGCGGGACATCGAGCGGCCCGAGTGGGGCGTCTCGGTCCACGACCGCCACCTCGCCGCCCGCCTGGTGGAGCGCTCGACGGAGCTGCTCGCCGACCACGACAGGACGGTCGCCGACGTCCACGGCCGCCAGCAGGAGCTGTGGAAGGTCACCGAGGCGAACGCGGCCGACCTCCGGGTCATCCTGGGCGGCTGACCGTGACGAGCACCCTGGCCGGCGGCGCCACCGTCGCCCGGCCCCGTGCCACCGGCCGCCGCTCACCCCAGTGGTGGGCGGCGGCCGCCGTGCCGTCCGCGGTGGTCGTGGTCTACACGGCCCTCACCCGCGGCCTGACGGGCGACCTCCACTACGTCCTCGCCGCCCTGCGCACCGGCCGCGCGGTCGGCTACTCGCCGTCGGAGGTCTTCACCCACCGCCCCTACTTCTACCGGTGGTTCGTCGCGCTCCTGGACCGGCTCGCCTTCTTCGGGAGCACGGCGGTGCGCGAGGCGACGATGAACGTGGCCGGGGTCCTCCTGGCCATCGCCGCCGGTTACGCGCTGTACGTGGCGCTGGTTCGCCGCGTGGGCGCCCGCGAGGCCGCCGTGACGGCCGGCGCCACAGGACTGGCCCTGGCGCTCGCGCCCCGCAACGACTTCCTCCAGCCGGAGTGGGCGGCCGTCGTCCTCACGGTGTTCGGGGCGGCCGCCGCGCTCGGCCTGCGGCGGCCCTGGCCGGCCGCGCTGCTCGCCGCGCTCCCGTTCGGCCTCGCGGTGATGATGAAGTACTCCACCGCCGCGACCGCCGCGATCGGCGTGCTCCTCGTCTACGCGGTCGACCGGGGCCGGGCGGTACGCGTCGCGGTCCTCGGTGTACCCGCCGCACTGGCCCTGTTCGGCATCAGCGTGCTCGCCGGCAGCCATGAGTGGCAGTGGACCGAGGACATGCCGCAGATCAACCAGTCGGCACTGAGCCGCACCGGCATCCGGCCGCACTTCATCCTCGACCGTTCCCTGGACTTCCTCGCCGACCGCGCGGTGGCCAGTCCGGTCCTGCTGCTTCTGCCGGGCGCGCTGCTGCTGGTCCTGACCCGGGTCCGGGGCAGCCTGCGGCGGGCCGAACTCCTGGCGGTCGCCGCGCTCATCGGCCTCGCCGCGCAGGCGGTCGTGGTCGTCCAGGGCAACTGGTTCCTCTACCACGGGGCCCAGATGCCGGTCGTCGCCGCCGTGATCTGGGGCGTCGCGGTCGGGGGAGCGCGCCGCTCGCCGCCGTGGTGCTTCGGGGCCGTATCGCTGCTGTACGGCGTGGCGCCCGTGGTGTACGCGCAGTTGCCCAGGGGAGCCCAGCGGTCGTGGGAGGTGGGGGCGGCGGGGCTGGTCGCGCTGCTCGCGGCCGTGCTGGACGTGGTGCTGGAGAAACGGCTCCGGAACCGGTCGGCCGTCCTGGTCGCCCTGTCCGGCGTGGTGCTGCTGACCGCGAGCATCTGGCCCGGCTCCCCGCACCTGGTGCAGTACGGCAAGGTCACCGTCACCGGCGCCGAGTACCTGAAGTCGCAGCGGCGGGCCGCCGAGGACGCCGACCGCATCCGTGCCGAGCTGCCCGCCGGAGCCCCGGTGCTGTACCTCGCCTTCGGCGAGACGGCGTACGACGTCGGCCACCCGGCCCGGTGCCGCTACCCGATCGCCACGTTCCTCCAGCGCACCCGCTATCTGCCGGACGTGGCCGAGCTGAAGTCGTTCAAGGAGAACGCCGACTGCGTCGACCACGACCCGGCCCCGTACGCCGTCCTGGAGCGGCCCTGGTTCCAGCCGGGCCGCGTGGACCCGGAGCTGTGGCGCCGGGTCACCGCCGTGTACGACTGCCCGCGCGGCGAGGAGGGCGCGAGGCTGGTGCTGTGCGTCAGGCGCTGAGGCCCAGGGTCCTGACGACCTCGCGGGCCATGGACACCGAGTAGCTCTGACCCCGGTCCTGCGGGTAGATCTGGGCCATCGTGGCCAGCGTGACCCGGCTCATGGGTGTCTCATGGGCCGGGATCAGCGCGCGGTACGCCGGCGTCACCACCGGCTGGGCGAAGCCGGCCTTCGAGAAGTGCCAGTCCTTGATCCAGGACTTCTCGAAGGCCGGGTTGATCCGCCTCAGATACGGCACGAACGCGTCGAGCAGCTCACTCGGCTCGGTGGTGAAGCGCCAGTCCTCGCGCTCCACGTAGTTGCCGACGTAGAGGATGTGCCGCCCGCCGTAGACAGCCGGGTCGATCATCTTGGTGTGTTCGACGACCGCGAGGAAGGGGAAGTCGGGCTCGTTGATGTTGAGCCAGTAGTACGGGATCGCACTGCGGTCCAGTTCCAGGACGAAGCAGGTGGCGCCCAGGTACTGGTTCTTCCACACCGTGTCGTCGGCCGGCAGCCCCGCCGCCTTCGCGAAGGCCGGCTGCGGGGTCGTGACGATCAGGTGGTCGAACTCGTAGGCGGAACCGTGCGCGCAGCGCACCGACACCAGGTCGCCCTCCTGCCGTATCGTCCCGGCCGCCTTGCCGAACTCCACCTTGCCGCCGCGCTCCTCGATGCCGTCCCGCAGCGCCGCGTAGACCCGCTCGAACCCGCCGTCCACATAGCCCAGTTCGAAGGTCCGGCAGTGGATCCGGGCCCACAGCCAGGCCATCGACACCTGTTCGGCGCGGTCGCCGAACTTGCCGGTCAGCAGGGGCTCCCAGACGGCCGCGGTGGCCTTCTTCCCGGCCCACTTGCGCAGCCAGGCCAGCGCGGTGAGGTCGTTGTAGCGGTCCCCCTTGCGAACCGCCTTGAGCACCGCCGAGGAGCCGGCGAAGCGCACCGCGTCGACCGGGCCGAACTCCGGGAAGCGCACCATGTCGAAGGGCGTCGTGAAGTCGATCAGCCTGCCACCCCGGTAGATACCGGTGGTCGGCCTGTGGAAGCGCAGCGCGTCCCCGAGCCCCAGCTCCTCGATGAGCGCGATCATCGCCTTGTCGCTGCGGAAGATGTGGTGGTAGTAGCGCTCCAGGGGAACCCCGCCGACCTCCAACGAGGCGGCCAGGCCGCCGAGTTCGTCCGCCGCCTCCAGGATGGTGACCTGGTGGCCGGCGCGTACGGCGTCCCAGGCGGCCGTCAGGCCGGTGGCGCCGGCGCCGATGATGCCGAGGTTCATGCGAAGCTCCACTTTCTGTTGAGCACGAACTGGAGCGCCAGGACCAGCGGCAGTGAACCCGCCTTGACCAGGTTGGCGTCGATCCCCAGACCGTCGGTGAAGGCGAGGAACAGCAGGTTCGTCAGGGCGATCCCGGTCAGCCCGACGGCGTAGAAACGCAGGAAGCGGACCACGAGCCGGTCGCGGCGCTCGAAGGTGAACCGGGCGTTCAGGGCGAAGTTGTTGACTATGCCGAGCGTGGTGCTCAGAGCGTTGGCGAACTGCTCGTTCACCCCTGTGAGGTTGTGCAGCAGCAGGAAGACGACCAGGTCGACGGCGACGCCGCTGCCGCCGATGAGGGTGTAGCGCAGGAGTTGCCGGGTGATCCGGGGCGGGGCGGGCGCGGGGGCGGTGTCAGTGGTCACCGTCACCGCCGACGACCTCGCGCACCAGATACAGCGGCCGGCCCTGTGCCTCGCTGTAGATGCGCCCTATGTACGCGCCGATGACGCCCAGCGACAGCATCTGCGTGCCGCCCAGGAACAGCACGACGCACATCAGCATCGTCCAGCCGGAGACGGTGATCTCGGGCCGGAAGAACTTCATGGCCAGCGCGTAGAGGATGCCGAGCAGCGACAGCGCGAGCACCACGAAGCCGAGCCGGGTGATCATCTTCAGCGGGGCGGTGGAGAAGCTGGTCACGCCGTCGATCGCGAGCCGGGCCATCTTGCGCAGCGGGTACTTCGTCTCGCCCGCGAACCGTTCGTCGCGGTCGAAGGCCACCTCGGTCTGCCGGTAGCCCATCGAGGCGACGATGCCGCGCACGAAACGGCTGCGCTCGCGGTACCTGCGCAGCTCGTCGGCGACCCGCCGGTCCAGGAGCCGGAAGTCCCCCGTGTCCAGAGGGATGTCCACGTCGGTGGAGGAGCGCAGGACGCGGTAGTACAGGTGCGCGGTGGCCCGCTTGAACGCGCTGTCCTGCCGGGAGCGCCGGCGCGCGTGCACGATCTCGGCCCCCTCACGCCAGGCGTCGACCAGCTCCAGGCTGACCTTCGGCGGGTCCTGGAGGTCGGTGTCCATCACGATCACCGCGTCGCCCCGGGCGAGGTCGAGCCCGGCGGTGATGGCGAGCTGGTGCCCGAAGTTGCGCGCGAAGTCGACGACCCGGACCCGTCCGTCCCGCTCCGCGAGGCCCTTGAGCAGCTCCAAAGACCCGTCCGTGGAGCCGTCGTTGACGTACACCAGCTCGAAGTCCAGCTCGGGGCGGCTGGCGAGGGCCGCGGTGAGCTCGGTGTGGAAGGCGGTGAGGCCGTCCCGCTCGTTGTAGACGGGGAGGACGTAGGAGATCAACGGCCGCCCGCGCTCCGGCTCCGGCTCCACACTGACGAGCGTGACGGGAGCCGGAGCGGGGGACGGCGGACGTATGTCCTGTTGGGTCATGTTGCGGGAAGTTATGGAGCTCCTGTGAACCGCGGCCCAACAACCCGCGTCGGTAAGGCGTCCTCCCTGTTTCTCTTCGGCTTTCTTCCGCGATTTCGGGTTCCGACGTCAGTCGCGGGGGAGGAACAACAGATTCCGCGTCCTGGGCGGCCGCGGCGCGGAGGAAGGAACGAGTTCACCGTCGAGTTCGGCGATCCAATGGGATTCGTAGCCGAGCGGGTCGAATTCCGCGAGAAGCGGGTCCAGCGGGGCGCCGGCGAGTGCCTCCAGCAATACGGAGGGCCGGTCGCGTTTCAGGACCTGCCGGGCGCCTTGCAGGACCGACATCTCGTGACCCTCCACGTCGATCTTGATGAGGTCCAGTTTCGTGTCGGCGAACACCTCGTCGAGGGAGACCAGACGAATGCGCTTGAGTTGGGCGTCGTCGGTGGAGTGCTCCAGGGTGGAGCCCGTCGACAGCAGGTTTCCCGAGAAGCGGACGCTGATCTCCGCCCAGCCCGCCGCACTGGACACGCCGGCCTGGTGGAGCCTGACGTTCTGGACGCCGTTCGACCGGACGTTCACCGAGAGCCGGGCGTGGATCTGGTCCACCGGCTCGAAGGAGTGCACCGTCGCCTGCGGAGCGGAGAGCGCGGCGATCATCGAGAAGTAGCCGACGTGCGCGCCGACATCGGCGATCGTCGTGCTCTTCGCGGCGAGCCGGGCCCAGGTGGCGAGGCTGCCGGGCTCGTAGCCGAACCGTCCGTTCCAGAGGGTGTCGAGGGCGACGGCGTCGTCGTTCACACAGAACATGACGAACGGCGGACAGTACGGGGAGTCGATCTCGGCGTAGCCCCGGTACGGGTGCTTCTTGCGGTGGACGCGGATGATGTCGCTGGTCGGGACCGGCCTGACGGATGGTGCGTGGGCCAGCATGCGGGCATTGGCTTCATCGAGCTGGTGGATACGCATCCGGCGATGGTAGGGCCAGGTCAGACGGGGTGACCTGGCCTTTTCCCGGGCGTCATGTTCCAGGTGCGCCGCGTTCACTCACGGTTCGTTCAGCGCTTCACAGCCTTCTTCAGCGCCCGGGCCCGCCGCACCACCCGGCGCGCGGTGGAGCTGCGCGGCAGGAAGGCCAGCCGCTCGGGAATGCCGCCGGGCAGGCCCAGCGAGGTGAGCCGCTTGCGCTTGAAGTAGCGCTGGGTGCGCGGCTTGAAGTGCGTCGAGAGGTACCCCTCCGCAGCCGGTCGCAAGCTCGGATAGATCTGCGGCTGCATGGTGAATCCGACCGCGGTGACCAGGGCGTTCAGATCCCCGGCCGGGATCGCGTCCTCACTCCCGCGCCCCTCCAGATCCGGCAGCACCGCGTCGGCCAGCACCACCGGGACCCGGTTGCTGTTCTGGTACGGCGTCAGCCGCTCCAGCAGCAGCTCGGTGCCGATGCGGGCGGCCGACAGGTCGTAGAGGGCGGAGGCCGTGAACAGCGCGGTGGAGAAGCAGCCGACGACCAGTGCGGGCCGTGCCTTCTGGAACAGCACCTCGGCGAGCACCGGTGTGTCCAGGACGGTGAGGTCCACGCCGCGTTTCTCGGCCTCGGCCTCCAGGACGCGGCTGAAGCGGGCCGGCGCGCTGGGGTGCGGCTTGAAGACGATCGAGCGGTGCCCCTTGGCGACCGCGCCCTTCAGCATGCGTACGTGCAGGTCCTCCTCCTCGACGGGGGAGAGGATGTCCAGGGCGGAGAGGTACTGGCCGAGCAGCAGCGCCGCGTTGTCCGGCAGCGGAGGCAACTCCTCAACGACGGCGGTCAGTTCGCCCATCGCCTTCAGGAAGGCGGACGTCGGCACCACGACCGGCGGTACGCCGAACTCGGTCAGCAGCATCGGCGTGAGGCCCGTGATCAGGTCCAGGTGGAGCAGCCGCCGCACGCGCGTGCCGACCAGCGGGTCGAGCTTGTTGCGGGTGGGGCCGTAACTCATCAGGCCGTCGGCGTAGACGTCGACCGGGGCGCCGGTGAAGATCTGGGCGACGGTGAGGGCGGGGGCGACCTGGAGGGACTCCAGGACCAGTTCGACACGGTCCTCGCCGAGGCCCCACAGCAGCCGCAGATAGCGCTCGAAGAGGGGGATGTCGTCCGGGCGGGGGACCCAGGAGCCCGGGTGGAAGGGGCGGATGGCCTCGTTCCAGGAGAGCACCTCGTCGAAGTGGTCGCGCAGGGGAGCGAAGCCCGGCATCGCGTCCAGCGGCAGTGAGGTCTCCGGCGTCGTGGTGTTGTTGAACACCAGCAGCACCCGGCGCTCCGCCTCCTCGAAGAGGTCGGAGTCGATCGCGGCGGCCAGGGTGACGGCGCCGTACAGCGTGGAGGCGCAGAAGATCTGCGTGGTGCGGGGGGTAAGGGGGGACATCACGCGGCCGCCTTCGCTGTGGTGATCCGCCGCCGCAGCCGCCGCAGCTTGGCGGAGCGGCGCAGGTCCATGGTGTCGAGTACGTCACCGAGCGCGTCCTGCGGCATCCGCTGTATGGCCGCCGCGCTCATCGCCCGCAGCTGTTTGGCCACGGACGGCTCCCACTTGGACTCGTCGGAGAGATGGTGGGCGATGATCGCGCAGTAGGTGCGCACCGCCTTGGGGAGCAGCTTGTCGGAGTCCCGGTCCGCCGCGGTCTCCTCGATGACCTGGTCGAAGGCGCGGATGAAGTCGAGCTGGCGGGCGTCGCCGATCTGGGTGAGGGAGGAGGCCACCCCGCGCCGGTAGAACACGCCCAGCAGACTCACCACGGCGAACGACTCGGCCTCGCGGTGCAGCTTCCAGATCCACGGTCGGTCCTCGGCCGTGCGCAGCCCGTCGGTGAAGTGCAGCAGGCCTTTGTCCAGCAGGCGGCGGTGGTAGGCGCCGGCCCACGCGTACGCGTAGTCGACGGAGGTCGACCGGTCGGCGGGCAGGATCTCCTCCCGCGGGTTCAGCACCTCGCCCCGCCGCCCGATCGGGACCCGGTGCACGGTGCGGGCGCGCGCGACGGTCTGCACATGGTCGGTGCGGACGAAGTCACAGCCCAACTCCTCGATGGCGGTGACCAGTTGCGTGAGGTAGCCCGGCGCGAGCCAGTCGTCGCCGTCCAGGAAGGTCAGGTACTCGCCGCGCGCCGCGTCCAGGCCGGTGTTGCGCGCGGTGGCGAGCCCTCCGTTCGTCTCGTGGTGGAGGACCTGCACCTGGGCGACGTCCGAGAGCTCCTCGGCCGCACGGTCGAGAATCGCCGGAGTTTCGTCCTTTGATTTGTCGTTCACCAGCACGAACTCGAAATCTCGCCGCGCATTCATGCGAAGACTTCGGAGGGTGTCCGGGGCGTATTGCTGCACGTTGTAGAACGGCACGATGAGGGAGAGCTTTGGCACCCGAGAAACGCTAGAAGGCGGTCCGGCAGCGGAACTTTCGGGCAGGGAGACTGTGGGTGAACTCGATGTGTCGGAACGGTGCATCCCGTGTACTTCCCGGTCTTCGGCGGGCCAGTTCGGCTCTCGGTGGGCTTTTGTTAACTTCTCGTTGATTCGCGGTTGGGCAGGACCTAGAAATTGCTTCCTAGCGTCTTCGTCGTGCCGCCAAGTACAACGAAGTCCCTTCGAATCGCCGTCCTCGCGGACTCCGACACCCGCTGGAAATGGGGTGCTCTGACCGCCGACCGCATCGCTCCGGATCCGTCCATGGAAGCCGGACCGCGAGGCGGGGCGCAAGTCGGCCTCGCGCTGGACGGATTCCTGCTGCGCGGCCGGGCCACACCCACCGCACGCCAGCTCGAGGAGGTCGGTGTGCGCGCGGACTCCCTGCGGGAGGTCACCGCCGTCGAGTTCCTGCGCGCCATGGCCGAGACGTCGTACGACATCGTCGTGCTGGCCCTGGTCGGCGGCGGCGTCCAGGCCATGCTGCACGGCCTGAAGCGGGTCTGGGAGGGGCGCGGCCAGCGGCCCGTCGTCGTCACCGGCTATGTCGGCGTCGTCTACGAGAAGCTCGCCGACGGCCTGCTCCTGCGGCACGGAGCCGACCTGGTCCTCGCCAACTCCCGCCAGGACGCCGAGCGTTTCCGGGCCGTGTACGAGGGTGTCGGCGCGGATTCCTCCTCCGTGACCGAGGTGGCGCTGCCGTTCCTGGGCGGCGCGGCCTACGAAGGCGAACACGACCCGTCTGCGAAGCAAGGGCGCAGGCCCTGCACCGTGGTGTTCGCGGTCCAGCCCTCCGTGCCCGACAACCGCAGGGACCGGGTGTACCTGCTGGAGCGGCTCGTGGGCCACGCCCGGCTGCACCCCGAGCGCGAGGTGCTGCTCAAGCTGCGCTCCAGGCCCGGCGAACACACCACGCACATCGAGGAGTTGCCGTACCAGAAGCTGATCCAGCGGCTCGATCCGCCGGCCAACTTCCGTCTGGTGTACGGCAACATGGGCGAGGTCCTCGACCGGACCGACCTGCTGGTCACGATCAGCTCCACGGCGGCGCTCGAGTCGCTGCACCGCGGCATCCCGACGGTGGTGCTGACTGATCTGGGTGTGCGCGAGGTCCTGGGCAACCACCACTTCGTCGGCTCCGGCTGCCTCGCCTCCTGGGACCAGCTCGACGAAGGGCACCGGCCGGTGCCCGACGAGGAGTGGGTGGCCCGGCAGGGCGTCGTAGCGGACGGTACGTACGCGCACGCCTTCGACGGGGCGCGCGAGCGCATCGCCAAGCTGCTGGCCTCGCCCGAGCGGCCGCCGCTGACCCCGTACTACACACCCGTCACCGCCCCCGGCTACCTCCCCGGCATCCTCGCCCGCCACCACCTCGGCCCCGACGGCACACCGTTGCCCGGCGCCCCCGTCCACGACAAGGAGCCGGGCCCGGTGCGGCAGATCGTCCGCCGCGCGGCCCGCGGCGCCTACCGGCACGGGGTGCAGCGCGTGGCCCCGGTGATCCGGCGGATGGGCGAGCTGTGAACACCTTCCAAGGCCTTTCGCAAGGAGCAGACCCCATGTCCAACCCGCAAGCGGGCCAAGGTGCTTCGGTGCGCCGGGTGCTCGCGGTGATCCCCGCGCGCGGCGGCTCCAAGGGCGTGCCCGCGAAGAACCTCGCCCCGGTGGGCGGTGTGCCGCTGGTGGCACGGGCCGTACGCGAGTGCCGCGCCACCCGGCTGGTGACCGACGTCCTGGTCTCCACCGACGACCAGGCGATCGCCGCCGCCGCCCGCGAGGCAGGCGCCGAGGTCGTGATGCGGCCCGCGGCCATCGCCGGTGACACGGCCACCTCGGAGGCCGCCGTCCTGCACGCGCTGGACACCCACGAGGCCCTGCACGGCGCGGCCGTCGACGTGGTGGTGTTCGTGCAGTGCACCAGCCCCTTCATCGTCCGCGAGGACATCGACGGGGTCGCCGCCGCGATCGTCGAGGACGGCGCCGACACCGCCGTCACCGTGGCGCCCTTCCACGGTTTCATCTGGCGGGACGCGGAGTCCTCACAGGACGCGGCCACCCGCGGCGGCCACGGCGTCAACCACGACAAGTCCTACCGCCCCCGCCGCCAGGACCGCCCCCAGGACTTCCTGGAGACCGGCGCCGCCTACGCGATGGACGCGCCGGGCTTCCGCAAGCACCAGCACCGCTTCTTCGGCCGCACCGAACTCGTCCGCACGGACCCCGCGCGCGTGCTGGAGATCGACGACCCGCACGACCTGGCCCGCGCCCGCGCGCTGGCCCCCCTCTTCGACGCGGACCGCGCCGGCGCCCTGCCGTCCTTCGGCGACGTGGACGCGGTCGTACTGGACTTCGACGGCACCCAGACCGACGACCGGGTGCTGATCGACGCCGATGGAAAGGAGTTCGTCTCCGTCCACCGCGGAGACGGACTCGGCATCGCCGCCCTGCGCAAGTCGGGCCTGAAGATGCTGACCCTCTCCACGGAGCAGAACCCGGTCGTCGCCGCCCGCGCACGGAAGCTGAAGATCCCCGTGCTGCACGGCATCGACCGGAAGGACCTCGCACTGAAGCAGTGGTGCGAGGAGCAGGGCATCGCGCCCGAGCGCGTGCTCTACGTCGGCAACGACGTCAACGACCTCCCGTGCTTCGCCCTCGTGGGCTGGCCCGTGGCGGTCGCGAGCGCCCACGACGTGGTACGCGGCGCCGCCCGTGCGGTCACCACCGTCCCCGGTGGCGACGGCGCGATCCGAGAGATCGCCAGCTGGATCCTCGGCCCCTCTCTCGACTCCCTCGACACGTAAGGAACCGTCCCGTCATGTCTGTTAACTCCCGCCTGCGCACCTTCGGCACCGAGCGCATCGCCGGTCCCGGCCAGCCCGTCTACATCTGCGGCGAGATCGGCATCAACCACAACGGCGAGCTGGAGAACGCCTTCAAGCTCATCGACGTGGCCGCCGAGGCCGGCTGCGACGCCGTGAAGTTCCAGAAGCGCACGCCCGAGATCTGCACCCCGCGCGACCAGTGGGACATCGAGCGCGACACCCCCTGGGGCCGGATGACCTACATCGACTACCGCCACCGCGTGGAGTTCGGCGAGGACGAGTACCGCCAGATCGACGAGTACTGCAAGGAGAAGGGGATCGCCTGGTTCGCCTCCCCGTGGGACACCGAGGCCGTCGCCTTCCTGGAGAAGTTCGACGTCCCGGCCCACAAGGTGGCCTCCGCCTCCCTCACGGACGACGAGCTGCTGAAGGCGCTGCGCGCCACCGGCCGCACGATCATCCTGTCCTCCGGCATGTCGACCCCGAAGCAGATCCGCCACGCGGTCGAGGTCCTCGGCTCGGAGAACATCCTTCTCTGCCACGCCACTTCGACCTACCCCGCGAAGGCCGAGGAGCTCAACCTGCGCGTGATCAACACCCTCCAGGAGGAGTACCCGAACGTCCCGATCGGCTACTCCGGCCACGAGACGGGCCTGCAGACCACGCTGGCCGCGGTCGCCCTCGGCGCGACCTTCGTCGAGCGCCACATCACCCTGGACCGCGCCATGTGGGGCTCCGACCAGGCCGCGTCGGTGGAGCCGCAGGGCCTTCAGAGGCTGGTGAGGGACATCCGCACCATCGAGGCCTCCCTCGGCGACGGCGTCAAGAAGGTCTACGACTCCGAGCTCGGCCCCATGAAGAAGCTGCGCCGCGTCACCGGCGTCGTCGCCGAGGCGGAGATCGCCGCCGCCGCGGGCGAGCCGGTCTCGGTCTGAACCACCAGATACCGGGTCCCCGGCGGCTGTCGCTCCGGGGACCCGGTGATCATCACCCGCGCCGCATGAGCGCCTTACGACGGGACGGTCGTACGTCGATGAGCCCCCGCGCCGGGAACACCGGCCCCCCCACTCTCGCGTTCGTCGAGAGCCCGGTCCAGCTGCTGAACGTGCTGGAGTGGGCGCACGGCCACGCGCCCGGCGCGGAGCTCACCCTCGTCGTGCTGTCCCCGACCGACCCCATGACCCGAGGCCAGCTGCGCCGGATGGCCGAACTCGCCCGCGAGGAGGGCCACGAGGTCCGCTGGGAGGAGGCCAGGGGCGGCCCCGCGGCCCCCTTCCAGACCATCGGGGGCCTGGCGGGCATGCTCCGCAAGGCGGACCGCGTGGTCCTGGGCGACCCCTTCTCCCGCTATGTACAGCTGCTCCTGACCATCACCCGCGCCACCGACCTGGTCGTGGTCGACGACGGCACGGCGACGATGGAGTTCGTGTCCCAACTGGCCCGCGGCGAACGCCTGGTGCGCTGGCACCGCAAGGGCGGCCGCCCGAGCCCCCGGGACCTCGCGTTCGCCCCGATCTCGGCGGCGGCCCGCAGGCGTCTGACGCCGGGGGAGGGCAGGGGAGTCGAGATCTTCTCCTCGATGCCGATGGCGGATACCCCGGCTGGCGTGACGGTCTCGTCCCACTCCTTCGCCTGGACTCGCGGCCGCTTCGGCCCGCCGCGCATCACGAAGGGCGCGGACATGGTCGGCACCTCGCTGGTGGAGACAGGAGTGGTGGACGCCGACCGCTATGTGGAGGCGGTCACCCGCCTGGCCAAGTCCCATGGCGCGACCCGCTACTTCGCCCACCGCCGCGAGTCGACGGAGAAGCTCCACCGGCTGGCCGTGGAGACGCGGCTGGAGATCGTCCGCCCCGACCTCCCACTGGAGCTGATCGCCCGACGCGGACCCATCGGCCGTACGATCCTCAGCTTCCCTTCCACGGTCGTGCACACCCTGCCGCTGGCGTTGGCGGGCACGGGGGTCCGTGTGGCCGTGTGCGACATCGACCCGGAGTGGCTGACGGAGACGGCCTCGCCGCGGGCGCAGGGGTTCTTGTCGGGGGTCACGGGGACGGCCCGGGACGTGCACCGGTTGTCGGCGGTGGCGACGGTGTGAGTTCGGGGCCTGGCCGAAAACGCCCAAGTCGCTCTCAGCTGCATCGTCTAGCATCGTCGTTCACTTGTGTGACGTTCGATGAGGGTTACGACGGGGGCGGCTGGAGTGAATGCCGAGACGTTGCGGCAGGGCAACCTGCGTGCGGCAGTGGGGGAGTTCCGGCGCAGCCAGGTACTGGTGCCGGTCGTGGCCGGGTCGTTGCTGTCGGCGGAGGCGGGCGGGATTCGCTGGCTGTTTGCGTTCACGGATCTCGCGGCGCTGGAACGATTCGCCGAGGCGCGGGGTGAGGCCGTACCGGAGCGAATACCGGTGTACGGCGCGCGTCTGCTGGACCAGGTGATCCCGAGGGTGGACGGTCCGGCCGGGATAGCGGTGGACGCGGGAAGTCCGTCGGGCCTGGTGTTGCCCCCGGTGACGGGGATCGTGCCGGACGCGGTGGCCGTGGATGCCGCTTCGGAAGGAGCTGGGGCGGCGTGAGCGACGGCTACCAGGTCGATCCGGAGGCGATGGAACGGATCACCCGAGGCATCAACCAGGCGATGGCGGAGCTCAAGGAGTTCGGCTTCGACATCGAGGCGAACCTGGGCCGCGGTTTCGACGACCTGTCGATGACGGGCCTGGAGGTGGGCGACGACGGCCTCCAGCAGGTGTTCGCCGACTTCTGCGACCGCTGGGGCTGGGGCGTGCGCTCGCTGATGCAGGACGCGAACGAGTTCGCGGGCCGGCTGGGCCTGTCGGCGGGGATCTACCACGAGCAGGAGCAGTACGTCTCCGACACCCTGAAGTCGGTGTGGACGGCCGGCACGGGCAACCCGTACCTGTCCCCGGACGAGGTGAAGGCACGATCCTGGTCGGAGACGCTGAAGGACAACCCGGTCAGCCAGGTGGCGAACGCGGACTACAGCGCGGAGTCCTTCACGTCGGGCGCGGACGAGGTGAAGGCGGCCTGGTCGCAGGCGGCCGAGGACGTGCAGACGTCGACGGTGACGCCGGACGCGATGTTCGACCCGGTGGGGCTGTTCGGCTCGGACACGGACTGGCAGTGGAGCGGCCCGCCCTCCGCAGACGGGGAGGGTGAGGGCTGATGGGCTTCGGGGATCTGGTCGACGACTTCGGCGACGGCCTGGAGAGCGCCTCCGACAGCCTGAACAAGGGTGTCGGCGAGGCGGTCAACTGGGGCACGGACAAGACGGCGGGACTGCTGTCGGACGTGGGCGCGGATGGCGCGGCCGAGAAGGTCCGCGACTTCGGCGAGAGCGTGAACAACCGCCTGGGCGGCACGGTTTCCGAGCGCGCGCTGGGGGAGAGCGAGGACCCGAAGGAACTGGTCCACGGCAGCGAGTCGGCGCTCCGCGAGCGGGCCGGGCATCTGCTGAAGTTCGCGGGGGCCTTCGAGAACGTCGGCCAGGGCATGCGCTCGCTCGACCCGGGCGAGTGGCGGGGCCAGGCGGCGGACGCGTTCCGCGCGAAGTTCGACGTGCAGCCGAAGCAGTGGCTGACGGCGGCGGACGCGTGCACGGCGGCGGCCACCGCTCTGGACGCGTACGCGGACATGGTGGGCTGGGCACAGCAGCAGGCGCAGGTGGCGATCGACGCCTACCGCAGGGCGCAGGACGCCTCACGACGGGCGGCGGACGCGTACGACGCGAAGGTGACGGCGTACAACCAGGCGGCCGACCGCTACAACGCGACCGCCGAGGCGGGCGGCGATCCGGGAGCGAAGCCGACGAAACCGGGCGACTTCGTCGACCCTGGGACGGTGGGCCGCGAGGAAGCACAGGAGATCCTGTCCCACGCCCGCCGTCTGCGCACGGACGCGGCGCAGGACGCCCGCCGCAAGCTGGCCGCAGCCCTGGAATCGGCCCCGCCGAAACCGGAGTTCACCGACCGCCTGGGCGCGGGCGCGGCCGACCTGTTCGTCGGCACCCAGCTCAACTCGGTCCACGTCCTGGGCGGCCTCCTGCGCGGCGGCACGGACATGCTGAAACTGGCCCGCACGGTCAACCCCCTGGACCCGTACAACCTGACCCACCCCGGCGAGTGGACGAAGAACTCCCAGCTGCTGCTGGCGGGCCTGGTGGGGACGGCGGCGCACCCGGAGCGGCTGCCGATGTCGATCCTGGGGACGGGGTGGTCGAGCGATCCGGGGGACTCGGCGGGGTATCTGTTCTCGAACCTGATCGGGGGGAAGGGCGCGGGCGGCCTGGGCCGGGCAGTTGGGCGTGACGCTCTGCGCGGGGTGGCGAAGGACGCGGCGACGGGAGCCGCACGGCAAGGCACGCGCCGGGGACTCATGGACGTCGCCCGGGAACTGAAGTGCAAGCTCTTCGGCAGCGACCCGATCGACATGGCCACCGGCCGCATGTCGCTGCCACAGACGGATGTGACGCTCCCCGCCCGACTTCCGCTGGTGTTCTCGCGCCAGTTCGAGTCGTCGTACCGGGCGGGCCGCTGGTTCGGCCCCTGCTGGGCCTCGACGGCCGACCAGCGCCTGGAGATCGACGCCGAGGGCGTCGTCTTCGTCCGCGAGGACGGCTCCCTGTTGGCGTACCCGCATCCGGCTCCCGGTGTTCCGGTGCTGCCCCTGGCCGGCGAGGGCCACCCGCTGACGGTGGACGCGTACGGCGACTACACCGTCACCGACCCCGCCAGTGGTAGTATGTGGGACTTCGCGGGCCCGGGCGGCGACGGCGACGGCATCGCCCTCCTCTCCCAGATCATCGACCGCTCCGGCCAGTGGCTCACCTTTGAGTACGACGACCGGGGCGCTCCGACAGGGATCGTCCACTCGGCCGGGTACCACCTGCAGATCACCACCGAGGGCGAGCGGATCACCGCCCTGCACCTTGCCTCAGGCGACGACATCGAGCTGGTCCGCTTCGGTTACGACGACGCAGGCCACCTGACGACGGTCACGAAGTCCTCCGGCCTGCCGACCCGCTTCACCAACGACACCCTCGGTCGGATCACCGCCTGGACGGACACGAACAACTCCTCGTACCACTACGTCTACGACGATGAAGATCGCTGCATCTCCCAGGGCGGCGAGGCGGGCCACCTGACCTACACCTACACCTACGGCGACCCGGACCCGGCGACCGGCAACCGGATCGTCACAGCAGTCGACTCCCTGGGCCACAGCACCCTGTATGAGATCAACAGAGACGTACAAGTGACGGCGGTGACCACCCCAGACGGCGCCACGACCCGCACCATCCACGACCGTGCCCACCGCCCCCTCACGGTCATTGACCCCCTGGGCCGCACGGTGAGCTACGCCTACGACGAGGCGGGCCGCACGGTCCTGGCGGTCCGCCCGGACGGCCGTTACACCAGCGTCGCCTACGACTCCCAGGGCCTGCCGGTCACGGTGGTGGGCGCGGACGGCACTCAAGTCACCCAGCAGTTCGACGAGTTCGGCAACCGCACGGCGGTGACCGACGCGTCGAGGACGACGACCTGCTTCACGTACGACGACCGGGGCCATCTGGAGTCCGTCACCAACGCCCTTGGGGACACCACAAGGGTGCGCTGCAACCTGGCGGGCCTGCCCCTGGAGGTCACCGATCCCCTGGGCGCGGTGACCCGCTACGAACGGGACGCCTTCGGCCGCCCGGTGAGGATCACCGACCCCACGGGTGCGGTGACGGCCCTGGAATGGACGGTGGAGGGCCGCCTGTCCCGCCGTACGGCGGCGGACGGCACGTCGGAATCCTGGACGTACGACGGCGAGGGCAACTGCGTCGCCCACACCGACGCGTTGGGCAAGGTCTCCCGCTTCGAGTACACCCACTTCGACCTGCTGGCGGCCCGCACGGGCCCGGACGGGGTGCGCTACGAGTTCGCCCACGACACGGAACTGCGCCTGACAAGGGTCACGAACCCGCAGGGCCTGACGTGGAGTTATGAGTACGACCCGGCGGGCCGCCTGATCGCGGAGACGGACTTCGACGACCGCACGCTGACCTACGACCATGACCGGGCAGGCCAACTGAGCAGCAGCACCACGGCATCCGGCGAGTCGATCACCTTCTCCCGTGACGTCCTGGGCCGGGTGATCCGCAAGGAGGCGGCCGGGGCGGTCACGACATACGCCTACGACCCGTCGGGCGCCCTGGCGCAGGCGACGGGCCCGGACGCGGTCCTGAGGCTGCACCGTGACGAGGCGGGCCGAGTGCTGTCGGAGACGGTGAACGACCGTACGCTCACCTACACCTACGACGAGCTGGGCCGCAGAACGGGCCGTACCACTCCCACCGGCGCGACGACGACGTGGTCGTACGACGCGTCGGGCAACCGCACCGGCATGGTCGTGTCGGGCCGCACCCTCACCTTCAAGCACGACGAGGCGGGCCGCGAACTGACCCGCCACATAGGCGAGTCGGTGACCCTGACCCAGTCCTTCGACCCACTGGGCCGCCTGACAAAACAGGACCTGGTCGGCCCCACGGGCCGACGCCTCCAACGCCGCGCGTACACCTACCAGGCCGACGGCAACCTCACCGCCATCGACGACCACCTGAACGGCACACGCCACTTCGACCTGGACGCAGCGGGCCGGGTGACGGCGGTGCACGCGGCGAACTGGACGGAGAAGTACGCATACGACGAGGCGGGCAACCAGACGTCGGCGACCTGGCCCTCCACGCACCCGGGTCAGGACGCCGTGGGCGCACGAGCGTATGCGGGCACCCGCATCACCCGAGCCGGCGCCATCCGCTACGAACACGACGAAGCGGGCCGCATCACCCTCCGCCAGAAAACCCGCCTCTCCCGCAAGCCGGACACCTGGCGCTACGAATGGGACCCGGAGGACCGCCTGACGGCGGTGACAACCCCGGACGGCACCCGCTGGCGCTACCGCTATGACCCGCTGGGCCGCAGGGTCGCGAAGCAACGCCTGGCCCCGGACGGCGAATCAGTCCTGGAGCAGGTGGACTTCACCTGGGACGGCACAACTCTCTGTGAACAGACGACGAAGTCCCCGTCCTACTCCAATCCGGTGACGCTGACCTGGGACCACCAGGGCCTGCACCCGCTCGCTCAGACGGAACGCATCACCGGGGCCGAAGCCCCGCAGGAGGAGATCGACTCCCGCTTCTTCGCCATCGTCACGGACTTGGTCGGCACCCCGACTGAGTTGATCGGCGAATCCGGCGACATAGCCTGGCGCACCCGCAGCACCCTGTGGGGCACAACAGCCTGGGCCGCCGACAGCACGGCATACACCCCGCTCCGTTTCCCGGGCCAGTACTACGACCCTGAGACCGGTCTGCATTACAACTACTTCCGACACTACGACCCCGAAACCGGCCGTTACACCAGCCTCGATCCCCTCGGGCTGGCCCCCGCACCCAATCCCACCACCTACGTTCACAATCCACACACATGGATAGATCCTCTCGGCCTGGCGGGGTGCCGCCCCTTGCCCAGGGGACACAGCTCACAGCCGGCTTTCAGGAACGACCCTTATAACCCTGACGTTGTCAGACGGCGCATTGAGGACATGCGCCGGCTGTACGGGATCGAGGAGCCTCCTCCGGCTGCTACTGCCAGCGGCATGATCGGCGCCAACGGCACACAAGTGACGAGCAAGACAATGTGGAACCACGGCCCGTATCGCATCGATGTCGAGAACCCTAATCCCGGGCAGCGGGCCGGACAGTTGCACTTCCAAGACCAAAGCAATCTCACCGCGAAGTACCAGTATAATTTTGAAACTGGGAATTTTGAGGGACTTCCCCGCGCGATCGAGAAGGAAGTCGGCAAGAGCCCTGGATTTCAGGCCGGTATTGACAAGGGACTGCGTATGCTCGGAGAAGAGCGACCATGAAGATGAATGCCAGTATGGCAGAACTCCTTGAGGGTGGCGAATTTTGCGTTCGAGAAGAAGATGTGCCGGACCAGTTCCGTGCAGTTGTGCGTGAGGGGTGGACCGTGGACGGTGAGGCGCAACTACTTACGGCCCTCCATTCCGGCTACTCCGGAGTTAGAAGGCAGCAGTTCCAGGACGTCGTTCACTACGAGGCCACTGTGAACGGTCGCGGCATGATGGACTATGACCTCCCGAAATCAGGCCCCGAGAGGCGCGCGTCACTCTTGCGAAGGTCCCTCGGATACGCCTGCTCAGCTCTGCTGGCAGTACCGGCCAGCCAGCGGTGGCCGGTACTGGGATATGTCTCCCTGTCCGAGGGAGGAATCGAGGGCGACTCACTCACCGCGCATGTCACTTTCTGCTCTCAGCGACTGGAGCTACCAGCCTACGCGAGCGACATGGATTCCTACGTACACGAGGCACTGATGGAAATCTCTCAGGAAGATGCGTCGGAACTTCTCAGGAAGTGAGGGTTCACGGAGGCGATTGGGGATCAGCTAGGCACGGTCGTTCTGGACAGTTCAAGGCGGCGGCCTCCTCGGCTGAGTGCATTGCAGGAGATATTGAGACTGGTAGAAGAGTTCGAGTCGATGAGATATGCCCCTCGGATGCTGCTGAATTCTGGGCGACGAAACAGGACGTGGTCGGCCCGACCGGCAGGCGCCTCCAGCGCCGCGCGTACACTTACCGGGCCGACGGCAGCCCTTAGGCCATCGACACCACCTGAATGGCACATGCCGCTTCGACGTCGATGTGGTGGGCCGGATGATGGCGGTGCACGCGGCGACTGGACGGAGACGTACGCCTACGACGAGGCGGGCAACCAAACGTCGGCGACCTGGCCCTCCACGCACCCCGGCCACCGAGTCGACGGGGGACCGTACCTATACGGGCACCCGCATCACCCGAGCCGGCGCCATCCGCTACGACCACGAAGAAGCGGGCCGCATCACCCTCCGCCTGATGAGGAGCTCTATGCCGCCATTCGAGAGCTCTGGGATGTGTTCCGTGGATCGGCGGCCGATTGACGACAAACCCTCAGGGAACGTTGGTAACGCGCGATCTGTCTCACATCCACCTCATGTCGACCCGTGGGGTGCCGCCCATCTCCCGCAATGACTATGAAGGGACCCGACGATAACGCGATCTGTCGACCGTACCAAGTCCCTTGAACAGTTGGACAGCGAGCGCTGGGGAGACCCGCCTGCCGATGCGACGTCACTGGTCAGAACAGTTCATGAGTGGCGCCGACGACCTATCGGAACGCTGGAACCCGACGAGCTAGCACGTTTGATCGGCCAGGATGTCGGCTTGCTGTGGCTGCTCCCTCTGGCGGTGGAGATTCTTCGGGACGGAGTGCTTAAACAGCCTGCTGGTGGTTTCATCGACGGTGACTTGCTTTATTCGGTGGTCACGAGAAGCTCGGAAGTATGGACCGCTCATCCCGATCTTGCGCGAGAGCTAAAAGACGCCGTAACCTTGCTGATCGATCTGTCGACCTATGAGAAGTGCGAGGTTGAGGCGTTCCTGGCATCGCTCCCTGAGGGACTCTGAAATATAGTGGCAGGCGGGCCGGTATCTCCGGGGTGTACCATTTCGGCCAGCTGGAATTACCGCTAGAAAGGATGATGCTAGATAGTGGTAAACACGTCCCGCGAAGAACTGGTTCGCACGGTTCAGTTGCTTATTGACGCGAATCTCGCAGAGGAGGAAGAAGATCAAATCATTAAGGGACTGAAGTCGAGCATTTTTCATCCCAGTATTACTGACCTGATCTATTACAGCGACCCTAAACTGACAGCGGAAGAGGTAGTGGACAGGGCCCTCGCCTACCGCCCCATCGAGCTGTAGGCCTACCTGCCGGGGAACTCCGCCTACCTCATTGGCCGTGTCACTCGCTACGAGGCCCGTATGCGCGCCGACCACATCCTCGGTGACGGGCAGCACGTCACCTCCGCCGACGCCTGGGACGTGAGCCGCGCCTCCTGCATGGCCCGCTGGGGTCCGAGCACGCGTTACTCCAGCCTGCCGGAAGCGGAGGCCACCGTTCGAGGGCGGGTACAACGCAGCTCGCTGCTATAAGTCCCCCCGTCCACAGGACCCTGACCCGGGAAGCCGGCAGTCTCTGGCTCAACATTCCCTTCCGATAGGGCTACCGGGGTCGCCATGCCCGTACGAGATCCTCCGGCCCCCAATACGCGGTCAGCGGCAGACCGTCTGTCACTCCGCAGCGTGAGACCACGACACGTGCGGTGTCGGGACCGGCGCCGGGGACGGCAAGCATGTCCCGGACGAGAGCGTCGTACTCATGGCGGCCGAAAGACTGGTTCTCGAGCCACTTGATCGACCCGACAAAGTGCACCTGCCGGGCCACTGGTTCGCGGTCGGCGCCGATGAGGTCGATCTCGGGATTGTTCTGCCGGTTCCACCAGCCGCCGATGGCCTCGGTCTCGGGCCACTCGTCGTCCGGAAGCAGGTGCAGCAATGACTCGCGAATCAGCGGCTCGACCGCACGACCACGCCAGGTGGTCCAGGATCGTTCGATGCGTTCCAGCGCCACGTCACCACGCCCGCGCTCGATGAGCGGGATCGCGCGCTGCAGGAAGGCCAGCCAGAACCGCAGGTACGGGTCAGCGATCCGATACCGCTTGTTCCTGCTGTCCGGTTTGACGGACAGCGGGAGATCAGCCGCCAGAACCCGCTTGGCCTGCAAGGTCGTCAGCAGCGGGGAAAGTGTGCCGGACGGCAGCGCTCCGCCACCACCGGCTTGTGCCGCGATCGCGCTGAACGTGCGCTCACCACTGCCTACTGCTTCCAGGACGGCCCGTGAGTGCGACGCTTCGGGGAACTCACCCAAGAGGGACAGCTCGCCGGCCACCAGCAAGGGAGAGAGGGGGTTGGCGACGGAAGCCCGGAGAAAGTCGACGCGACTCATTCCCGGACGCCACGACTGCACGATCTCCGGAAAACCTCCCGTGATCAGCTGGGCATCCATGGCGTCTGCCGCGTTCAACTCGGTCATGGTCTGCACGTCGGCCAGGTTGAGGGGGTAGACGGTCATTTTCGTCGCCCGACCGAAGAACGGCCGCCCGTAAGACTGCAACGCCTCCATCACCGACACATCGCTGCCGACGAGCAGGAGCAGCACCGGCTTGGAGGACAGATGACGGTCCCAGACGGTCTGCAGTGCGCCCTCGAACTCCTGATCCTGCTCGACCAGCCAGGGCACCTCGTCGATTACCGCGATGCTGGGTGAGTCATCGGCGACCGCGAGCGCCAGCGAGCGCAAGGCCTGGTTCCAGTCCTGTGCCTGGAGACCGGCGACCAGCTCCGCCTCCGGCAGCGGGGACTGCGCCAGAGCTGCGGCAAACTCGGCACGCTCCGTCACGGGGTTGCGCCCGCGGGTGGCCTGAAACACCACGTACGGCAGTCCCGAGCGGTCGCAGAACTCCTGAACCAGCCGTGACTTTCCCACCCGGCGCCGACCAGTCATGATCACAGCTCGTCCCCGAGTGGTCCCACGACCTTCTGTCACCGATGCGAGCTGCTCAGTCAACAGTTCAAGATCTGCGGCCCGACCATGGAACTTCACGAAGCGACCTCGCATCTAACGTAGATCTATCCTAACGTAGATGAAATCTTACTTTACCTCTGCTGCCTTTGTCGGTAGTCCGTAGATGTCCTGTGCTTGAAGGGTTTGCGGCCCGGGACTTTTATGAGTCGGTCCAGCGGCTCGGGTGACCGGATGCGTCTGTGGTGAGCCAGGTTCCGTCGCCAAGGGGCTGGATGTCGTAGGGATTGGCAGAGTGCGCGTCGAACTCAGTGCGGACTTGGCCCGAGCGCACATCGACGCGGTAGTGACGGAACCACTCCTGCTCGTCCTCGGTTTCGCCGACGAGGGTGACGATGGCAGTGTCCGGACTCAAGTACCCGCCACTCCATTCCACGTAGATCTCGTCCGGGTCGTGTCCGAAGGCGTCGACGGGGAGGGCGAACGTCACCTCGCCGTCGGGGTACGTGTGGATGGCGACGTCGGCCTGCTCGTGGTGAACGGTCATGAAGTGGTGTCCGTCGGGCGACAGGTCGATGAGGCAACGCTCGCTCCAGGGATAGCAGAAGAGGTCCATCCGGTCCCCGGTCAGCGACGCACGGTAGATGACCGAGCCGTCCTGCCCTTCGCCCACGTCGAGGAGGACCTGATCACTCGCTGGGTGCCGCAGTTGCTGTCCGCCGTGCCCGACGGTCTGGAGATCCGCCTGCGCGATGACCGTTCCGGCCTCGGCGTCCAAGGCGACCCACTGGTCGGGGCGGTTACGGTCAGCCATGGCGTCGGGCCGGTAGACCCACACCACACGGTCGTCCCGCGACAGCACACAGCTGGGCCGGTGTCCGTATTGCTGATCTGACTGTGGCTCGAACTGCGACCGCCAGAGCTCGGCCCCGTCTGCCGTCACGCAAACGGCCGCGTTGAGGGTCGTGTAGTAGGCGCGCCGAAGACCAGCTGCAACGGCGTGGCCAACGACATCGTCCTCGGGGGCTGGCCGAAAGACCATCGCGGGCGACAGCACGCCCCTGGCATCGGCAGCCAGGTCATAGGCGCAGATGTGCCCGTCAACGAGCCGCGTGATGAGTTGCAGGGAACGCGGGGATTGAGCCATGCGTCGGAGGTTAGCGCCCGAGCGGATCTTCGGTCCGGCGGCCCTGGCGGGCTTCGGCCTGTCGCTCAATTGATGCTGTCCTACGCCGGTTTCTGCGCCACCAGGTATGCGCGGGACAGCTTTTCCTCGCCGAGGGGCTCCCTGAGGACCCGGAGGATCACCTGGAAGCCTGCCTTGATGAGGGGCTCGGCGACTGTCTCCGGGGCGCGCAACCAGTAGTCCAGGGAGATCTTGTGGCCGAAGCGTTCGTCGAGGTGCATGTGGGTGCCGCCGGGCTCGTACTGGAAGCCGATCAGGGCGTGGGCGCCGGGGGCGAGGACGCGGTGGAACTCCGCGAAGGCCGTCGGGAGGTGGTCGTCCGGGACGTGGATGATCGAGTACAGCGCGGTGATGCCGCCCAGGGTTTCCGACGGTAGGTCCAGCGACGTCATCGAGCCCACGTGGAAGCGGAGGTTCGGATGGGCTCTGCGGGCCAGTTCCACCATCTTCGGGGAGACGTCCACGCCGAAGACCCGGACGCCGAGTTCGTGGAGTGCCGCGGTCACGTGTCCCGGGCCGCTGCCGATGTCGGCCACCGGGCCCTTGCTCTGCTCCTTCACCAACTCCGCGAAGCCGGTGATCTGGGCTCTGTCCAGCGTGGGGATGCCGGCCCAGTCGGAGAACTGCTCGGTGTAGGGCTCGGCGATCGTGTCGTACGCGGTTCGGGTGGCCCGTATGAAGTCGGGGGTCTCGGCGTTCACTCGCTGCACCCTAGCGGGGGGTCTCGGGGCGGCGGGTGGGAAGTTACGGAGCGCCGCGTGGAGTTTCCCTGGCGGTCAGCGGGCGGTGCAGTCCAGGGACTTGAGGGCTTCGAGGAAGGCCGTGAAGGTTCCGGTCGGGAAGGTGAGGGTTGCCCTGGTCGGGGTCTTGGAGTCGCGGATCGCTATGTGGGTGGTGCGGGTTGCGATCTCCACGCAGTTGTTGCCCTCGCCTCCGCCGGAGTAGGAGGACTTACGCCAGTTGTCGGGCGTCGTCATTGTGTGTCTCACAGTTCTTTCGCCAGCCGGTGGATGAAGTCACGAGAGGGTTCTGGGCCGAGAGCGTCAGCTTCTACTTTACGGAAAAGCGTTCGAAAGACAGCCAGTTGGGCTTCTGAGTCGATGAAGGCCGTTCCGTGCGGTGCGTCGCGTACAGCAGTGTCCAGCTTCGGTACGGCACCACCGGCGTACATCATGGCGCTCCAGGCGCCCGCGAAGTCGTCCAGCTCGAAAGGGATGACGCACACGGTGACGTGTTCGGCTTCGGAGAACTCCAGAACGCGTCTGAGCTGAGTCCGTGCGGCGGTGCGGCCGCCTACCCTGATGCGCAGCGCAGCCTCGTGGACCACTGCCTTGTAGGGCAGCGGGGATGGGCGTTCGAGCACGGCCTTGCGTGCCATTCGGTGATGGACGCGCAGCTCCAGATCCTCGTCCGGCAGCCGCGGGACCTGGTAGGAGAACATGGCGCGGGCGTACTCCGCTGTCTGGAGGAGGCCTGGAATGTGGAGGAACTCCACGTCATGTCGGTAGGTGGCGTGGTGTTCCAGCTCGGCGAGATCCAGGTACAACGTGGGAAGCTGGCCCCGGTACTTCTCCCACCAACCTGCTGTCCGGTCGGTGGCAATCGAGACCAAAGCGTCGACGAACTCACTGTCTGTGCATGCGTAGTGGGTCGCGAGCCGGCGTAGGCGCTTCTCGCTCACCCCCGCGATGCCCGACTCGATCTGGCTGATGACCGGAGCAGTCACCCCAAGCAGGGCTGCCGCTTCGCGGGCGGTGAGCCCTGCTGCGTCGCGGAGGCGGCGCAGTTCGACCGCCAGCCGCGCCTGACGTGCTGTCGGCTCGGCCCTCAGTGCCATGACTGTTCCTCCCAAGGCCCCTGTGGGCACTACTCGTTCGGGCGTCACACTACGCGATCGGCTTGCGGAATTTAAACAATTAGCCCTACCGTCGGTGACGCGACGCACACGCTGCGGAATCGCCGGGATCCCGGAAGCGCACCGCCCCGTCCTGCCACGACGGCTGCGGCACTGCCACCGCCCGAAGCCACCTGGAGAGCTGGAGTTGAGCCATGCCCGAAAACGCCCCCTGGGAGTACACCCTGTACATCCCGAACGACGTCCGAGCCGTCACCGTCGCCCGCCGTACTCTCCGGCTCATCCTCACGATGCATGGCCTGATCCGTCTGACCGACACCGCCGAGCTCCTCGCGGCCGAGCTGGTCTCCAATGCCGTACTGCACACGAAAGGGTCGGCCGCCCTCAGGGTGCGCTGGTCGGCGGGGGTGCTGCGGATCGGGGCGTGGGACGCGGACCCTGAACCTCCCCAGCCGCCCGGTGCGTTGCACGCCATGGGGGAGGCGGAGGAGGGGCGGGGATTGGCCTTGGTCAAGGCATGCGCGGATCTGTGGGGATGGCAGCCCTTGTCCAGGCAGGGCAACCGGGGCAAGTACGTGTGGTGCGAACTGGCCGCGGCTTGAGGCGGGACTCGGCAGGGCTCAGCCCCCGCGGGGCGGCTCGTCCGTCCAGGTGAATCCCGCCAGAGGATGCTGCGAGGCTTCGTCGATCGGCGCCGGTGCCGGTGCCGGTGTGTGGCGTCGGCGTACCAGCCACACCAGCGAGGACAGCAGCCAGCCCGCCGCGATCATGGTGATCAGTATTCCCAGGATCAGCGCCGCCGAGCCCAGGAAACCGAATTTCGCCAGCATCCAGGGAATTTGGTCCTCGCCGCATCCGCACGCGTTCATGCGGGGAAGGTTGCCCGGCTCACGCCCGTCGATCGCGCTGCGTGGCGCAATCGTCACGTGGTGGTGATGCTTCCGGGACCTCGATCCGATTCCGCCTCCGTGGAGTTCCGAAAGGTGAACAGATCGGCATGCGGGAGCGGAGGCATGGTATGTGTGGGAAAAGAGGTTCCTACCCACCTCAAATCACGTCCATGCGTCGAGCGGCCAGATTTTCTGCCCTGTGTGGGTTGAAGTTTTGTTGATCGCGGGTCGGTTGGTCGCCCCGGCGTCCTACCCTTTAGAGGGTGAAGCAACTGATGTCACTGGAGTCCGAGGTCGATCTGCCCGGGGAAGCCATGCTCCCCGGCGTGCTCAGCGACGCGCTGCACGCCGAACTCGTCCACTTCCGACGCGACCTGCACATGCACCCGGAGCTCGGCAACCAGGAGTTCCGCACCACCGCGGCGATCAAGGAACGGCTGGAGAGGGCCGGACTGAAGCCGCGCGTGCTCGCCGTCGGGACCGGGCTCGTGTGTGACATCGGGGAGTGGGACGGCGAGCGGCCCATGCTCGCCCTGCGCGCCGACATCGACGGCCTGCCCATCCCGGACACGAAGAGCGAGTGCTCGTACCGGTCGACCGTGCCTGATCGGGCGCATGCCTGCGGGCATGACGTTCACACGACCGTCGTGCTCGGGGCCGGGCTCGTCCTCGCCGACCTGCACAAGCGTGGGCTGCTGCCGCGGCCCGTGCGGCTGCTCTTCCAGCCCGCCGAGGAAGTGCTGCCCGGCGGTGCCGCCGACGCCATCGACTGCGGGGTGCTGGAGGGCGTCGGCAAGATCCTCGCCGTGCACTGCGACCCGCGGGTCGACGCCGGGAAGGTCGGGCTCAGGACCGGCGCCATCACCTCCGCCTGCGACCGGCTGGAGATCTCCCTCGACGGGCCCGGTGGGCACACCGCCCGGCCCCACCTCACCACCGACCTCGTCACCGCCGCGGCCCGCGTCGTCACCGACGTGCCCGCCATCGTCGGGCGACGGGTGGACACGCGGGCCGGGCTCGCCGTGACCTGGGGGCGCATCGAGTCGGGGCATGCGCCGAATGTGATCCCGCAGCACGCCGAGCTCTCCGGGACCGTGCGCTGCCTGGACCTCGACACCTGGCGGCAGGCCCCGGACATCGTGGTTGCCGCGATCGACGAGGTCGCCAATCTGCACGGGGCCAAGTCCGAGATCAACTACGTGCGCGGTGTCCCGCCCGTCGTCAACGACGAGGGCGTCACCGACTTGATGCGCGACGCCATGACCGCCCGGCGCGGGGCCGACTCCGTCGAGAGCACCGAGCAGAGCCTCGGCGGCGAGGACTTCTCCTGGTACCTGCAGCACGTCCCCGGTGCCATGGCCCGCCTCGGAGTGCGTACGCCGGGGGAGCGGACCGTGCGCGACCTTCACCAGGGCGACTTCGACGCCGACGAGTCCGCCATCACCGTCGGTGTGGAGATGTTCACGGCGGCGGCCCTGCTGGACGCCGCTCAGTGATCCGAGCGTGACGGACGGCCCCCTCGGGGGCCGTTCCGCCGACCGGCGCAACATGGTCGTAAGCCAATTGTGCGCACATCGAAATCCCGGTGTGCCAAGGCCGAAGAGCCTGAGTTCAGACCCTGTTTGCCTCGAATCGATAACGGCTTTGGAAGAGGTCTGTTTCCGACATCTACGCGCGTTACGATGCCGCGAAGCCAACGCCGCAGGGGCGTACAGGCCCGGGCACTGGCATGGTGCTCACATGAAGCGCCGACAAGGCGCTCAGGTCAGGTGAAGGAGCCTCCCGTGCGCCGGGTAGCCAAGCTTTCCGCTGCGTGTATCGCCACCGCAGCTCTCGCACTGACTGCCACTGCCTGTGGCAGCACCTCCTCCGAGGACGACAGCTCCTCGTCCGCCTCCGCGGGCAGCGGCAAGGGCGGCATCAAGATCGGCCTCGCCTACGACGTCGGCGGCCGTGGTGACCGTTCCTTCAACGACTCCGCCGCGCGCGGTGCCGATAAGGCCCAGAAGGAGTTCAGCGGCTCCCTCAAGGAGCTGACCGCCAAGAGCTCCGACACCGAGGCCGACCGCGAGCAGCGCCTGACCGACCTCGCCGACGCGGGCTACAACCCGATCGTCGCCGTCGGCTTCTCCTACGCCACCTCGGTCGACAAGGTCGCCGCCAAGTACCCGAAGGTCAGCTTCGGCCTCATCGACGCGGTCGCGAACGCCAAGAACGTCGACAGCATCACGTTCACCGAGGAACAGGGTTCCTACCTGGCCGGTGTCGCCGCGGCGCTGAAGACCAAGAAGGATCACGTCGGCTTCATCGGCGGCGTGGACACCCCGCTGATCAAGAAGTTCGAGGCGGGCTACGCCCAGGGCGTCAAGGACACCAACCCCAAGGTCAAGGTCGACGTCCAGTACCTGACCCATGGCTCGGACTTCTCCGGTTTCGCCGACCCCGCCAAGGGCAAGGAAGCCGCGTCCGGCATGCTCGACAACGGCGCTGACGTGATCTACGCCGCGGCCGGCTCCTCCGGCAACGGCTCGATCGAGGCCGTCTCCGGCGTCAAGGGCGCCTGGGCCATCGGCGTGGACTCGGACCAGTACAACATCCCGGGTCTGGCCAAGTTCAAGAACTCGATCCTGACCTCGATGGTCAAGAACGTCGACGTCGGCGTCTACGACTTCATCAAGTCCGTCCACGAGGGCAAGCCGCTGACCGGCAACCAGCTCTACTCGCTCGCCAAGGGCGGTGTCGCCCTGTCCACCAGCGGTGGCTTCATCGACGACATCCAGCCCAAGCTGGACGAGGCGAAGAAGAAGATCGTCGACGGCACCATCAAGGTCAAGACCAGCTGACCTGACGGTTCCCGCCGGAACCCGGGCTCGACGAGGGGGCCTCGACAACCCCCTCGTCGAGCCATAACAATGTGTCAACTCTACGCGTGTAGCACGGAGTTGCCGCGCTAGCGTCACCGACGCCTGCCCTCCCCTACGCAGCCCCTTTTCCCCGAGGAGAGTGCGCCATCAACGCGTCCAGCCCTCCCGCTGCCGTCGAACTGCGCGGCATCACCAAGCGATTCCCCGGCGTCGTGGCCAACAAGGACATCGACATCACCGTCCGCACGGGCACCGTGCACGCCCTGTGCGGTGAGAACGGTGCCGGCAAGTCCACCCTGATGAAGATCCTCTACGGCATGCAGCAGCCGGACGAGGGCACCATCACGGTGAACGGCGAGACGGTCACCTTCCACACCCCCGCCGACGCCATCGCCCGTGGCATCGGCATGGTGCACCAGCACTTCATGCTCGCCGACAACCTCACGGTCCTGGAGAACGTCGTCCTGGGCGCGGAGAAGCTGTACGGCATCGGCGCCAAGGCCCGCGCGAAGATCAGGGAGATCTCCGACGCGTACAGCCTGAACGTACGGCCCGACGTCCTCCTTGAGGAGCTCGGCGTCGCCGACCGCCAGCGCGTGGAGATCCTCAAGGTCCTCTACCGCGGCGCCAAGACCCTGATCCTCGACGAGCCCACCGCCGTCCTCGTGCCGCAGGAGGTCGACGCCCTCTTCGACAACCTGCGCGAGCTCAAGGCCGAGGGCCTCACCGTCATCTTCATCTCGCACAAGCTCGGCGAGGTCCTGTCGGTGGCCGACGAGATCACCGTCATCCGCCGCGGCACCACCGTCGGCACGGTCGAACCCGCCGGCACCACCTCCAAGCAGCTCGCCGAGCTGATGGTCGGGAGCGAACTGCCCACCCCGGAGACCGAGGAGTCCACGGTCACCGGCGTCCCGCTGCTGAAGCTGGACGGTCTGCGCCTGGCCCAGACCGACCTCGACGGCATCGAGCGGATCATCCTCGACGACATCTCCTTCACCATCCACAAGGGCGAGGTCCTCGGGATCGCCGGCGTGGAGGGCAACGGCCAGTCCGAACTGGTCGAGGCCATCATGGGCATCCGCGACCCCGACTCCGGCACGGTCACCCTCGACGGCACCGACATCTCCCACATCCCCACCCGCCGCCGCCGCGAGGCCGGCGTCGGCTACATCCCCGAGGACCGCCACCGCCACGGCCTGCTCCTCGAAGCCCCGCTGTGGGAGAACCGCATCCTCGGCCATGTCACCGAGAAGCCCAACTCCCGCGGCCAGCTGCTCGACATCAAGGCCGCCCGCACCGACACCGAGCGCATCATCAAGGCGTACGACGTCCGCACCCCCGGCATCGACGTCACCGCCGCCTCCCTGTCCGGCGGCAACCAGCAGAAGCTGATCGTCGGCCGCGAGATGAGCCACGCGCCCAAGCTGCTCATCGCCGCCCACCCCACCCGCGGTGTGGACGTCGGCGCGCAGGCCGCGATCTGGGACCACATCCGCGAGGCCCGCCGTGAGGGCCTGGCCGTGCTGCTGATCTCCGCCGACCTGGACGAGCTCATCGGCCTGTCCGACACCCTGCGGGTGATGTACCGCGGCCGACTGGTCGCCGACGCCGACCCCGCCACCATCACCCCCGAGGAGCTGGGCTCCGCCATGACCGGTGCGGCCACCGGCCACCTGGAGCACGCAGAGGACTCCGCCGAGGACCACGAGGACGACGCCCGATGAACAAGCTGACCCAACGCATCGACAAGGAGCGGCTGCTCCTCGGCATCGCGGCCCCGCTGCTTGCGCTCGTCGCCGCGCTCGTCGTCACCACCCTGGTGATCCTCGCGACCGGCAAGAACCCGGGCGCCGCCTTCAGCGACATGCTGACCTACGGCTCCGCCAGCGACAGCCAGGTCTACATCCTCAACAAGGCGACGACGTACTACCTCGCGGGTGTCGCGGTGGCCATCGGCTTCCGCATGAACCTGTTCAACATCGGCGTCGACGGCCAGTACCGCATCGCCGCGTTCTTCGCCGCCGTCCTCGGCGGCGCGCTGACCACGCCCGGCTGGATCTCCATCCCGCTGATCATCCTGTGCGCCATGGGCACCGGCGCCGTATGGGCGGGCATCGCGGGCATCCTCAAGGTGACCCGCGGCGTCAGCGAGGTCATCTCGACGATCATGCTCAACGCGATCGCCACCGCGATCATCGCCTACCTGCTCCAGCCCGGAAAGCTCGCCGAGCTCCAGGCCGGCGGCACGGTCGTCTCCACCAAGCCGCTGCCGTCGTCCTCGTACTTCTTCCAGATCGACACCGGCGCCGCGGGCGAACTGTGGGGCTTCATCGTCATCGCCGTACTCGTCGGCATCGCGTACTGGTTCGTGCTCGGCCGCACCCGCTTCGGCTTCGACCTGCGCACCGTCGGCCAGTCCGAGAGCGCCGCTGCCGCGAGCGGTGTCTCGGTCAAGAAGATGATCGCCACCAGCATGCTCATCTCGGGCGCGGTGGCCGGCCTGATCGGCATGCCGACGCTGCTCAACGACAGCCACCAGTTCAGCAACGACTTCCCCGTAGGCATCGGCTTCACCGGTATCGCCATCGCCCTGCTCGGCCGCAACAACCCGGTCGGCATCGCGCTGGGCGCGCTGCTGTGGGGCTTCCTGGAGCGCACCACCAACCACCTGGAGTTCGAGGGCTACGACAAGGAGATCCTCGGCGTGATCCAGGGCGTCATTGTCCTGTCCGTCGTCATCGCCTACGAAGTCGTACGCCGTTACGGACTCAAGCGCCAGCAGCAGCGGGTCGGCGCCGAGCTCGCCGCCCAGGCCGCAGCCCCGACCCAGAAGCAGGAGGTGGCGTGATGACTGCCACGACGACCCACACGCCGCCCCCCGCGGCACCCAAGGCGGACACCGCCACCCGGTCGGGCCGCTCGCTCGGCCAGATCCTCATGATCGTCGCCGGTGCGCTGCTGCTCGTCGCAGCGGTCCGCGTCATCTCCGGCTCCGACCAGCTCACCTCCGAGGGCCAGGTCTCCGCGGCGCTCAGCCTCGCCGTGCCGATCGGCCTCGCCGGTCTGGCCGGTCTGTGGTCCGAGCGGTCCGGCGTGGTCAACATCGGCCTCGAGGGCATGATGATCCTCGGCACCTTCGGCGCCGGCTGGATCGGCTGGCAGTCCAGCCCCTGGCTCGGCCTGCTGTGCGGCGTCGGCTTCGGCGTCCTGGGCGGCCTGCTGCACGCGGTCGCGACCGTCACCTTCGGAGTCGACCACATCGTCTCCGGTGTCGCGATCAACCTCCTCGCCCTCGGCACCACCCAGTACCTCGCCAAGCTCTTCTTCGTGGACGGCAAGGCGGCGGAAGCGGGCGGCAACCCCAAGCAGTCCCCGCCCGTGGACTCACTGCCCAGCTTCGACGTCCCGGGCCTGTCCAGCGGTCTGCACTCCGTCGAGAACCACCACTGGTTCCTGATCTCCGACATCGCGGGCATCCTCGGCGGCCTGTTCACCAACCTGTCCATCGTGACGGTCCTGGCGTTCGTGCTGTTCGTCGGCAGCTGGTGGCTGCTGTGGCGCACCCCGTTCGGCCTGCGGCTGCGCTCCTGCGGCGAGAACCCGATCGCCGCCGAGTCCCTCGGCGTCAACGTCTACAAGTACAAGTACATGGCCGTGGCGGTCTCCGGCGGCCTCGCCGGCCTCGGCGGCGCCTTCCTGGCCCTGGTCACCTCGCACACCTACCTGGAGGGCCAGACCGGCGGACGCGGCTACATCGGCCTCGCCGCCATGATCTTCGGCAACTGGCGGCCCGGCGGACTCGCCATGGGCGCGGGCCTGTTCGGCTACTCCGACGCACTCCAGCTGCGCAACGGCGGCGAGACCGTCCACGCGCTGCTGCTCCTGCTGTTCGTGCTGCTCCTGGCGATGGCCGGCTGGAAGCTGTACAAGAAGGCGCACTGGCAGGGCGGCATCAGCCTCATGGTGGCCGCGGGCGTCCTGGTCTGGTACCTGGTCACCGACGAGGTACCGAGCGACTTCGTGGGCGCCACCCCGTACGTCGTCACGCTGCTGGTGCTGTCGCTGTCCGCGCAGCGCCTGCGGATGCCCAAGGCGGACGGCATGCGCTACCGGAAGGGCCAGGGCAAGTGACCCCGCCGTCCGACGTCGACTGGGAGTCGCTGCGCGAGCGGGCCCGGGACGCCATGTCCCGGGCGTACGCCCCGTACTCCGGCTACCCGGTCGGCGTCGCCGCCCTGGTCGACGACGGCCGTACGGTCACCGGCTGCAACGTCGAGAACGCCTCGTACGGCCTCGGCCTGTGCGCCGAGTGCGGTCTGGTCTCGGAGCTGCAGAACACCGGCGGCGGCCGTCTCACCCACTTCACGTGCGTGGACGGCCGGGGCGAGATCCTCGTCCCCTGCGGCCGCTGCCGGCAACTGCTGTACGAGTTCGGCGGCCCGGACCTGCTCCTGGAGACCCCGGCGGGCATCCTGCCGCTGTCGGAGATGCTGCCGCAGGCCTTCGGGCCGGGGCATCTCACCAAGTAATTCCCGGAAGGAAAGCCCTGCATGGCCATGGACGCCATCTCCGTCATCCGCACCAAGCGCGACCGCGGTGAACTCAGCGACGAGCAGATCGACTGGGTCATCGACGCGTACACCCGCGGGGAGGTCGCCGACGAGCAGATGTCCGCGCTCGCGATGGCGATCCTGCTCAACGGCATGAACCGCCGCGAGATCGCCCGCTGGACCGCCGCGATGATCGCCTCCGGCGAGCGCATGGACTTCTCGTCCCTGTCCCGGCCGACGGCCGACAAGCACTCCACGGGCGGCGTCGGCGACAAGATCACGCTCCCGCTGGCGCCCCTGGTGGCGGCCTGCGGCGCGGCCGTCCCCCAGCTCTCGGGCCGCGGCCTCGGCCACACCGGCGGCACGCTGGACAAGCTGGAGTCGATCCCGGGCTGGCGCGCGCTGCTGTCCAACGAGGAGATGCTGAACGTCCTCGACACCACCGGCGCGGTGATCTGCGCGGCGGGCGACGGTCTGGCTCCGGCCGACAAGAAGCTGTACGCCCTGCGTGACGTCACGGGGACGGTCGAGGCCATCCCCCTGATCGCCTCCTCGATCATGTCGAAGAAGATCGCGGAGGGGACGGGCTCGCTGGTCCTGGACGTGAAGGTCGGCACCGGCGCCTTCATGAAGACCATCGAGGACGCCCGGGAACTGGCGTCCACGATGGTGAGCCTGGGCACGGACCACGGCGTGAAGACGGTCGCGCTCCTGACGGACATGAGCACGCCCCTCGGCCTGACGGCGGGCAACGCGCTGGAGGTACGCGAGTCGGTCGAGGTCCTGGCGGGCGGCGGACCCTCGGACGTGGTGGAACTGACCCTCGCGCTGGCCCGCGAGATGCTCGACGCGGCGGGCGTCCGCGACGCCGACCCCGCGAAGGCCCTGGCCGACGGCTCGGCGATGGACGTGTGGCGCCGGATGATCGCGGCGCAGGGCGGCGACCCGGACGCGGAGCTGCCGGTGGCCCGCGAACAGCACGTGATCAAGGCGGGAGCCTCGGGCGTCCTGACCCGACTCGACGCCTACGGCATCGGCGTCGCCGCCTGGCGCCTCGGCGCGGGGCGTGCCCGCAAGGAGGACCCGGTCCAGGCGGGCGCGGGCGTGGAACTGCACGCCAAGCCGGGCGACACGGTGACCGAGGGCCAGCCCCTGCTGACCCTGCACACCGACACCCCGGAGCGCTTCGAGTACGCCCTCCAGGCGGTCGAGGGTTCCTACGACATCGGGGCGACGGGGACGGCCTTCACGGCGTCCCCGGTGGTGCTGGAACGTATCGCCTGACCAGGTACTTCCACTTTCGGGTGAACGGGATCGGTGGACCGCCGCCGGTCCCGTTCGGCATGCTGGACTCGGTGACGCACCGATAGGAGACCGCCATGAGCGCACTCACCGTGGGCCACGACCCCGAGCAGAGCTGGGACGACCTCGTCCGGTTCTGGGAGGAGATGGAATGGCCAGAGGGCAGCAAGGTGGAGATCATTGAGGGGATCATCACCGTGTCACCCGCTCCCGCGCCCCGCCACAACGTGATCGCGGCCCGTATCCAGCGTCGCCTGTACTCCGTGATCCCTGAGGACTGGGAGATTTTCCAGACCCAGGCCATCGCAGTCCCGTCGCGGCTGGGCATGTTCATCCCGGACATCCTGGTCGCCCCGGTTCAGGAGTGCACCGAGGCGGACTCCTACCTGCCGGGTGCCGTCGCCGAACTGGTCGTGGAGGTCACCTCCAGGAAGAACGCCCGCCACGACCGCGTGAGCAAGCCGGCCGCCTACGCCTCCGCGGGCATCCCGCTCTACCTCCTCGTCGACCGCTGGGCGCCCGAAGGTCCCACCGCGACGCTCTACGGCGAGCCCCAGGGAGACGTCTACCGCCCCCTGGCCGTGGCGAAGTTCGGCGAACTTCTCACCATCCCGGCGCCGTTCGACCTCGTCATCGACACCAGCGAGTTCCCCGAGACCTGAGTCAGCCGAGCAACGCCGCCACCCCCACCAGCACCGGTACCGACAACACCGTCGACACCAGGATCGAGTCCCGGGCCAACCGCTCGCCCACGCCGTAGGTGGAGGCGTACGTGTAGAGGTTCTGCGCGGCCGGCAGGGCCGACGTCACCACCACGTCGAGGAGTTGGGCCCCGTGCAGGCCGAAGACCCCGGCCGCCAGTGCCCAGGCCGCCGCGGGCTGCCCCACCGACTTCAGCGCAACCGAGAGCAGGACCAGCTGTCGGTCCGGGCCCCGGCCGGGCATCGTGCTGCCGCACAGGGAGATGCCGAAGGCGAGGAGGACGGCCGGGACCGACATGCCGCCGATCAGGGTCAGGGGGTCCATGACGGGGGCCGGGACCTTGAGACCGGCCGCCGAGACCGCCACGCCGGTCAGCGAGCCCACCGCGATCGGATTGCGGAGCGGGGCCAGCAGTCTCCGCCACAGTGGCCCCTTCTCCCCCTCGCCCGACGCCAGGTCCAGCACCGTCAGCGCGATCGGGGTCACCCCCACCAGCTGGAACAGCAGAACCGGCGCCACGAGTGACGCGTCGCCGAGGACGTAGACCGCGATCGGGATGCCGAGATTGCCGGAGTTGACATAGGACGAGCACAGCGCGCCGATCGTCGTACGGCCCAGCCCCCAGCCCCGTACGACACCCACCGCCACGAAGACACCCGCCGCCGCTGCCGTGCTGAGCGCGGTGACCAGGAGACGGCTGGAGAAGATCACCGACAGGTCGGCCCGCGCCAGCGTGGTGAACAGCAGGGCCGGGGACGCCACATGGAAGGCCAGCTTGGTCAGGACCTCCCGGCCCTGGTCGCCGAGGTAGCCGCGCAGACCGATGACATACCCGACCCCGATGACCACCGCGATGACCGCGAAGCCGGTCAGCACTCCCTGCACGGAGACTCCTCAAGCGTGAGGAGGGCGTGGCATATCCAGGGAGGTGCTGATGGGTGGCGCATACAGGTAACCCTCGCGGGAAGGCGGCCCGCAGGTCAACGTGATCCTGCCCGCGCGGACAGGGCGTCGGCCGATGAGTTGCGCCCGCCCGCCCGGTCTACCGATCGTGGACGCCATGACACCCGCTGTACTCGTGCTGGCCGGCCCCGTCACCCGGGACGAGGTGACGGGGCTGAGCGACGAGGTCCGTGCGCTGTTGCGGACGACCCGTGCCGGGGTGGTGGTCTGCGATGTCGCCGGGCTCGGGCCGCCGGGGCTCGGCACGGTCGAGCTGCTCGCCCGGCTCCAGCTCGCGGCCCGGCGCGACGGGGGCCGGATCAGGCTCCGTGACCCCGACCCCGGCCTACACGCCCTCCTTGACCTCGTCGGCCTCCGCTTCGAGGTGGAGGGGCAGTCCGAACAGGGGGAACCAACGCTGGGTGTCGAGGAAGAAGTGGAACCCGGTGAGCCGGCCGTCTGAGATCTCCAGCACCTGTACCGCCCAGGGCGTGTGACCACCCTTCTCCGGGTCCGGCTTGTACTGGGCGAACCCCGGCAGGCCATTGACCTGCACCGGCACCAGACGTGATCCCTCGCAGGCCGAGCCCAGGGTCGTCATGAAGCCCGTGATGTCGTCGTGGCCCGTCAGCCAGAGGTCGAACGGCGGCATCGTCATGATGGCGTCCTCGTGGAGGAGGGCCGTCAGCGCCGTCATGTCGTACCCCTCGAACGCCTTCACATAGCGGTCCAGGAGTCTCTGCTGCTCCTCGTTCAGCGGGTCGGACACGGCCGCGTCGGCGCCGTGCTCCTCCCGCTCGGCGAGGGTGGCGCGGGCCCGCTGGAGGGCGCTGTTGACCGAGGCGACGGAGGTGTCGAGCAGTTCGGCGACCTCGCTCGCCTTCCACGCCAGCACCTCGCGCAGGATCAGCACCGCGCGCTGCTTGGGCGGCAGCTGCTGGAGGGCGGCCATGAAGGCGAGGCGCACGGTCTCCTTGGCGACCGCCGCCTCCGCCGGGTCCTCGACCGTCGGCAGGATGCGGTTGTCCGGCATCGGCTCCAGCCAGGTGTGGTCGGGGCGGGGGGAGAGGGCGGCCTGGGCGAGGGGGGTCGACTCCGAGAGGTCCATGGGACGGGCGCGCTTGTTGCCCGCGGTCAGCATGTCCAGGCAGACGTTCGTCGCGATGCGGTACAGCCAGGAGCGGAGGCTGGAGCGGCCCTCGAACTTGTCGTAGCTCCGCCAGGCCCGCACCAGCGTGTCCTGCACCGCGTCCTCGGCCTCGAAGGAGGAACCGAGCATGCGGTAGCAGTACCCCGTCAGCTCCGTTCGGTGTTTCTCGAGCCTGACGTCGAGGTCCGTCGTCGTAGCCGTAGCGTCCGTCATCGTCCACCCACCCCTGTGGCCGTGCTGTGCCGCGCCTTTGCGCCCACTACTCGGAAACTACCGCAGCCCACTGACAACGGCCCCTGGAGCGGACGAACACCCAGGTGGGAGGCCGTGTGCAGCACACCCTCCGGACAAACCGTTCCCCCCGGTCGACCGACCTCGACCGGGGGGAAAGGGGATGTGCGGCTCAGGCCGTCGCGACCCGCTGCTGGGCCCTGGGGCCGGCCAGGCACATTCCTGCCTGCCGCGCGGCGCCTGGCACGCACGCTCGCCGCGTTGCCGAACCACGCACGTGGCTCCGCCACGAGCGCGCTCCGGCGCCTTGCGATCGCACGCACCAGGCGCCGCGCGGCCCGCCCTTCGGGCGGACGTCAGGAATGTGCCTGGTCGGCCCTCGCCGCACGCGTACCAAGGACGGTGATCGACACCACGCCGAGCACCGCCAGCAGTCCGACCCCGACCGTCCCGGTCCAGCCGCCCGCGTGGAAGGCGAGCGCGCCGACCGTGCTGCCCGCGCTGGAGCCGATGTAGTAGGCGGACTGGTAGAGGGCCGAGGCCTGGGCGCGGCCGTGGGTGGCCGTCTTGCTGACTGCCGAGGACGCCACCGCGTGTCCGGCGAAGAAGCCGCCGGTGATCAGGACCAGGCCCAGCAGGACCAGCGCCAGGGAGCCGGCCAGGGAGAGCACCAGGCCGGCCGCCGTCGTACCGCCCGCCGCGTACAGCGCGCCCCGGCGGCCCAGGCGGCCGACCAGCCGGCCCGCCGTCGACGCGGACACCGTGCCCACCAGGTAGACCAGGAAGATCGAGCCGACGATGCCCTGGGGGAGCGAGAAGGGCGCCTCGGTCAGCCGGTAGCCGATCACCGTGTACACGCCGCCGAAGACCGTCATGAACAGCGCGCCGATCGCGTAGAGGCGGCGCAGCAGCGGATCGCCCAGGTGTTCGCGGACCGTGCCGAGCAGCACCCGCGGCCGCAGCGAGCCCGCCACGAAGTGCTTCGGCGCCGGCAGCAGAAGGCGGAACGCCACCGCGCAGGCCACCGCGATCGCGCCGATGACCCCCACGGCCACCCGCCAGCCCCACTCCTGCGCGACCCAGCCGGTGATGACCCGGCCGCTCATTCCGCCGACGCTGTTGCCGGCGACGAACAGCCCGATCGCCGTGACCAGCGCCTTCGGCCTGACCTCCTCGGCGAGATACGCCGTCGCGGAGGCGGGCAGCCCCGCCAGGGCCGCCCCCTGCACGGCCCGCAGCACGACCAGCGCGGTCAGCGAGGGCGCGAACGGGACCAGGAGACCGACCGTCACCGCGACCGCCAGTGACGCCGTCATGACCGTACGGCGTCCGAAGCGCTCCGACAGGGCGCTCATCGGCAGCACGAAGAGGGCCAGACCACCGGTCGCCGCCGCCACCGTCCAGCTCGCCTCGCTCGCCGCCACCCCGAAGTCGCCCGAGATCAGCGGGAGAAGGGCCTGCGTGGAGTACAGCAGCGCGAAGGTCGCGACACCGGCGAGGAAGAGGGCGAAGCTCATCCGGCGGTAGCCGGGGCCACCCGGGGTCAGACGGGAATCGACGACGGCAGAGGCGGCAGAGGCGGGAGATACGGCGCCCACGCGGGTGGGCGCCTCGGTACTGGCAGGCATGCTTCGAAGTTACGTACGACTCCGCTCATCCGTCCAATGCATGGATTCGCCATAATCGTTCCCATGGAGCATCAGCAGAGGTCACAGGCGCGCCTGTCACCATCCAGTGACACAGAAGACATGGTGATGGTGCTGGCCCCGCGGCTCGCCTACTTCGCCGGTGTGGCCCGCACCGAGCACGTCACCCGCGCCGCGCAGGAGATGGACGTACCCCAGTCGACCCTCTCGCGCGCCATGGTCCGCCTGGAACAGGACCTCGGCGTCGACCTGTTCGCCAGGATCGGCCGCACGGTCTCCCTCACCCCCGCGGGCCGCACCTTCCTCGCCTCCGCCGAACGCGCCCTCGCCGAGATCCAGCGCGCCGCGGACGAGGTCCGCGCGGACGCCGACCCGGCCACCGGCAAGGTCGCCTTCGGCTTCCTGCACACCATGGGCTCGGAAACGGTCCCCGGCCTCATCCGGGCCTTCCGCGCCGACCATCCCCGTGTCCGCTTCAGCCTGGTCCAGAACTACGGCGAGGCGATGATCGAACGCCTGCGGGCGGGGGAGCTGGACCTGTGTCTGACCTCCCCGGTCCCGGACGCCCCCGACCTCGTGGCCCGCCGCCTCGACGAACAGAAGCTACGGCTCGTGGTCCCCGCCGATCACCCCCTCGCGGCCCGCAGGCGGGTGCGCCTCGCCGAGGCCGCCGAGGAGTCCTTCGTCACCCTGGAGCCCGGCTACGGCCTGCGCCGCATCACGGACGACCTCTGCCAGGAGGCCGGCTTCAAGCCGAGGATCGCCTTCGAGGGAGAGGAGGCGGAGACGCTGAGAGGGCTGGTGGCGGCAGGACTGGGCGTCGCCCTCCTGCCCCCGCCGGCCTTCCCCCGCCCAGGGGTCGCGGAACTGACGGTCACGGCCCCACGCGCGGCCCGCGAGATCGGAGTGGCCTGGCTGGACGGCCACCCGGACACACCCCCGGTGGCCGCCTTCAAGAAGTTCCTGCTGTCGAGAAGGGGGAACCTGCTGCCCTGACCTACCGTCTGCGCCCGAACCCGGAGGCGAGCGGCATCCGCAGCCCCAGCGGCGGAGGCGCGGCCAGCGCGTCCTGCACAGGCCGCGACAGCGCCCGCCCGAACAGCGCTCCCATGACGAAGTCCTCGGTCAGTGCCTGTACTTCGGCCCGGTACTGATGCAGCCCGTGTCCGTCGGAGTGCACCTCGAACCGGCACACCTCCCGGTTCGCCTTCTTCGCCCGGGACGCGAGCCGGAACGACAACTCCGGGTCCGACTGCTGGTCGTTCGTGCCGTGCACGATCAGCACCCGCCGCCCCACGAGCTGCTTCACCGGTTCGGGGGCGGCCGCCACATCCACCTCGGGCAGCCAAGGAGCGAGCGCCACCACGGAGTTGACGGCCTCGTGCCCGCCCGCGCGCAGTGCGGCCCGTGCGCCCATGTCGATGCCCACCAGGGACACGGGGACGTCGCCGTAGCGCCGTACGATCTCGTCGGCGGCCCAGGTCGCGTCGTGCGCGAGATGCGCCTCGCTGCCGTTCCATCCGCGATAGCGGTAGTGCACCAGGTGTGCCGCCAGCCCGTCCGCGTGTCCCGACCGGGCGAGCCGCCGCCCCAACGCCCGTACGGCGGAGGGGAGTCGCATCGGGGCGGGCCTGCGCAGAGAGGTTTCGTCGCCGCCCGGGAGGAGCAGCACCACCCCGCTCACCGCCGCCGGGTCCGGGCCGAGTGTCCTGCCCAGTCGGGCGCTGCGAACCGGCGTCGCTTGCTGTGCCATGACAGAACAGTGTCAGAAGCGCGGGTGTACGACACGGGGCGGGGCGGTCACCGTTACGTATCGGCGGATTCGTACAACGAGCCGTCTACGCGCGTAGGCGTTAGAGTGCCAAGATGACGAGCAAGACTGACCGGATGGGGAACCCCCCGAGCTCGGACCAGATCCGCCGGGCACCCAAGGTTCTGCTGCACGATCACCTCGACGGCGGGCTGCGCCCCGGCACGATCGTCGACCTCGCCCGGGACGCCGGTTACTCCGGGCTCCCCGAGACCGACGCGGACCGACTGGGCGTCTGGTTCCGCGAAGCCGCCGACTCCGGTTCGCTGGAGCGGTACTTGGAGACCTTCTCGCACACCGTCGGCGTCATGCAGACCCGTGACGCGCTGGTGCGGGTGGCCGCCGAGTGCGCCGAGGACCTCGCCGAGGACGGTGTCGTCTACGCCGAGGTGCGCTACGCCCCCGAGCAGCACCTGGAGAAGGGCCTGACCCTCGAAGAGGTCGTCGAGGCCGTCAACGAGGGCTTCCGGGAAGGGGAGCGCAGGGCCAGGGCGAACGGCCACCGCATCCGCGTGGGCGCCCTGCTCACCGCGATGCGGCACGCGGCCCGTGCCCTGGAGATCGCCGAACTCGCCAACCGTTACCGCGACCTGGCGGGCGGCGGTGTCGTCGGCTTTGACATCGCGGGCGCGGAGGCCGGTTACCCGCCCACCCGCCACCTCGACGCCTTCGAGTACCTGAAGCGCGAGAACAACCACTTCACCATCCACGCCGGAGAGGCCTTCGGGCTGCCGTCCATCTGGCAGGCCCTGCAGTGGTGCGGCGCCGACCGGCTCGGGCACGGCGTGCGCATCATCGACGACATCCAGGTCCACGAGGACGGCACGGTCAAGCTCGGGCGGCTCGCCTCCTACGTCCGGGACAAGCGGATCCCGCTGGAGCTGTGCCCCAGCTCCAATCTGCAGACCGGGGCGGCCTCGTCGTACGCCGAGCACCCGATCGGGCTCCTGCGGCGCCTGCACTTCCGGGCGACCGTGAACACCGACAACCGGCTGATGTCCGGCACCAGTATGAGCCGGGAATTCGAGCACCTCGTCGACGCGTTCGGCTATACGCTCGACGATCTCCAGTGGTTCTCCGTCAATGCGATGAAATCAGCGTTCATTCCGTTCGATGAAAGACTCGCGATGATCAATGATGTCATCAAGCCCGGATATGCCGAGCTGAAGTCCGAATGGCTGTTCCGGCAGACCGCTTCCACCAGCGGTTCTGTGGCCGAGGAGAGCTGACCGAGCACATTCCCGGGTACGAAATGCGGGCGGGTGTTCACCATTCGTCCGCATTTCGATGTTTGCGGCCGGCGGGCCCGCCCGTTTACGGTCGTGAACCGCTGGCATTCGCGTAAACCATTTTCGAGGACGCATTTTTGAAGCAGTCTGCTGCCAAGACCCTCGGTGCCGCCGCCCTCGGTGCCGCCTTCGCCGCCACCGGCGCGGGTGCCGCGAACGCCGCTCCGGCGGTCCCGGACGCCACTCAGGCGCTCGGCTCCGTCTCCGAGGGGCTCCCCACCGAGAACGTCACCAAGGCGCTGCCGGGTGGCGGTGAGTCGCTGGCGCAGGCCCAGCCGACGCTCGGCGCGGGCCTCGCGACCGCGCAGCCCGCCGCCGAGAAGGTGCTCGCCGACGGTCGGGCCACGCCCGTCGCCGGTCTCCTCGGCGGCCTGCCGGCCGGCCAGCTCCTGCTGGGCGGCGACTCCAGCCTGAACGGCCTGCCGCTCGGCTGAGTCCGGCACTCCTCGCACGCGCCGGTGGGGCGCACGCCGTGGTCTCGGGTGCGCCCCACCGGCGTACGTGCGTAGGGGGTGTTACCAGGCGGCCTGCGCCTTCTCCTCCGAGGGGAACAGGATCCACAGCGCGATGTAGAGCAGGAACTGCGGGCCCGGCAGCAGACAGGACACCAGGAAGATCACGCGCATCGTGGTCGCGGAGGTGCCGAAGCGCCGTGCCAGCGCGGCACACACTCCGCCGATCATGCGGCCGTTGGTGGGGCGGGCAAGGCGGGACATTGCGGCTCCTTCGTGAGCGTCGGTGGTCGGGTCCGGGTGACCCTCTCCAACTGTCCTCAACGCTACGGAGACGAACGGCACAAAGCGTCGCTCTACGGTGCGATCCCGACCCTGGGAATCGTCGGGGTCCGACCCTGAGCCGGCTCCTCCTGGCGGACGGCGGTGCGCCGGCGGCGCTCGGTCCCGCGGCGGAGCCAGTGGCGTGCCGACGGCACGACCGCGAGGTGCGCGAGGGCCACGCCGGCGGTGTTCAGGAGCAGCGAGTCGATGTCGACGACCTGGCCCGGGACACCGGTCTGGAGGAGCGCGATGCCCAGGGAGATCAGGGCGCCCGCGGCGGACGTACGGATCAGGGAGCCGAGCGGAGAGGCCCACAGCCTGCCGTGCGCCATCGGGAGCAGGAAGCCGAGCGGGGCGAGCAGGGCCAGTCCCTCGCCGATACGGCGGGCCCCCTCCTGCCAGCCGAGAGCGAGGTCGGCTCGGATGCCGGCCAGCGGGTGCAGGTTGGCCGGGACGACCCAGGGCACGTCCAGCGGCCGCAGCGTGAACCAGGCGACGAACGCGAGGTGTGCGACCAGGAGGGCACCTCCTGCCACACGGACGCGAAGGGCGGCACTGCCGCCGACGAAGCCTTGACGCTGCACGACCCCCTAGACGCCCCGCTCGCCACGATCGGTTCCGGAACACCCCGAGGTACCTGGGTGAGGTCTGCGCCACACGTGGTCGTCGGACCCCCGTCAGCCGCCCGT
Source organism: Streptomyces canus (assembly GCF_030816965.1). Taxonomy (NCBI): domain Bacteria; kingdom Bacillati; phylum Actinomycetota; class Actinomycetes; order Kitasatosporales; family Streptomycetaceae; genus Streptomyces; species Streptomyces canus. Next base: position 6,429,916 of record NZ_JAUSYQ010000002.1, read on the forward strand.
CACCTCGCTCGACGCGGGCTGCCGGCTGCCCGGCTGGGAGCGGACCTCGTCCGTGCACTCGTAGCGGCGCAGAGGGGCGGTCGTGGGGCCGCCGAGGATGACGGAACCGTCGCCCTCGGCCGCGGCCGAGTCGGAGAACGTGCACACCAGCTGGGCGAGGGCGTAGGCGGAGAGCTCGGTGGGTGGGGTGCTCAGCCGGAGCGTGTCCTCGGGGTCCTTGGCGCGCGGTCCGCTGACGGTCATGCCGCCGCGCACATACGTCTGGTACCCGGCCTCCCGCTCGGCTGCCGACGGTGTCTCGGCGAGCTGGTCGAGGAGCCCCTGGGCGACCAGCACCCTTCGCGCGGAGTCCGCGGTCCCGTCCGGGACCCTGAGGCTCCGGTCCACGGCCACCAGCGACGACCCGCACAGCAGGAACACCTGTACGGCCAGCCCTCGCGAGGCCTGCGTCGCCGTGTCCGGCTCGGACAACGAACACCGCACCCGCGAGGGCGCAGGACCGAAGTCGGTGGGCACCTCGGTGGAGCGGATCCCGCACCCGGCGACCAGCAGCCCGAGCAGGGGCAACGCCAGCAGCCGGCGTACGTTCCGCCCGGGGCGCGCCCCTTCCGACCGTACGGCCTGCCCCCGGTGTCGCCTCTCGGAGCTCATCAGGCGTCCCCCTTCTTCGACGCGCCGTCGTCCTTCTTGGCCTCCAGGAGTTCCTCGGCCAGCTCCGAGGCGTCCCGGGGGAGCCGCAGCGTGAAGACGGCGCCTCCGTCGGGGGAGTTCGCCGCGGTGATCTCGCCGCCGTGGATGTGGGCGTTCTCCCGGGCGATGGACAGACCGAGGCCGCTGCCCTCGGAGCGGGGGCGGGAGGCGCTGGCCTTGTAGAAGCGGTCGAAGACGTGCGGGAGGACGTCCTCGGGGATGCCGGGGCCGTGGTCGCGGACCCCGATGACCACCTCGTCGGCCGCCGTGCGCACCGCCACCCGCACCGGGGAGCCGCCGTGCTTGAGGGCGTTGCCGATGAGGTTGGCCAGGATCACGTCGAGGCGGCGCGGGTCGAGGCGGGCGTGGATGCCGCGCTCGGCGTCCAGTTCCACCGCGTCCAGCCACGCGCGCGCGTCGATGCACGCGGTGATCTGGTCGGCCACGTCGACGTCGTCGAGGACCAGCCGGGCCGTACCCGCGTCGAAGCGGGTGACCTCCATGAGGTTCTCGACCAGGTCGTTGAGCCTGCGCGTCTCGCTGACCACCAGCCGCACGGCCGGCTCGATCATCGGGTCCACCGAGCCGGTCTCCGCCTCCAGCTCCTCCTCCAGGATCTCCGTGACGGCGGTGATCGCGGTGAGCGGCGTACGGAGTTCATGGCTCATGTCCGCCACGAAGCGCCGTGAGGCGTCGTCGCGGGCGGCCATGTCGGCGACCCGTTTCTCCAGCGCCTGGGCCGCGTGGTTGAACGTCCTCGAGAGGTCGGCGAGTTCGTCGGTGCCCGTCACGCTGAGCCGGGTGTCCAGCTTGCCCTCGCCGAGCCGGCGCGCGGCGACCCCGAGCCGGTGCACCGGCTTCAGTACGGTCGTCGCGGCGGCCTGCGCGAGCAGCGCGGAGCCGATCAGGGCCAGCCCGGTGGCGATACCCAGCGACCAGGCGAGGGAGTTGAGGTCCTTGGCCTCCGGCTCGAGGGACGTGAGCATGTAACCGGTCGGGCCGCCGCCGATCACCCTCGTGCCGGCGACCAGATACGGGGTGTCGTGGTCGACGGTCCGCTGCCAGTACAGGTGGTAGGCGTACTTGTTGGCGGAGTCGACCTTCTGCTTCTCGTTCACCGCCTCGCGCAGCGACACGGGCACGTCCTGGAGCGTGAAGCCGTCCAGGGCGCCCGAATTGCCGTACACCGTCCTGCCGTTGGCGTCGTCGGCGACGAGCAGCACGCTGAAGCGCTGGCTGCTGCCCGCCATCTGCCCCGCCGCCTGCTGGAGTTCGTCCTGCGTGGGGTCCTCGGGCAGGGCGCCCGCGCGGTTCTGCATCTCCTGCTGGAAGTCCCGCAGCACCGCGTCCTGGGCGCGGGTGAGTACCGCCTCGCGGTTGAGCCAGTAGGCGATCCCGGACGCGGACACGGCGGCGGTCAGCGCCACCAGGCCGAAGACGACCACGAGCCGCAGGCGCAGACTGGTGAAACGCAGCCGTGACCACACACCCTTGCGAGCCGCGAACCAGCCGCGGAGCCCCCCTTGCGCTTCGGTCACTGAGGCGTGTCCAGCCGATAACCCACGCCCCGCACGGTACGGATCAGCGTCGGGGACGACGGCACGTCCTCGACCTTGGCGCGCAGCCGCTGCACACAGGCGTCCACCAGGCGCGAGTCACCGAGGTAGTCGTGCTCCCAGACCAGCCGCAGCAACTGCTGCCGCGACAGGGCCTGGCCGGGCCGCCGGCTCAGCTCCAGGAGCAGCCTGAGTTCGGTGGGCGTGAGCTGGAGGTCCTCGCCGTTCTTCGTCACGGTCATGGCCGCGCGGTCGATGACCAGGGAGCCGAAGCTCGCCGCGTCGGTCGACTCGCGTTCCCCGCGTCGCAGCACGGCCCGGATCCGGGCGTCCAGCACCCGCCCCTGGATCGGCTTGACGACATAGTCGTCGGCGCCGGACTCCAGTCCGACGACGATGTCGATGTCGTCGTTGCGCGCGGTCAGCAGAATGATCGGCAGCTGGTCCGTGCGCCGGATGCGCCGGCACACCTCGAACCCGTCGATGCCGGGCAGCATGACATCCAGCACGATCAGGTCCGGCCGCTGCTCACGCAGCAGCTTCAGGCCGTCCTCGCCGGTGGCAGCGGTGGCAACCCGGTGGCCCTGGCGCGTGAGGCTCAGCTCCAGGGCCGTACGGATGGCGTCGTCGTCCTCGATCAGCAACAGGGAAGGCACGGGCTCATTCTGGCCCATGGAGGGGGTGCGGTACGACCTGTGGGGACAGGCAGTCCTTACGGCACCCATCCGTGGGTCCGCTGTGCAATTCCTGAGACGGGCCCCTGTGACAGGTCTGTGACAGTCGGCGGACACGGCCATGAAGGTGCGAGGGCAAGCTTCTCGGCACGGGCAAGGCAGCACCGCCCGAGCAGACCGAACACCGGAAGTCCACGACGGGGGGCGCGAGATGAACACGCTGCACAGCATCAGCACCAGCGCAGTGGTCACGCGGCTGCACGACGTGACCCGGGGTTCCGAGAAGTCCGGTGCCGTGAGCGGGCGGGGGTGCGCTCGCGGCACCGGGCGTCAGCACACCGCGTACATGTCGGTGGTTGACACCTTCACGGGGGAATCGCACGGGGGATCGTCGTACAGGGAGGACACGGGGGAGCGTCGTTCGCTGTCGGAGGCGGAGTTCACCGCCTACGTCCAGGAGCGCCGCGCCTCCCTGTACGCCACCGCGTACCACCTGACCGGGGACCGCTTCGAGGCCGAGGACCTGCTGCAGAGCGCGCTGTTCTCGACGTACAGGGCATGGGACCGGATCAGCGACAAGGCCGCGGTCGGGGGCTACCTCCGCCGCACCATGACGAACCTGCACATCAGCGCGTGGCGCCGCCGCAAGCTGAACGAATACGACCGACCGAGGAACTGCCGGAGACGCCCGGCGACACGGACGCGATGCGCGGCACGGAGCTGCGCGCGGTCCTGTGGCAGGCGCTGGCCCGGCTGCCCGAACTCCAGCGGACGATGCTGGTCCTCCGTTACTACGAGGGCCGCACCGACCCGGAGATCGCGGAGATCCTCGACATCAGTGTCGGCACGGTGAAGTCCAGCATCTGGCGGTCGCTCCGCCGGCTGCGCGAGGACGAGGTCCTCAGCTTCGGCCGTGACGAGGAGAACGCCTTCGGGGAGCTCGTCGCCTGAGGGTGGGGGGAGCAAGGAACGGGGGGCCAGGGGTGCCGGCTGGGGGGCCGGTACCCGGGGGGATCAACGGGGGTCACGGGGGACCCACGGGGACAGCGGGGAAGCACCAAGAAGCGGGACCGGAGGGCCGGGGGGTCCGTCCGGTCCCGCTTTGGTGTGTGCTCAGCGGTGGAGGTCCATGAGGATCGCCTCGCCGGGCGAGTCACCCACCGCGATCGCCTCGGCGGGATCCACTCCGTCGACCGCGTACGCGCCGGTCGTCCCCTCAGCGATCGTGACCCCGGGATCGCCCGGAGTGTCGTCGCACTCGGCGATCGTGGCGGTGCCGAGCCTCTCGCCCACGGTGAAGCCGGTCTTCTCCGTGGGCAGATAGTCCCGGTTCTCGAACGTCACCACCCCCGCGCACGAGGACGCGGCCTCGCCGCCCGACGTACAGCCGGCGACGGCCGCGAGGAGAGCGACCGCGAGGATCCGGAGGGCAGTTGTCATCGGGTTCCTTCCGAGGTGACCGTTTTCCGGTCCTACGACGGAGAAGGCGCCGAAGTCGTTCGGTCTGGCCGCTCAGGCGGCCGGAGTCGCCGCCGGCCGGTGCCCCGCTGCCGCGACGGTCAGGCGGCTCAGGGCCTCGTCCTTGTCGCAGGGGTGGGCGCCGAGGGCGGTCTGGCGGGCGACGATCGAGCGCTCCAGGCGCATCAGGCGCCAGCCGCGGCGCAGCAGGAACGGCACCGACTTGCGGCCCTCGCGCAGATCCCGAAGGAACCGGCGGCGGAACGTCCGCACCGGACCCCGGCTCAGGCACAGCGCGTCGGCCAGCACGCCGAGCTCCCGGCAGCGGGTGACGATCTCGGCGGCGAAGATGCCCTCCGCGATGAACAGCGGGGTCCGGCCCATGTCGACCGCCTCCTCGCCGGTGCGGGCGCTCAGCGAGATGTCGTAGACCGGGATCTTCGTACGGCCCGTGCGGCACAGTTCCACGATCGCCGCCACCGCGGTGTCCGCGTCCCAGGACCCGGGGTGGTCCCAGTCGATGTCGGAGCTCCCCGCCACCAGCGGCAGCGTCGGGTCGTCGCCCTCCTTGTAGAAGTCGTCGAGCCTGAGAACCGGAAGACCGGACCGGGCCGAGAGAAGGGACTTGCCGGAGCCGGAGGGGCCGCAGAGCAGCACGACTCGCGTCGGTATGGGCGGTTGGGAACTCACGGGACACCAGTGTGAGGCATTCACCTGCTGTTCATCGACCCCGCGGGCGGGCTTTGAAGCGTGCGTCACACCTCAACCACCCTTCGTGTCGACGCGATGACCCAGTGCACGGAAAAGGTGGCGGAAACACATGGCACGACATGCGAACCCGACAGTCGGGCGCACGCTCATCGCCCTCGCCACCGCGGGTGTCGCACTCGGCGCAGGCGCCAAAGTGGCCGCCGCGGACACCGAGCCGGTCGCCGGCATGGTGGGCGCCCGGCCGGCCTCGCTGGGCAACATCGACCCGCGGGCCGGGGTGCAGGTGCCCACCGGCTCCGTCGGCTACGTCACCGGCCCGGTCGCCGGTCTCGAGCCGAAGCCGCTGGCGGGGACCGGGGTGGACCCGTTGGACAACGGGGTGGCGACGCAGCTCGGCGACTCCCAGCCGATTGCTTCACGGGCGCTTTGGGGGCCCGTTGCGCAGGCGCAGTCGATCGGGAGCATGCCGGTGGTGGGGCAGGTGGCGGGCTTGCCGAACAACTGATCCCGGTACGACGGCAGGAGAACCGCGTCCCCCCCGGACGGAGGGGAGGCGCGGCTCTCCGGTATCGCGGCCCGTTGTCAGTACGACGAGCCCGACGCCCCCAGGGAACCCGTCGGGTGCCAGACCGTCTTCGTCTCCAGGAAGGCCGTCAGGCGGTCGATGCCCGGAGTCGCCGACCAGTTGTCCACAGGCTGTGGACGCAGGACGCGCTTCAGGTTGTCCGCGGCCGCGATCTCCAGCTCCTTCGCGAGAACCTCGTCCGCGCCCGCCAGGTCGATCGCGTTGACGTCCTGGTGGGACGCCAGGGGAGTCGCGATCTCCGCGGTGCGGCCCGAGAGGACGTTGACGACGCCTCCGGGGACGTCGGAGGTGGCCAGCACCTCGCCCAGGGACAGCGCCGGGAGCGGGGACTTCTCGCTCGCCACCACGATCGCCGTGTTGCCCGTGGCGATCACCGGAGCCACCACCGAGACCAGGCCCAGGAACGACGACTCCTGCGGGGCCAGGACGGCCACCACGCCCGTCGGCTCGGGGGAGGACAGGTTGAAGTACGGGCCCGCCACCGGGTTGCCGCCGCCCACCACCTGGGCGATCTTGTCGGTCCAGCCCGCGTACCAGACCCAGCGGTCGATCGTCGCCTCGACCTGCTCGGCCGCCCTGGACTTGGACAGACCTTCGGCGTCGGCCACCTCGTGGACGAACTGCGCCTTGCGGCCCTCCAGCATCTCCGCGACGCGGTAGAGGACCTGGCCGCGGTTGTACGCCGTCGCGCCGGACCAGCCGCCGAACGCCTTGCGCGCGGCCACGACCGCGTCACGGGCGTCCTTGCGGCTCGACTGCGGCGCGTTCGCCAGCCACCTGCCCTTGGAGTCGGTCACTTCGTACACCCGGCCGCTTTCGGAGCGGGGGAACTTGCCCCCGACGTAGAGCTTGTAGGTCTTGAAGACGCTCAAACGGTCATTGCGCTCAGACATCGAGGTACGCCTCCAGGCCGTGGCGACCGCCCTCGCGGCCGAAGCCCGACTCCTTGTAGCCGCCGAACGGCGACGTCGGGTCGAACTTGTTGAACGTGTTGGACCAGACGACCCCGGCCCGGAGTTTGTTCGCCACCGCCAGGATCCGCGATCCCTTCTCCGTCCAGATGCCTGCCGAGAGGCCGTACTGGGTGTTGTTGGCCTTGGCGACGGCCTCGTCCGGGGTGCGGAAGGTGAGGACCGACAGCACCGGGCCGAAGATCTCGTCGCGGGCGATGGTGTGCGCCTGGGTGACGTTCGTGAAGAGCGTCGGGGCGAACCAGTAGCCGGAGGAGGGGAGTTCGCACTCCGGGGACCAGGGCTCGGCACCCTCGGCCGCGCCCTTCTCGACGAGCGAGGTGATCCGCGACAGCTGCTCGGCGGAGTTGATCGCGCCGATGTCGGTGTTCTTGTCGAGCGGGTCGCCGAGGCGGAGGGTGGACAGGCGGCGCTTGAGGGAGTCCAGCAGCTCGTCCTGGATCGACTCCTGGACGAGAAGGCGGGAGCCCGCGCAGCAGACCTGGCCCTGGTTGAAGAAGATGCCGTTGACGATCCCCTCCACCGCCTGGTCGATCGGGGCGTCGTCGAAGACGATGTTGGCGCCCTTGCCGCCCAGTTCGAGCGTGACCTTCTTGCGGGTGCCCGCGACGGTCCGCGCGATCTCCTTGCCCACGGCGGTGGAGCCGGTGAAGGCCACCTTGTCGACGTCCGGGTGCGCGACGAGCGCGGCGCCCGTGTCGCCGTAGCCCGGAAGGATGTTGACGACACCCCTGGGCAGGCCGGCCTGACGGCAGATGTCCGCGAAGAACAGCGCCGACAGGGGGGTCGTCTCCGCAGGCTTCAGGACGACGGTGTTGCCGGTCGCCAGCGCCGGGGCGATCTTCCACGCCAGCATCAGGAGCGGGAAGTTCCACGGGATGACCTGGCCGGCCACGCCGAGGGGCTTCGGGGAGGCACCGAACCCGGCGTGCTCCAGCTTGTCGGCCCAGCCCGCGTAGTAGAAGAAGTGCGCGGCGACCAGGGGGAGGTCGGCGTCGCGGGTCTCCTTGATGGGCTTGCCGTTGTCCAGCGTCTCCAGGACGGCGAGCTCGCGGCTGCGCTCCTGGATGATCCGGGCGATGCGGAACAGGTACTTGGCGCGCTCGGGGCCGGGCAGCGCCGACCACTTCTCGAAGGCCTTGCGGGCGGCCTTCACCGCGCGGTCCACGTCCTCGGAACCGGCCTGGGCGACCTCGGAGAGGACCTCCTCGGTGGACGGCGAGACGGTCTTGAAGACCTTGCCGTCGGCCGCGTCCACGAACTCGCCGTCGATGAACAGGCCGTAGGACGGCGCGATGTCGACGACCGAGCGGGACTCGGGTGCGGGTGCGTAATCGAATGCCGATGCCATGGTGATCAGTCCACCGTCACGTAGTCGGGGCCGGAGTAGCGGCCGGTGGCCAGCTTCTGACGCTGCATCAGCAGGTCGTTCAGGAGCGAGGAGGCGCCGAAGCGGAACCAGTGGTTGTCCAGCCAGTCCTCGCCCGCGGTCTCGTTGACCACCACGAGAAACTTGATGGCGTCCTTGGACGTCCTGATGCCGCCGGCCGGCTTCACGCCCACCTGGATGCCGGTCTGCGCACGGAAGTCACGCACCGCCTCCAGCATCAGAAGAGTGTTCGCCGGGGTGGCGTTCACCGCGACCTTGCCGGTGGACGTCTTGATGAAGTCCGCGCCGGCCAGCATGCCGAGCCAGCTCGCGCGGCGGATGTTGTCGTACGTCGACAGTTCGCCCGTCTCGAAGATGACCTTGAGCCGGGCGGCCGTACCGCAGACCTCGCGCACGGCGACGATCTCGTCGTACACCTTCATGTACCTGCCGGAGAGAAACGCCCCGCGGTCGATGACCATGTCGACCTCGTCGGCGCCCGCGGCCACCGCGTCGCGCACGTCGGCCAGCTTCACGTCGAGGGCGGCGCGGCCGGCCGGGAACGCGGTGGCCACGGAGGCGACCTTCACGCCGGAACCGGCCACGGCTTCCTTCGCCACGGGCACCATGTCGGGATAGACACAGACCGCGGCCGTGGCGGGGGTCGTCCGGTCGGTCGGATCGGGGCGGGCCGCCTTGGCGCCGAGCGCCCGGACCTTGCCCGGGGTGTCCGCGCCTTCCAGCGTCGTCAGGTCGACCATCGAGATGGCGAGGTCGATGGCGTACGCCTTGGCGGTCGTCTTGATGGAACGGGTACCGAGCGAGGCGGCACGCGCCTCCAGGCCGACCGCGTCCACGCCGGGCAGCCCGTGAAGGAACCGGCGCAGCGTGCTGTCGGACGCGGTCACGTCCGTGAGCGGGTGTGCGGCTGATGCAGTGGTGGGCATGGTCACCAGACGAGCATATCTACGCGCGTAGCGGCTGTACACCCCGGTGTGCGGGTTCTGATGGCACCCGCACACCGACACCCACCCGGGCCGCGCTTAGGATCGGCCTCATGACGACCGCACCCCCCGAGTCCAGGGACCGCATCTACCGCTCACCCATGGCGCTGATCGGCGGCTCCCTCGTCCTCGTCATCATCGGCTGGCTCGGCATCGACGCCGTCGTCTCCGGCACCGGCCGCACCCCCTGGCTGGCTCTCGCCACCCTGATCCTCGTCGTCCCGCTGGTCGTCGCCTTCACGCTGCGCCCGGCCGTCTTCGCGAACCACGACCGCCTGCGCATCCGCAATCCCTTCCGCGTGATCGTCGTGCCGTGGGGCGAGGTCGAGATGCTGCGCTCCGGCTACTCGAACGAGGTGCTCGTCAAGTCCGGCGCGAAGTACCAGCTGTGGGCGATCCCGGTCTCCCTGCGCGGCCGCAAGAAGGCGGCACGGCAGACGGCCCAGCAGAGCGCCCGGCAGTCGTCGGGACGCGGTTCCACCAGGGGCCTCGGTCTGTTCGGCGGCGGAATGCAGCCGGACGGTTTCGGCGGTCGTACGCCCGTCCCGGAGGGGCCCACCCGGGCCGAGACCGACAAGATCATCGACGAACTGCGCGAGATGCTGGAGGCCCGCGGGAAGGCACAGACCTCCCAGGGCGAGGTGACCGTGCGGTGGGCGTACGAGATCGTCGGTCCGGCGGTGGCCGGGGCGGTGCTTCTGACGATCCTGGTGGCCCTCGGGTGACGCGTTTGGGGGGCCACGTGTTGTCGTGGCGTCTGCCGAACCCGGGACTGCCGTCATCAAGATGAGCGTGCGGCAGCGGTGAGGCGCCCCCGTCAGACGTACGGCGATCGGAAGCAGGAGCGGGAAGGCCGGCAGCAGGTAGCGGGCTCGGGGGACGTAGACGCCGCCGCTGGTCAGGACGTGCGGTCCCGGGCCGACAGGGCCACAGGCCACCGACGCCGGCAGCGTGACCGTCACCGGTGCGTCCACCGTTGCCCGGGGGTGGGCGGGGAGCCTGGAGCAACAGTCCTGGATGAATCACCCGATGGGATGCCGTGGGGTGGTGCGGGTGGGCTGAACGGGTGAGGGGTGGCCCAGACGGGGGCCGCCCATCGGTTTGGGTGCGGGTTGCTGCCGGCGGGGGCAGGTGCCGGGTGCTGTCGGCAGGTTCGGCTGTCAGCTGCGGCCGACGGGACCTCGCGCACCTGCGCCGAATGCGGGCACATCGACCGGGCGAACCGGGTCTCCCAGGCCTTCCTCGCATGCCGGAACTGCGGATTCGTTGATCACGCAGACCGATGGGGGCACCTCCCGCTCGAGCGAAGCCGAGAGTGGGGGAGGCTCCCGCAACATCCGCGCCCGCGCGTGGAAGGTGTGGCGACGCGGGGCCCAGTCAACGGCCCCCGCCCCACCCCGGACATCCCGGGGCGGGCTGGACGCAGACGCAGCATCACAGCCAGTGATGCCCGTTGTGCAAGCCCGGGACTTTAGTCCCGGGTATTTGACTCCCGGGTAGTTGACATGCCGGCCGCCGCCGACAGGTCCCGCTTGATGGCGGTCAGGAGGTCGGTCGCCCGGGCGTGGGCCGTGGGGAGATCGGCGTGTGTGGCGATGGGGACGACCACTTCCAGGTAGCACTTCAGCTTCGGTTCGGTGCCGCTCGGGCGGACGACGACCCGGGCGCCGTCCAGCGTGTAGCGCAGGCCGTCGGTGGGCGGGAGACGGTCCGTGCCCCGCGTCAGGTCCTCAGCCTTGGTGATGGCCAGGCCAGCGAGCTCGGTCGGCGGGTGCTCGCGCAGCTGCTCCATCGCTCGGGCGATGACCGACAGGTCCTTCACGCGGACCGCGAGCTGGTCCGTGGCGTGCAGGCCGTGGTCCACGGCGAGGTCGTCGAGGAGGTCGAGGAGCGTGCGGTTCTGTTCCTTCAGTTCGGAGGCGAGCTCCGTGATGAGCAGGGCCGCGGTGATGCCGTCCTTGTCCCGTACGCCCTCGGGGTCCACGCAGTAGCCGAGGGCCTCTTCGTAGCCGTAGCGCAGGCCCTGCACCCGGGCGATCCACTTGAAGCCGGTGAGGGTCTCCTCGTAGGGAAGGCCCGCCTTCTCGGCGATCCTGCCGAGGAGGGAGGAGGAGACGATCGACTCCGCGAAGGTGCCGTGCGCTCCGCGGGTCACGAGGTGGGCGGCGAGGAGGGCGCCCACCTCGTCGCCGCGGAGCATGCGCCAGGTGTCGTCCCGCTTGACGGCGACCGCGCAGCGGTCCGCGTCGGGGTCGTTCGCGATGATCAGGTCGGGGTTCGTCTCGCGGGCCTTCGCGAAGGCCAGGTCCATCGCGCCGGGCTCTTCCGGGTTGGGGAAGGCGACGGTCGGGAAGTCGGGGTCGGGGTCGGCCTGCTCGGCGACGAGTTCCGGGGCGGGGAAGCCGGCACGCTCGAAGGCGGCGAGCAGAGTGTCCTTGCCCACGCCGTGCATCGCGGTGTAGACGGTGCGGGCGGTGCGGGGGGAGTTCTCGGCGAGTACGGCGTCCGTGCGGGCCAGATAGGCGTTCAGGACGGCGTCGTCGAGGGTCTGCCAGCCGGTGTCCGGGCGGGGGACGTCGTTCAGGCTCGCGATCGCTGCGATCTCGGCGGCGATGTCCGCGTCGGCGGGCGGGACGATCTGGGAGCCGTCGCCGAGGTAGACCTTGTAGCCGTTGTCGCGGGGCGGGTTGTGGCTGGCGGTGACCTCCACGCCTGCCACCGCGCCGAGGTGCCGTATGGCGAAGGCCAGGACGGGGGTGGGGAGGGGGCGGGGGAGGACGGCGGCCTTCAGGCCTGCGCCGGTCATCACGGCTGCCGTGTCCCGCGCGAAGTCGGCGGACTTGTGGCGGGCGTCGTAGCCGATGACCACGAGGCCGTCGGTACTGCCGTGCTTCTTGAGGTACGCGGCGAGGCCGGCGGCGGCTCGGATGACGACCGTGCGGTTCATGCGCATCGGCCCTGCACCGATTTCGCCGCGCAGGCCGGCGGTGCCGAACTGGAGGGTGCCGCTGAAGCGTGCGGTGAGCTCGGTGACGTCACCGGCTTCGAGGAGCTTGGCGAGCTCGTCGCGGGTGTCCGGGTCGGGGTCCTCGGCGAGCCAGGTCCTGGCCCGGGCGATGAGATCGTCGTGCACGGTTGCGTCAGCCTCTCGTTGTGTCGTTGTGTGCGGGTCCGGTGGGGGCGGGCGTTGTGCGCAGTTCCCCGCGCCCCTGGATGCCTGCGGCGGCCCGTTGCGGCTTCGGTGGGGGCTTGTGTAGCGCGTGCGGTGTGTTGTGGGTCGGGGCCGGGGTGGGGGGTGTCCGTCCTCGGTCCGGCGGCTCGGTCCATTGAGCAGTACTGGATGACGGACGCCGGCCGCTGCGGGCGGACACCCCCCACCCCGTCCCCTTGCCGCCGTACGCGGCTACCGGCCCGTCGTGGCGCGCGGTGCGGCGAACGGTCCGTCGTGGTGCGGGTGACTGCAACTCCCCAGGGGCGCGGGGAACTGCGCGACCAGCCACAACGGGCCCGCACCCGCCATACGAAAGCACCCGGCACCTCCATGGGCAATCCTTAGATCCGCCCGAGCACCTGTGCCAGCAGCGAGCCCATCCGGGTCGCGCTGTCACGGCCCGCCTGGAGAACCTCCTCGTGGTTCAGCGGCTCACCCGTCATGCCCGCGGCGAGGTTCGTCACCAGCGAGATACCCAGGATCTCCGCCCCCGCCTCGCGCGCGGCGATCGCTTCGAGGACCGTCGACATGCCCACCAGGTCCGCGCCGATGACGCGGGCCATGCGGATCTCGGCCGGGGTCTCGTAGTGCGGGCCGGGGAACTGGGCGTAGACGCCCTCCTCCAGGCTCGGGTCGATCTCCTTGCACAGGGCACGCAGGCGGGGCGAGTAGAGGTCCGTGAGGTCCACGAAGTTCGCGCCGATGATCGGGGACGTCGCCGTGAGGTTGATGTGGTCGCTGATCAGGACCGGCTGGCCGGGGCGCATGCCCTCGCGGAGGCCGCCGCAGCCGTTGGTGAGGACGATGGTCTTGCAGCCGGCGGCCACGGCGGTGCGGACCCCGTGGGCGACGGCGGCGACACCGCGGCCCTCGTAGTAGTGCGTGCGGCCCAGGAAGACCAGGGCCCGCTTCTCGCCGATCTTGTACGAGCGGATCGTGCCGCCGTGCCCCTCCACCGCCGGTGGCGGGAAACCGGGCAGCTCGGTGACCTGGAGCTCGGCGTCGGGGGCACCGAGGGCGTCCACCGCCGGTGCCCAGCCGGAGCCCATCACGAGGGCGACGTCGTGGGTCTCGGCGCCGGTCAGTTCGCGCAGGCGCGCGGCGGCGGCGTCAGCGGCGCCATGCGGGTCGCCCTGGATGTCGTCCGGAAGAAGAGATGCGTTCACGCGGATGAGGGTAGCCGGTCCGGGCCTACGCGCGTAGATGACAGAGCTGACGGGATGGCGATCGTTGTCTTGTCGTTTCCAACCAATGGTGTGACGCCGGTGACCTGTGTGATTCAGCAGGGGCGCTTGCGGAGTTCCATGACGTAGTCGTGGGGTGCGCCCGCCGATTCCGCCGCGTCGGCCACCTCGCCCAGATAGCGGGCGGAGGGCAGGCCGCCCTCGTAGCCGTTCAGGACGTACGTCCAGGCCTGCTCCTGGCCCTCCAGCGTGTGGACGCGGATGCGGGTGCGGCGGTATATGTCCAGGCCCACGCCCTCCCAGCGGTCCATCGACTCGTCGTCGGCGGGCGCGATCTCGTAGAGCGCCACGAACACCTGGGAGAGGGGGTCCTCGACGATCGTCGCGAGTGCGCCCTCCCAGCCCATGTGCTCGCCCCCGAAGGTCAGCCGCCACCCGTTGAGCCACCCCGTGGCGCGCATCGGCGAGTGCGGGGCGCGGCGGGTCATCAGCCGCGCGTCGAGGTTGCCGGCGTAGGCGGCGTAGAGCGACATGGGTCGAGGGTACGGCAGCCTTCCCCGGCGTCTCTCCCGTAACAGTGGCATCTCGGGGCGGCCCCCGGGCCGTGGCACCTCGGGGCGTGCGGGACAATGGAGTACGTGACTCGGATCGTGATCATCGGTGGCGGACCCGGCGGATACGAGGCGGCCCTGGTGGCCGCCCAACTCGGCGCGGAGGTGACCGTCGTCGACTGCGACGGTCTGGGCGGAGCGTCGGTGCTGACCGACTGCGTGCCGTCGAAGACCCTTATCGCTACGGCCGAGGTCATGACGACCTTCGATTCGTCGTACGAGGAACTGGGGATCATCGTCGCCGACGACACCCCACCACTCGAACAGGCCGCCCGGGTGGTGGGCGTCGACCTGGGGAAGGTCAACCGGCGTGTGAAGCGGCTCGCCCTCGCCCAGTCGCACGACATCACCGCCTCCGTGACGCGTGCCGGTGCCCGGGTGCTGCGCGGGCGCGGGCGCCTCGAGGGCATGCAGGCCCTCGACGGGTCGCGGAAGGTCGTGGTGCGGGCCGCCGACGGGAGCGAGGAGACGCTCGTCGCCGACGCCGTGCTCATCGCCACCGGTGGGCATCCCCGTGAGCTGCCCGACGCCCAGCCCGACGGCGAGCGCATCCTCAACTGGACCCAGGTCTACGACCTCACCGAGCTGCCGGAAGAGCTCATCGTCGTCGGTTCCGGTGTCACCGGTGCCGAGTTCGCCGGCGCCTATCAGGCGCTCGGCTCCAAGGTGACGCTGGTGTCCTCGCGGGATCGGGTGCTGCCCGGGGAGGACCCGGACGCGGCCGCGGTCCTCGAGGACGTCTTCCGGCGGCGCGGCATGAACGTCATGGGGCGTACCCGTGCCCAGTCCGCCAAGCGGGTCGGGGACCGGGTCGAGGTCACGCTGGCGGACGGGCGGGTCATCAGCGGGTCGCACTGTCTGATGGCCGTGGGTGCCATTCCGAACAGCGCCGGGATGGGGCTGGAGGAAGCGGGCGTCAGGCTGCGCGAGTCCGGGCACATCTGGACCGACAAGGTGTCCAGGACCTCGGCTCCCGGTGTGTACGCCGCCGGTGACGTGACCGGCGTGTTCGCGCTGGCGTCCGTGGCCGCCATGCAGGGGCGGATCGCCATGTACCACTTCCTCGGTGACGCGGTGGCCCCGCTGAACCTGAAGACGGTCTCGTCGAACGTCTTCACCGACCCGGAGATCGCCACCGTCGGCTACTCGCAGGCGGATGTGGACGGCGGCAAGATCGACGCCCGGTCCGTGAAGCTCCCGCTGCTGCGCAACCCGCGCGCGAAGATGCAGGGCATCCGCGACGGCTTCGTCAAGATCTTCTGCCGGCCGGGAACCGGGATCGTCGTCGGCGGTGTCGTCGTCGCGCCCCGCGCCTCGGAACTGATCCATCCCATCTCGATCGCGGTCGACAACAATCTGACGGTCGAACAGATCGCGAACGCTTTCACCGTTTACCCCTCCCTTTCGGGGTCGATCGCCGAGGTGGCACGGCAGTTGCACACGCGCAAGGAGACCGGGGGAGCCTGACGGCCGAAAGCGATTCCTGCCTGGTCACGGGGAGTTGTCGACCATTCGTGCGGCATAGGCGGGGGGATTAGGCCCTATACCACTTCCCGCCCAGCTGTGCGAACATCTTCTGCTATTCGGCGCAAACAGCTGAAAGCAGACGGTCGCCCGCGTTACTGTCAGTTTCGTGTTCGCTGCAGAACGTCGCCAATTGATCCTCGAAATGGTGCGAGCCAACGGGGCTGTATCGCTCCGTGAGCTCGCCCGCGTCGTCCAGACCTCCGAAGTGACCGTACGGCGGGACGTGCGCGCACTGGAGGCAGAAGGACTCCTCGACCGCCGACATGGCGGTGCGGTATTGCCGGGCGGGTTCACGCGAGAGTCCGGCTTTCCGCAGAAATCGCATCTCGCGACCGCCGAGAAGACGGCCATCGCCGATCTCGCCGCGGGGCTCGTAGAAGAAGGCGAGGCCATTGTGGTGGGGGCGGGTACCACCACCCAGGAGCTGGCGCGCCGGCTCGCCCGGGTTCCCGGGTTGACCGTCGTGACCAATTCCCTTCTGGTGGCCCAGGCGCTCGCCCATGCCAACCGGGTGGAGGTCGTGATGACCGGCGGCACCCTGCGCGGTTCCAACTACGCACTGGTGGGTTCGGGCGCGGAACAGTCGCTCCAGGGGCTCAGGGTCTCGCGGGCCTTCCTCTCCGGGAGCGGGCTCACCGCCGAGCGCGGTCTTTCCACGTCCAACATGCTGTCGGCGTCCGTGGACCGGGCGCTGGTGCAGGCCGCCGCGGAGGTCGTGGTCCTCGCCGACCACACCAAGCTCGGTACGGACACGATGTTCCAGACCGTGCCGACGGACCTGATCACCCGGCTTGTCACCGACGAGCCCCCGGCCCACGACGACCGGGCCGCCACGGAACTCCAGGCGCTCGCCGACCAGGGGGTGCAGATCGCCGTGGCCGGCGCGTCGGGAGCACCGGGGGGTGACCAGGTCCCGGCGCGGCAGCAACAGCGCCGGGACGTGCCCCTGCCAGGCCCCCGCCGCGGCCAGGTCTCCTCACCGGGTCCCGCTCTTCGCACGGCCACGGCCCTGGGTGAGCCGATTCCGGGTGCGGAGCGGGCACGGGTGGCGGATCTGCGCCGCCGGTGAGCCCTTTCGGCCCGCGCGATACCGCCGGGTCGCTTGAGGGGCGGGGCTGCCTCGCGGTTGCCAGTACGCGGGGGCGGGGGTGTCGTGCGGCACGGGGTGGCGAACTCGGCGGGGCTGCTCCGGGCGGGGGCCGGTACGAGGTGTGGGGTGCGCCAGCCGGATGCGGCTCGCGTGCATAGGGTTTGGCGTGCGGGTCGACCGCCGCGGGTGGGATCGGGCGGGGGTGCGGGGCCGGCGACGGGTTGGTCTCTCGGGACGGCTCCGGTGCAAGCCTTTGCGGTGGCCGGTGCTTCGCGGGGCGCAGGGTTTTGGGCGGTCGGCCTCGGCCTCGCAGGTTCTCGGTTTGGCCGGCGGCTTCAGTCGGCCTCGCAGGTTCCGGGTGCGGGGGCCTGACCGCGCTGCCCTTCGTCATGGTGGCCGTCGCCTTCGCCTGCGGCGGCCTCGTCCTGGCCCTCCCCCACTCTCAGCTTCGCTCGAGCGGGGGGACCCCCATCGGCACCGGCTGGGCCCGGATCCCGTAGACCACCGTCACAGGGGACGGGAAGACGAGACGCCCGGCGGACTGACTGCTCCAGTCCGCCGGGCGCCTCGACATGTCGTACGACTGATCAGTCCTTGATCTCGCAGATCGCCGCGCCCGAAGTGATCGACGCGCCGACCTCCGCGGACAGGCCCTTGATGGTGCCGGCCTTGTGGGCGTTGAGGGGCTGTTCCATCTTCATCGCTTCGAGGACGACGACGAGGTCGCCCTCCTGGACCTCCTGGCCCTCCTCGACGGCGATCTTGACGATGGTGCCCTGCATCGGGGAGGCGAGGGTGTCACCTGAGGCGACGGGCCCGGACTTCTTGGCCGCGCGGCGCTTGGGCTTGGCCCCGGCGGCGAGGCCGGTGCGGGCCAGCGACATGCCCAGGGAGACCGGCAGGGAGACTTCCAGGCGCTTGCCGCCGACCTCGACGACGATCGTCTCGCGGTCCGCGTCCTCGTCGGCCTCGGTTTCGGTGGGGGCGGCGAAGGGCTTGATGTCGTTGACGAACTCGGTCTCGATCCAGCGGGTGTGGACCGTGAACGGGTCACCGGAGCCGGTCAGCTCCGGGGCGAACGCCGGATCGGTGACCACCTTGCGGTGGAAGGGGATGGCGGTGGCCATGCCCTCGACCTGGAACTCCTCCAGGGCGCGGGCGGCACGCTGGAGGGCCTGCTCGCGGGTGGCGCCGGTGACGATCAGCTTGGCCAGCAGGGAGTCCCACGCGGGGCCGATGACGCTGCCGGACTCGACACCGGCGTCCAGGCGCACACCCGGGCCGGACGGCGCCTCGAAGCGGGTGACGGTGCCGGGCGCGGGCAGGAAGCCCCGGCCCGGGTCCTCGCCGTTGATGCGGAACTCGAAGGAGTGGCCGCGCAGTTCGGGATCGCCGTAGCCGAGTTCCTCGCCGTCGGCGATGCGGAACATCTCGCGCACCAGGTCGATGCCGGCGACCTCTTCGGTGACCGGGTGCTCCACCTGGAGGCGGGTGTTGACCTCCAGGAAGGAGATCGTGCCGTCCATGCCGACCAGGAACTCCACCGTGCCGGCGCCGACGTAGCCGGCCTCCTTGAGGATGGCCTTGGAGGACGAGTACAGCTCGGCGACCTGAGCGTCGGACAGGAAGGGCGCGGGAGCCTCCTCGACCAGCTTCTGGTGGCGGCGCTGCAGCGAGCAGTCGCGGGTGGAGACGACGACCACGTTGCCGTGGGTGTCGGCCAGGCACTGGGTCTCCACGTGGCGGGGCTTGTCCAGGTAGCGCTCCACGAAGCACTCGCCGCGGCCGAACGCGGCGACCGCCTCGCGCACGGCGGAGTCGTAGAGCTCGGGGACCTCTTCGAGGGTGCGGGCGACCTTCAGGCCGCGTCCGCCGCCGCCGAAGGCGGCCTTGATGGCGATCGGCAGGCCGTGCTCCTGGGCGAACGCCACGACCTCGTCGGCGCCCGAGACCGGGTCCGGCGTGCCGGCCACCAGCGGGGCACCGGCCCGCTGGGCGATGTGCCGGGCGGCGACCTTGTCACCGAGGTCGCGGATGGCCTGCGGGGGCGGGCCGATCCAGATCAGGCCCGCGTCCAGGACCGCCTGCGCGAACTCGGCGTTCTCGGAGAGGAAGCCGTAGCCGGGATGGATGGCGTCCGCGCCCGACTCGCGCGCGGCGCCCAGGACCTTGCCGATGTCCAGATAGCTGGTGGCCGGGGTGTCACCGCCCAGGGCGAACGCCTCATCCGCGGCGCGGACATGCAGAGCGTCCCGGTCCGGGTCGGCGTACACGGCCACGCTCGCGATACCGGCATCCCGGCAGGCCCGGGCAACGCGGACAGCGATTTCGCCACGGTTGGCGATGAGCACCTTGCGCACGATTGAGGCTCCCTCCTTGAAACAAGCCGAGTTTAGGGACTGCCGACACGGCTCTTCGACCCATCCCCTGTGGTGAGCTTCCCCACACGGAGCGTGATGCGGAGCTTGCTCGACCCGCGAAATCCCTTGTCGCACCTCGTTACGCAGGACTCCTCCCGGAAACCCTAGCCTTCCTCTGTGGCCAAGGTCTCTGTGAGAGCGTGCTGCGGACCACTCCGTTTCTTTGTGGAGTCCCTACGAATGGCCCAATGAATCTTTGCCTGCGGCCGAACCCTTGTCCCCGGGTTTACCCGTTAGTAGCGTTCGCGCTGTATTGAACGTACGTCTGGTAGCCAGAACACGGCTCGAAAGTGGGTGGGGACCGGTGATCCGCAGGCCGGTGGCGTGGATCGTGGCGGTCGTTCTCTTCGTCGAGGCTCTCGGCGTGGCGATGCTGAACTGGCTCATGGGCAACCTCGTCGACGCGCAGAACATGTCGCTGGCCGGTCTGGACCCGGACGCGATGTCGATGTCCTCGAAGATCGGCGGGATCGTCTTCGGCCTCTACTTCGCGCTGTGCGCACTGGTCGCCCTGCTGGTGGCGGTGCGCGACCGGCAGCCCGCCGGGCTCGGCCGGGTCCTGCTGATCAGCGCGGCCGTGGTGCACGCCCTGCTGGGCGCGGTCGCGTGGGCGCTGATCGGCTGGCCCCAGTTCCTCTTCATGATCGTGATGCTCGGGCTGATCGTGCTCGTGCTGGTGACCTACGACGCACGGCGAGGGCCGGTGGCGGCGGAGCCGCAGGACGCGCAGGGTCCGGGTGGCCCCGAGGGCGCCAAGGAGCCGGAGAGGCCTCAGGGGGCCGGCGGCTCGCCGGTCACGTCGCCGCCGGCGCCCACAACTCCGTGATGCCGACGCCGAGCTCGGCCAGCAGCCGGCGCAGCAGCGGGAGGCTGAGGCCGATCACATTGCCGTGGTCGCCGTCGATGCCCTCGATGAACGGGGCCGAGCGGCCGTCCAGGGTGAACGCCCCCGCGACGTAGAGGGGTTCGCCGGAGGCGACGTATGCGGCGATCTCGTCGTCGGTCGGCTCGCCGAAGCGGACGACGGTCGAGGCGACGCCGGAGACATACCGGCCGCTCGTCGTGTTGTAGACGCAGTGGCCGGTCTGCAAGGTGCCCGCGCGCCCGCGCATGGACTTCCAGCGGGCCGTCGCCTCCTCGGCGTCGGCCGGCTTGCCCAGTGCCTGGCCGTCCAGGTCGAGCACCGAGTCGCAGCCGATCACCAGCGCACCCTTGACCTCGGGCTTCGCGGCCACGACGGAGGCCTTCGCCTCGGCGAGGGCGAGCGCGAGCTCGGCGGGGGTGGGGGCGGTGACGGCGTCCTCGTCGACCCCGCTCACGAGTACCTCGGGGGTGAGGCCGGCCTGCCGCAGCAGGTTCAGGCGAGCGGGTGACTGGGAGGCCAGGACGAGTCGTCGGCGCGGCTGGTCGGTCATGCGGTCAGCCTAGTCCGATCACAATCATCGCGAGCACCATGGCCAGCGCCAGGAAGATGCTCAGACGCCGAAGCATCTCCTGCGTGTCGCGCAGTTCCTTGGGAGGTTCGTTCTCGGGGTCGGACCACAGCATGGTTTCCAGCGTGCGGCGACTTCCGGGAGGGCGCCTGAGTACGCGTACTCAACTTCTCCGACGGGTGAGCCGCCCTACCCCGGCCAGTAGGTGCGCGCCCACGAGGCGGGCCCTGGCTGGGGCAGGCGGTGGCCCGCGATCCGTGACGGGTCGGACCACGCGGCGCTTTGCTCCTCGGCGCCGGACGGCGTTGTCGTCGCCGCCGCGGCGCGGGCCCGGACCACCGCCAGGGCGGCGGCGAGCTCCTCAGGGGTGGGGTTACCCCGTACGACCTTGATGTTCATGACGGCTCCCGGCAGGGCTAGAGGGGGATGTTGCCGTGCTTCTTGGGGGGCAGGGACTCGCGCTTGGTGCGCAGCTGGCGCAGGCCCCGGACCACGTGGCGGCGGGTGTCCGACGGCATGATCACGGAGTCGATGTAGCCGCGCTCGGCCGCGATGTAGGGGTTGAGGAGGGCGTCCTCGTACTCCTGGATCAGGCGGGCGCGGGTCGCCTCCAGCTCTCCTGCCGCCTCCGCCTCCGCGATCGTGCGGCGGTGCAGGATGTTGACCGCGCCCTGGGCGCCCATCACGGCGATCTGGGCGGTCGGCCAGGCGAGGTTGAGGTCCGCGCCGAGGTGCTTGGAGCCCATGACGTCGTAGGCGCCGCCGAAGGCCTTGCGGGTGATCACCGTGATCAGAGGAACCGTGGCCTCGGCGTAGGCGTAGATCAGCTTGGCGCCGCGGCGGATGATGCCGTCGTGCTCCTGGTCGACGCCGGGGAGGAAGCCCGGCACGTCGACGAAGGTGATCACCGGGATGTTGAAGGCGTCGCAGGTGCGGACGAAGCGGGCCGCCTTCTCGGACGCGGTGATGTCGAGGCAGCCGGCGAACTGCATCGGCTGGTTGGCCACGATGCCGACCGGGTGGCCCTCGACCCGGCCGTAGCCGGTGAGGATGTTCGGCGCGTACAGCGGCTGCGTCTCGAAGAACTCGGCGTCGTCGAGGATGTGTTCGATGACCGTGTGCATGTCGTACGGCTGGTTCGCGCTGTCCGGGACGAGCGTGTCCAGCTCGCGGTCCTCGTCGGTGATCGCGAGGTCCGCCTCCTCCGGGTAGACCGGCGGCTCGGAGAGGTTGTTGGACGGCAGGTACGACAGCAGCTGCTTGACGTACTCGATGGCGTCCTTCTCGTCCCCGGCCATGTGATGGGCCACGCCGGACACCGAGTTGTGGGTGCGGGCGCCGCCCAGCTCCTCGAAGCCGACGTCCTCACCGGTGACCGTCTTGATGACGTCGGGGCCGGTGATGAACATGTGCGAGGTCTGGTCGACCATGACCGTGAAGTCGGTGATCGCCGGGGAGTACACGGCTCCGCCGGCGCAGGGACCGACGACCAGGCTGATCTGCGGGATGACACCGCTCGCGTGGGTGTTGCGGCGGAAGATCTCGCCGTAGGCACCGAGGGAGGCCACTCCCTCCTGGATCCGGGCGCCGCCGGAGTCGTTGATGCCGATGACCGGACAGCCGGTCTTCAGCGCGAAGTCCATCACCTTGACGATCTTCTGGCCGTAGACCTCGCCCAGGGCGCCGCCGAAGACGGTGAAGTCCTGGGAGAACACGGCGACGGGGCGGCCGTCGACCGTGCCGTAGCCGGTGACGACACCGTCGCCGTAGGGGCGGTTGTTCTCCAGGCCGAAGTTGGTGGAGCGGTGCCGGGCGAACTCGTCCAACTCGACGAAGGAACCCTCGTCGAGGAGGAGCTCGATGCGCTCACGGGCCGTCAGCTTGCCCTTGGCGTGCTGCTTCTCGACGGCGCGTGCGGAGCCGGCGTGCGTCGCCTCGTCAATACGACGCTGGAGATCCGCGAGCTTGCCCGCGGTGGTGTGAATGTCGGTCGCTTCCGGCTCGGACATCGGGATCGCGGCTCCCTGCCTGCTCAAAAGGGGGGACGGTTACTCATCCGTAGAGTAGTGGTGCCCCCACCAATCAGCAGTGCGGCGTTTCACACACCTAGGGTGGCTTGCATGACGCCGCGAGATGTTTCAGGAGACGACAGCCGTTGGTCGGACCTCGACCGGCCGCCCCTCAACGCGGCCGCGCTGCGCCGCGGGCTGGTGCGGGAGGGCGGGCTGTGGTCCGGGATCGAGGTGGTGGCCGGCACCGGCTCCACCAACTCCGACCTGGTCGCCCGTGCCGCCGCGGGCAAGGCGGCCGAGGGCGCGGTCCTCGTCGCCGAGGAGCAGACCGCGGGCCGGGGCCGCCTGGACCGGCAGTGGACCGCGCCGCCGAGGTCGGGGCTGTTCTTCTCCGTTCTGCTGACGCCCGGGGACGTGCCGGTGGCCCGCTGGGGCTGGCTGCCGCTGCTGACGGGGGTGGCGGTGGCGACCGGCCTGTCGAGGGCGGCGGGCGTGGACACGGCCCTCAAGTGGCCCAACGACCTCCTGGTGACCGTGGGCGGCGAGGAACGCAAGGCCGGCGGGATCCTCGCCGAACGGGCGGGCGAGGGCGGCGTCGTCGTGGGCGTCGGCATCAACGTCACCCTCCGGGAGGACGAGCTGCCGGTACCGACGGCGGGTTCGCTGGTGCTGGCCGGGGCGGTGAGCACGGACCGGGACCCCCTGCTGCGGGCCGTTCTGCGCTCCCTGGAGGAGTGGTACGACCGCTGGCGCGCGGCGGCGGGCGATCCGGCGGTGAGCGGCCTCCAGGAGACGTATGCGGCGGGGTGCGCGACGCTGGGACGTACAGTGCGGGCCGAGCTGCCAGGAGATCGTTCGCCCGTGGGGGAGGCGGTGGCGGTGGATGGCGACGGCCGCTTGGTGATCGCGACGGAGGAAGGGGTGCAGGAGCCGGTCGGGGCAGGAGACATCGTGCACTTGCGACCGGCGTAGACGTGGCCTACCCAGGGGCGCGGGGCTGTATCGACAGGCGGCTCCGCCGCGTGGGCGCGACCAGCCACGACGCCCCCGCGGCCGACCAGAGAGGCAAGCCACTCACGGTCTGTCGGTTCCACCTGGCGGAGCGAGGACGTGAGCTGGCGCACACCTGCCGTACAGTTGAGGCCGGTCGATACCTGACCGTGACAGATCGGAAGGGCAGCAGGCGTGACCGCAGACGACACGGGCTCCGGCGCGGACGCGACCCCGCACCCGCTCGCCGTGCGTCTCGAGCAGCTCATCCTCGGCGCAGAGCGGCGTTACACCCCTTTTCAGGCGGCTCGCACCGCCGGTGTCTCCATGGAGCTGGCCACCCGCTTCTGGCGGGCGATGGGCTTCGCCGACGTCGGGCAGGCCAAGGCCTTCACCGAGGCGGACGTCCTCGCGCTGCGCCGGCTCGCCGGTCTCGTCGAGGCGGGGCTGCTGAGCGAGGCCATGGCCGTGCAGGTGGCACGGTCCACCGGGCAGACCACCGCCCGGCTCGCCGAGTGGCAGATCGACTCCTTCCTGGAGGGCCTGACAGACCCCCCGGAGCCGGGCATGACCCGCACCGAGGTGACGTACCCGATCATCGAGCTGCTCCTGCCCGAGCTGGAGGAGTTCCTCGTCTACGTCTGGCGCCGCCAGCTCTCCGCCTCGGCGGGGCGGGTCGTGCAGGCCGCCGACGACGAGGAGATGGTCGACCGGCGGCTGTGTGTGGGCTTCGCCGACCTCGTCGGGTTCACGCGGCTGACCCGCCGTATGGAGGAGGAGGAGCTCGGCGAACTCGTCGAGGCCTTCGAGACCACCGCCGCCGACCTCGTCGCCGCGCGCGGCGGGCGGCTCATCAAGACACTCGGTGACGAGGTGCTGTACGCGGCCGACGACGCGGCGGTGGCCGCCGAGATCGCCCTGCGGCTGATCGAGACCATGGCGAACGACGAGACCATGCCCGAGCTGCGCGTCGGCATCGCCTTCGGCACGGTGACCACCCGTATGGGCGATGTCTTCGGTACGACGGTGAACCTCGCCTCCCGGCTGACCTCGATAGCTCCCCGCGACGCCGTTCTCGTCGACAGCGCCTTCGCGGAGGAGCTGATCCGTTCCGGCGAGGCGCCCGCCTCCGAGGCCGAGGCGGCCGAGGCCGCGGCCACCGCCGAGAAGGAGGGCGAGGAGCCGCCGACGTACCGCTTCGCGCTCCAGCCGATGTGGCAGCGGCCGGTGCGTGGACTCGGCGTCGTCGAGCCCTGGCTGCTGACCCGCAGGGACGGGACCCCCTCCTAGCCGCGCTGCTGCACGCACAGGCCGATGACCGGTACGCACAGGCCGGGTGCGGGCTGGGTCGGGTGAGTGGGCTGTGGCGTGGGCGTGGTCCGGGCCGGCTGCGGGGCCGTGGTCGCCGCCGGTGCGTGGGGCGTGGTGGACGCCGTGGCGGTCGGTGCCGGGGTGTTCGGTGCCTCCGGGATCGTCGTGGGGGCCGCCGCGAGGGGTAGGGGTACGGCGGTCGCGGACCACGGCGGGGCCGACGAGGTGACCGGTGTGCGCGTCGCGGAGATCCCGCCCATCGCCGTGGTCGACGACGGGCTCGCCTGCGGTACGGAGCCCACGGTCGCGGCGGCGTTCGTCGCTCGGTCCGTGCCGGTGTCGATGTCCGTGTCCACGCCCGGGGCGGCCTGCGGGTTCGCCTCCGCCGCGCCGAAGCCGCCCACTCCCGCGGCAGGGGGCATCCGTACGAGGCTCAGGGCGCCGGCGGCGAGGGTGAGGCCGCTCGCCGCGAGCAGGACCTTGCGGGGGCGGGGCTTGCGGTGGCGGCCGCGCGGTCCGAACAGGCGGGTGGTGTCGGTGCCGGTGCTGGTGCCGTCCGCCAGTCCTGTCGCCGTCGCCGTTGCCGCCGTGGTCATCGTCGCCGTCATGCTTCCTCCCCTGTGCGCCTGCGCCCCCGTGCGCCGTGGCGGGGCGCACGTTGTGCGCTGCTGTGGGCGGTGGGTGAGGAGTTGGGCGGGATGTCACTCGTACGGGGTGTCGGGTGGGTCGGCGGGAACCTTTCGCGGTGGGGGTGGGGCTGCGATGATCGGAAGCGTTCTTGTTAACTCGCGTTAACCGGGAGGGTGCCATGGGTGAGGAGCGGTTCGGGGAGTTCGTGCTGGTGCGGCGGCATGAGGAGGGCAGTGTCGCCGAGCTGGTGCTCGACCGGCCCAAGGCGATGAACGCGGTCTCCACGGAGATGGCACGGTCCGTCGCCGCCGCCTGTGCCTCGCTGGGGGGTGATGAGGGGGTACGGGTCGTCGTGGTGACCTCCACGCATGAGCGGGCGTTCTGTGTCGGGGCGGATCTGAAGGAGCGGAACTCCTTCAGTGACGCGGAGCTGCTGCGGCAGCGACCGGTGGCCCGGGGGGCGTACACGGGGGTGCTGGAGTTGCCTGTGCCGACGATCGCCGCGGTGCACGGGTTCGCGTTGGGCGGGGGGTTCGAGCTGGCGCTGTCATGCGACCTGATCGTGGCCGACCGTACGGCGGTGGTGGGGTTGCCGGAGGTGTCGGTGGGGGTGATCCCCGGGGGCGGAGGGACGCAGTTGCTGCCTCGGCGGGTGGGGGCGGCGCGGGCTTCGGAGCTGATCTTCACCGCGCGGCGGGTGGAGGCGGAGGAGGCGCACCGGCTGGGGCTGGTGGATCAGTTGGTGGAGGCTGGGGAGGACCGGGCGGAGGCGCTTTCGCTGGCGGTTCGGATCGCCGCGAACTCGCCTGTGGGGCTGCGTGCGGCGAAGCGGGCGCTGCGGCTCGGGCAGGGGCTGGACCTGCGGGCCGGGCTCGAGGTGGAGGACGCGGCATGGCGGGCGGTGGCGTTCTCGGGGGACCGGGCGGAGGGCGTGGCGGCGTTCAACGAGCGCCGGGCGCCGCGGTGGCCTCCGGCGGTTTGACGGGGGTGCCTGCGGCGGCCTGTGCGGGTTTGGTGGGGGCGGGCGTTGTGCGCAGTTCCCCGCGCCCCTGAATGCCTGCGGCGCAGGTGCGGCCCCGGTGGGGGCTGGTGTAGCGCGTGGGGTTCGGTGGGTGGGTCGGGGCCGGGGTGGGGGGTGTCCGTCCTCGGTCCGGCGGTTGCTGTCGATTGAGCAGTACTGGATGACGGACGCCGGCCGCTGCGGGCGGACACCCCACCCCGTCCCCTGCGCGCCGTACGCGGCCAACGGTCCGTCGTGGCGCGCGGTGCGGCGAATGGTCCGTCGTGGTGCGCGCGGTGGTGGACGGTCCGTCGTCATGCGGGTGACTGCAGCTCCCCAGGGGCGCGGGGCTGTGACATCAGCGGCTCCGCCGCGGGGCGCGACCAGCCACAACGGACCCGCAGCCGCCCGACAACCCGGCGTGGCACCCCCGTAGGCGCCCGGCCCGAGCCCAGCGCGGCTGACCGCGTTCTCGAACGGCCCAACCACAACCGGGCCCCCACCCGAATCCTCCCTAGCCTGGAGTGATGGGTGAGGACATCCGGCTGGCCGCCGTCGTGGCGTTGGCTCAGGGCATGGCGGCGGCCCATGGCTCGCGGGAGGCGTGGCGGGCTGCCGCCGCTGGGGCGTGCCGTGCGCTCGGGGGGAGTTTTGCCGCGTTGTCCGTGTGGGAGCGGGAGCTCGGGCGGCTCAGGGTGCTGGTGAACGTGGGGGAGCTGGCCGCCGGCGAGGAGGAGTTTCCCGACGGTGAGGCCTACCCCGTGCACCAGTTCCCGGAGATCACCGAGTTTCTGCACGAGCGGTGGGCCGGGGGCGGCGAGCCCAACGCGTGGGTCGAGACGGCGGAGGGTCCCGCGGCCGGGGGACGGCCCGGCTATGTGCATCAGCGGGTCGCCGCGCTGCGCAGGAGGGGGCGTGGGAGCTGTGTCGTCGCTCCGATCGTGCTGAACGGGCGGGCGTGGGGGGAGCTGTATGTCGCCCGGCCCGCCGGTGCCCCCGTCTTCGGGCGGGAGGACGCCGACTTCGCCACCGTTCTGGCCGCCGTGGTCGCCGCCGGAATCGCCCAGGCGGAGCGGCTGGAGGAGGCGAGACGGCTGGCGTTCACGGATGCCCTGACCGGGCTCGCCAATCGCCGTGCCGTGGATGCGCGGCTCGACGAGGCCGTCGACCGGCACAAGAGGGACGGTGTCGTCGTCAGCCTCGTCGTGTGTGATCTGAACGGGCTCAAGCGGGTCAACGACACCCGTGGGCACGCCGTGGGCGACCGGTTGCTGGAACGATTCGGCTCGGTGCTCTCGCTGTGCGGGGCCATGCTGCCGGGCGCCCTCGCCGCGCGGCTCGGCGGGGACGAGTTCTGTCTGCTCGCCGTCGGTCCGTCCGCCGACGACGTGGTCAGGGCGGCCGATGAACTCTGCCGGCGGGCCGGGGAGTTGGAACTGGGCGAGGGAGTGGCCTGTGGGGTCGCCTCCACCGCGGATCCGATCGGGCCCGTTCAGTCCGCCCGGCGGCTGTTCCGGCTCGCCGACGCCGCGCAGTACCGGGCCAAGGCCGAACGCGCCGTCAAGCCCGTCGTCGCGGGGCGGGCAGGGCCCGACGATCCCGTCGTACGGCTGGCCGATGCCGCTCCTTCCGGGGAGACGCCCGCCCGGAGCGGCGGCAGTTCCGGGGGCGACTGCCCTGAGGGGGCGTGTACGTGTAAGGGGCGTAGCCCCGACCCAGTAGTGACATCCTGGAATTCAATGCGTACGCTCCTGAATATGGATATGCACACTGTGGTGGTGGGGACGTCCGGGGTCACCGCGTCCGACGTCCTTGCCGTGGCACGAGACGGTGCCCGCGTCGAGCTCTCCGAGGAGGCGGTCGCCGCTCTGGCCGCGGCCCGCGGCATCGTGGACGCCCTCGCGGCCAAGCCCGAGCCCGTCTACGGCGTCAGCACCGGTTTCGGTGCCCTCGCGACCCGGCACATCAGCCAGGAGCTCCGCGCCCAACTGCAGCGCAACATCGTCCGTTCGCACGCCGCGGGGATGGGGCCGCGGGTGGAGCGGGAAGTC
The DNA here is from genome assembly GCF_030816965.1 of Streptomyces canus. NCBI lineage: Bacteria > Bacillati > Actinomycetota > Actinomycetes > Kitasatosporales > Streptomycetaceae > Streptomyces > Streptomyces canus. The sequence continues at coordinate 6,458,405 of NZ_JAUSYQ010000002.1, forward strand.
GTCCGGGCGCTGATGTTCCTGCGGCTCAAGACCGTCTGCTCGGGACACACGGGGGTGCGGCCCGAGGTCGCGCAGACCATGGCCGCCGTGCTCAACGCCGGGATCACGCCGGTGGTCCACGAGTACGGTTCGCTCGGCTGCTCCGGCGATCTCGCGCCGCTGTCCCACTGTGCCCTCACGCTCATGGGGGAGGGGGACGCCGAGGGGCCCGACGGTGTGGTCCGGCCTGCCGGTGAGCTGCTCGCCGAGCACGGGATCGAGCCTGTCGAGCTGCGGGAGAAGGAGGGGCTCGCCCTTCTCAACGGCACCGACGGCATGCTCGGGATGCTGGTCATGGCGCTCGCCGATCTGGACATGCTCTACAAGTCCGCCGACATCACCGCCGCCCTGTCCTTGGAGGCCCTGCTCGGTACCGACAAGGTGCTCGCTCCCGAACTGCACGCCATCCGGCCGCATCCGGGGCAGGGGGCCTCCGCCGCCAACATGCTGGCCGTGCTGCAGGGTTCGGAGCTCACCGGGCATCACCAGGACGACGCGCCCCGGGTCCAGGACGCCTACTCCGTGCGCTGCGCGCCGCAGGTCGCCGGGGCCGGGCGGGACACCATGGCGCATGCGCGGCTGGTGGCGGAGAGGGAGTTGGCGTCCGCGGTCGACAACCCCGTCGTCCTGCCGGACGGTCGCGTCGAGTCCAACGGCAACTTCCATGGCGCGCCCGTCGCTTACGTCCTCGACTTCCTCGCCATCGCCGTCGCCGATCTCGCGTCGATCGCCGAGCGGCGCACCGACCGGCTGCTCGACAAGAACCGGTCCCACGGGCTGCCGCCGTTCCTCGCGGACGACGCCGGCGTCGACTCCGGACTGATGATCGCCCAGTACACGCAGGCCGCGCTGGTCAGCGAGTTGAAGCGGCTGGCCGTACCGGCGTCCGCGGACTCGATCCCCTCGTCCGCGATGCAGGAGGACCACGTCTCGATGGGGTGGTCGGCCGCGCGCAAGCTGCGCACCGCCGTCGACAACCTCACCCGGGTCCTCGCCGTCGAGCTCTACGCCGCCTCGCGCGCCGTCGAGCTGCGCGAGGGCCTGAGCCCGGCGCCGGCCACGCAGGCCGTCATCAGCGCCGTACGCAAGGCGGGTGTCGAGGGTCCCGGTCCCGACCGGTTCCTGGCGCCCGACCTCGCCGCGGCCGACGTGTTCGTACGGGAGGGACGGCTGGTGTCGGCGGTGGAGGCCGTCACCGGGCCGCTGCTGTAAGGAGACGGGGCCCTGTTCGCCGTACGACCGAACAGGGCCCTCGCGGCGGTTACTTGAGCTTGGTCAGCTGGGCGTCCATCACGGCCGTCGGCACGGGGGCCGCCTTGCCGCTGTCGAACGAGGCGAAGTTCACCGTGTAGTACGAGGAGACGGCGTTGCCGACGCGGACCACCTCGGTGTTGATGGTGGCCGTGCCCTCGCCGTCCATGTCGGAGGCGACGGAGAACGCGACGGACTCGTCGCCCTTGCCGGAGGCCTTCACCGAGGCCACCTCGGTGACCTTCTGCTTCTCGCCCTGGGCGGTGATGGTGAAGCCGCCGGAGCAGGCCGCGATGGCGTCGGAGACGGACGTGACGGCCTTCTCGGCGCCGTCGCCGTCGTAGGAGGACAGGCCCACGAAGGTGATCTCGACGTTCAGGGCGTCCTCGAGGGAGGCCTTGTCCGGGGTCGTGGTGGCCGTGGGGATCTTCGTGACGGTGTAGCTCGCGCTCGCGTCCGTGTCGCCCGGCGCGAGACCCGCCATGGCGTGGGCCAGCGGGGCGCACTCGGTCTTGTCGGTCTTCACTTCGCTCTTGGACTTCGGCAGGGTGCCGTCGTCGGCGGTGTCGACCTCGTACCCCGCGACATCGCTCTTGGCGAGGAACAGCTTCTTCAACTCGGCCGCGCTGAGCGCCTTCGCGGCCGTGGTCGTGCTCGAGGAGGAGGCGGCACCGGTCTCCTTGGACGTCCCGGACTCCTTGGAGTCGTCGTCCGAACCCCCGCCGCATCCTGTGATGAGGGCGAGCGACAGCACGCTCACGGTCGCCGTGGCACCTATGCGCGCCCTCGATGATCTCTTCATGGTGCGGACTATGAACGGTGCGCCAAGAAATCGTCAAGCAGGTTCAAGCGGAGCCCAAGCGGCTTCAGAAGCCCAGCCGTTCCCGGCGCACCGAATAGACGACGAAGCCCGCACCCAGAGTGAGGAACAGGGTGCCGCCGACGACGTACGGCGTGGTGTCGAAGCTGCCGGTGTCGGCGAGCCGGGTGTCGTCCACGGACGTCTCCGCGCTCGTGGTCGTGACCCGCGCCTGTGCCGTGACCTGCGGGGACGGCTCTGTTCTCGCCGGACTGTCCTGGGTCGCGTTGGCGGACGGGACGAACCACAGGGCACCCAGAAGGGTCCCCGCGGCGGTGGCGGTCAGCAACGGACGGCGAACGGATGACACGGAATATCGATCCCCTTGTGGTGCTGGCGAATTGGCCGTGTGGGGCGATGTTAGTGAAAGGCGCGGGTCACGGGAAAGTCACGGGAGCGGTGGGCTTTACGCTCCGAGCATGAGCACTGAAGAGACATCACGTTTTGTACGGCTTCGGGTGGAACTCGTCGTGGAGGTCGACGACCAGGACGCCGTGACCCGGGCCGCGCTGGCGCGGATCGCGGAGGATCCGGACATGCCGGACGACGAGCGGGCGCACGCCGAGGGCGCTGTGACGGAAGACACTGCGGAGGCCCTGGCCTATCTCGTGGACCCGTTCGACCTGGTGGGGGACCTGTCGGGCGTCGAACTCGCCCAGGCCTCCTGGAGCAGTGAGCGGATCGAGTACGACCCGGATTCGCCGGACTGGGACCTCGACGAGGATGATGTCCGGGACGACGAGGAAGAAGAGGCCGTCGGCTGAGCGCGCTTGGGGAAATCGTGATCCCGGGCGGCAACCGCCGTCCGGGGTTTCGTCGTCTCAGGGGTCGCACGCACCGACAGACACACCCTCCGCCACAGCGGACGTGGTGTGCCCCACATCTTCTCAGAAGGTGGAACGGGACGAACCGGTCGTAGCGTTTAGGTTTTATTGACGGGGACTCTCGGGCTCTCGGGTTTTCTGGGATTCGGCAACGATGGAGAAGCGTGTGATGACGGTCAGTAAGCGGCGCAGGGGCCTGACGGTCGCGTCCGCACTGCTCGGCGGGGTGCTGGTGCTCTCGGCCTGTTCCGGTGGCGACGACTCCTCCTCGAGCGGTAGCGGCGGCGACACCTCGCAGGCCAAGGCCGACGAAGCGGCGGCCAAGAAGAGCTCCCAGGCCGAGATCAAGATCACGCCCAAGGACGGCACGGACAACGCCTCCATCAACAACTCCGCCGCCGTCACCGTGAGCAAGGGCACGCTCACCGACGTGACGATGACGACGACCGACGGCACGAAGATCGCCGGCGAGCTGTCCGCCGACAAGACCAGCTGGAAGCCCGACACCCAGCTGGAGCGCTCCACGACCTACAAGGTCGCCGCGGAGGCCAAGGACACCGACGGGCTCGTGGCCCACGAGAACGCCTCGTTCACGACGGTCTCCCCGGCCAACAGCTTCATAGGCAACTTCACGCCGGAGGACGGCTCGACGGTCGGCGTGGGCATGCCGGTGTCGATCAATTTCGACAAGGCGATCAGCAACAAGGCGGCCGTCCAGAAGGGCATCACCGTCTCCTCCAGCAGCGGTCAGGAGGTCGTCGGGCACTGGTTCAACGCCAACCGCATCGACTTCCGCCCCGAGGACTACTGGAAGGAGAACTCCACCGTCACGCTGAAGCTCGCGCTCGACGGTGTCGAGGGCGCCTCCGGTGTCTACGGCGTCCAGCAGAAGACGGTCACGTTCAAGATCGGCCGCAACCAGGTCTCGTACGTCGACGCCAAGACCAAGCAGATGAAGATCACGCACAACGGCCAGACGATCAAGACCATCCCGATCTCGGCCGGTTCGCCGGAGAACAAGACGTACGAAGGCGTCATGGTGATGTCCGAGAAGTTCAAGGAGACGCGCATGAACGGCGCGACCGTGGGCTTCACCGACGACGACGGCAAGGGCGAGTACGACATCAAGGACGTGCCGCACGCCATCCGGCTCACCAACTCCGGCACGTTCGTGCACGGCAACTACTGGGGCGCCAAGTCCGTCTTCGGCAACGTGAACACCAGCCACGGCTGCGTGGGCCTGTCCGACACCAAGGGCGCCAACGACACCGGCACGGCGGGCTACTGGTTCTACACCCACTCGATCGTCGGCGACGTGGTGGTCGTCTCCAACACCGGCGACAAGACGGTGGCCCCGGACAACGGCCTCAACGGCTGGAACCTGAACTGGGCGGACTGGAAGGCGGGGTCGGCGGTCTGACGTCCGACTGCTGACACAGGTCGCTCGAGGGCGGCCACCCGATCGGGTGGCCGCCCTCACCTTTCGGACAGTCCACCGCAGCCGCGTTTCTGACAGGCTCGTCCGGGCTCATCCCTGGCTCACGGACAGCCTTCTCATGCAGCTCTTATGTGTGCCTTATCCAGTCATCACGCGCCGTACCTAGCTTGCGGCCATGTTCTTCACCTACCTGAGGCGCGAACTGCGCCGCCGCAGAAAGGCGGCCCTCGTCGTCGCCTCCGGGCTCGCGCTCGGGATCGCGCTGGTCATCGTGGTCAGCTCCGTGTCGTCCGGCATGGGGAAGGCCCAGGACAAGGTCCTCCAGTCGCTGTACGGGCTGGGCACCGACATGACGGTCACCAAGGCCGCCCAGCCACAGGCCAGTTCGTCGGAGCGGCCGCGTTTCCAGTTCGACGCGCAGGACAACGGCTCCGACTCGGAGCAGAGCAGCGACCGGGTCCTGGTGCAGGGGTTCCAGACCCTGTCCACCTCCACGGTCACCAAGGTCGACCAGCAGACCGGGGTCTCGGACGCGGTCGGCGGGCTGAGTCTGCAAGTCATCAAGGTGAGCGGGCAGTTCACTCGCGGACAGTTCCAGCAGAACCAGAACGGCGGCAACCAGCAGGGCGGTCCCGGAGGCAACGGCGGCGGCAGCGGGCCGCCTCAGGGTGAAGTGCGGGGCGGTGGCGCCAACTTCGACGTCAACAGCTACTCCGTCTTCGGCACCGACGTCACCAAGGCGGCCCTCGGCCCGCTGACCTCCTCCAAGATCACCAGCGGACGTACGTTCACGTCGGCCGAGACCGCCGCGAAGGTCGCCGTCGTCGACTCCGCGTACGCCAAGGAGAAGAAGCTCAAGGTCGGCTCCACCGTCACCATCAAGAGCGTCAAGTTCAAGGTGATCGGTATCGCCACCGCGGACAGCGGGGACGCTGCCGCCAACGTCTACATCCCCCTCGCTCAGGCGCAGACCCTCAGCGACTCGAAGAACAAGGTCACCACGATCTACGTCAAGGCGACCGACTCGCAGAAGATCGACTCCGTCAAGTCGACGATCCAGAAGAACATCTCGGGTACGACGGTGACGACCTCGGCGGATCTCGCGGACACGGTGTCGGGGTCGCTGTCGACGGCCTCCTCGCTCGCCACCAACGTCGGCAAGTGGCTGTCCATCGCCGTGCTCGTCGCGGCCTTCCTCGTCGCCGGTCTGCTGACCTCGTCCGCCGTCTCACGCCGGGTGCGGGAGTTCGGCACGCTCAAGGCACTGGGCTGGAAGTCGGGGCGGGTGACCCGGCAGGTCGTCGGCGAGGCGATGGTCAACGGGCTGCTGGGCGGTGCGCTGGGTATCGCGCTCGGTCTCGCGGGGGCGTACGTCGTGACGGCCATCAGCCCCACACTGCAGGCGCAGTTGGGCGGTGGCGGTGGCGGTGCCGGTGGTCCCGGTGGTGGGGGTGGCTTCGGCGGCCCCGGTCGCCAGGTGGCTGCCAAGACGCTGGACGTTGCCCTGACGGCCCCGGTCAGTCTCACGACCGTGGCGATCGCGGTGGGCCTGGCGGTGGCGGGCGGTCTCATCGCGGGAGCGTTCGGGGGCTGGCGTGCGTCCCGGCTGCGGCCGGCGGACGCGTTGCGCCGCGTCGAGTAGCGGGCGTCGGCTGCGGTGCCGATGCGCCCACGGATGTGCCTCGCCCCGCGGTCTCGCCGTTGGGGGAGCGTCGTGGCCGGTCGCGCAGTTCCCCGCGCCCCCGGGTGGGTTCAGTCACTCCGGCCCCCACCGTGCCCCGCAAAAGCGCGGGGATCTGCGCGGCCGGCGTCCACCGGCCCGCAGCCGACAACGACCCGCACCACCCCGAACCCACCACCCCAGGAGCTCACCATGTACGAACTCAGAGGCGTCACCAAGCGCTACACCCGAGGCAAGGACACCGTCGACGCGCTCGCCGGTGTCGACCTCACCATCGCCGACGGGGACCGTCTCGTCATCCAGGGCCCCACGGGCGGCGGCAAGTCCACCCTGCTCCAGATGCTCGGCGGACTGGACAAGCCCACGGAGGGCGAAGTCGTGCTCGACGGCACCGACTTGGCCAAGCTGTCGGAGGCCAGGCTCACCAAGGTTCGGAGCGAGAACATCGGCTTCGTCTTCCAGTCCTTCAACCTCATCCCCACCCTCACCGCCCAGGAGAACGTGGAGACCGCCCTCGTACCCCTCGGCGTGAAGGTGAAGGAGCGACGGGAGCGGGCGGCCGAGGCCCTCACCTCCGTCGGGCTCGGGGAGCGCCTGAGGCATCTGCCCTCCGAGCTGTCCGGCGGCCAGCAGCAGCGCGTCGCCATCGCCCGCGCCCTCGTCAAGCAGCCGAAGGTGCTCCTCGCCGACGAACCCACCGGCAACCTCGACGAGTCGATGCGCGACGAGATCATGGACGTACTCGAACGCATGTGGAAGGAGCTGGGGCTGACCTTCATCATGGTCACCCACGACTCCGCCATCGCGAAGAAGGCCCCGCGTCTCGCCACGATCCGCAAGGGCAGGATCACGGTGAAGGAGAACGCCGCCTCCTGAACCGGGCACCTCAACTCCCCGTGAACCCGGCAGTCTTGTAACAGACTTTGCTGTCAGGCAGTTGTCTATTGAGGTCGTGATCACCCCTCGGCATACTTTGAGCACCGGGGGGTGCACGTATATGCGTGCGAGTCTCCCCTCGGCCGGGTGAACGGGGATTTCACCCGGTCCTTCTGCAAGGGGGAAACTTGCGCAGACAAGTGAAAAAGGCATGCGCGGCGACGATCGCCACGGCAGCCGCGGTAGCGCTCGCGGCGGGCATGACCAGCCCGGCGTCGGCGGACTCGCAGCAGACGGCGAGCGTCGCGCAGACCAACAAGGCGCAGCTCACGCCCAAGCACCGCATCACCCTGATCACCGGTGACCGCGTCGTCGTGGACGCGAAGGGCCGCGTGGTGGGCCTGGAGCCCGCGAAGGGCCGCGAGCACATACCCGTTCAGCTCCGCAAGGCCGACGGCCACACCTATGTGCTGCCGTCCGACGTCGTCCGCCTGGTGTCGACCGGCAAGCTCGACCAGCGGCTCTTCGACGTCACCGAGCTCAACAAGGCCGCCACCCGCAAGTCCCAGAGCAAGGGACTGAAGGTGATCGTCGGTTACAAGGGCGCGGCGAGCGCGGCCAAGGGCGACGTCCGGGACGCGGGTACGCTCCGCCACACCCTGGCCTCCCTGAACGCCGACGCGGTACAGACGCCGAAGGAGGACGCGCCCGAGCTGTGGGACGCGGTCACCAACGGCGACAAGACCGCTTCCGGCATCGCGCACGTCTGGCTCGACGGCGTCCGCAAGGCCAGCCTCGACAAGTCCGTGCCGCAGATCGGCGCCCCGACCGCCTGGGCCAAGGGCTACAACGGCAAGGGCGTCAAGATCGCCGTCCTGGACACCGGCATCGACGCGACCCACCCGGACCTCAAGGACCAGGTGATCGCGGCAAAGAACTTCTCCACCTCCGCCGACGCGACCGACAAGTTCGGCCACGGCACCCACGTCGCCTCCATCGCGGCCGGTACCGGCGCGAAGTCGGGCGGCAAGTACAAGGGTGTGGCGCCGGGCGCCAAGCTGCTCAACGGCAAGGTGCTCAGCGACGACGGCTATGGCGAGGACTCGGAGATCCTCGCCGGCATGGAGTGGGCGGCCGAGCAGGGCGCCGACGTCGTCAACCTCAGCCTGGGCGGCGGCGACACCCCGGAGATCGACCCGCTGGAAGCCGAGGTCAACAAGCTCTCGCAGACCAAGGGCATCCTGTTCGCCATCGCCGCCGGCAACGAGGGCGGCTTCGGCGACCAGACCATCGGCTCCCCGGGCTCGGCGGCCTCCGCCCTGACCGTCGGCGCGGTCGACGACAAGGACAAGCTGGCCTCCTTCTCCAGCACCGGCCCCGGCCTCGACGGGCAGATCAAGCCCGACGTGACCGCGCCCGGCGTGGACATCACCGCGGCCGCCGCTCCCGGCAGCCTCATCGACAAGGAGGTCGGCGAGAAGCCGGCCGGCTACCTCACCATCTCCGGTACGTCGATGGCGACCCCGCATGTCGCGGGCGCGGCGGCGATCCTCAAGCAGGAGCACCCGGACTGGGGCTACGCCGAGCTGAAGGGCGCCCTGACGGGCTCCGCCAAGGGCGGCAAGTACACCCCGTTCCAGCAGGGCTCGGGCCGTATCCAGGTCGACAAGGCCATCACGCAGACCGTCGTCGCCGACCCGGTGTCGGTGAGCTTCGGCACCCAGCAGTGGCCGCACACCGACGACAAGCCGGACACCAAGCAGGTGACGTACCGCAACCTCGGTACGAAGGACGTCACGCTGAAGCTGTCGTCGACGGCCACCAACCCGAAGGGCCAGGCCGCTCCGGCCGGCTTCTTCAAGCTGGGCGCCACCACGGTGACGGTCCCGGCGAACGGCGGCAAGGCCTCCGTCGACCTCATCGTCAACACGAAGCTGGGCGGCACGCTCGACGGTGCCTACTCGGCGTACGTGACCGCGACGGGCGGCGGCCAGACCGTCCGCACGGCGGCCGCGGTGCAGCGCGAGGTCGAGTCGTACGACGTCACGCTGAAGGTCCTCGGCCGTGACGGTCAGCCGACCAAGAACTACTCGAGCGACCTGAGCGGTATCTCCGGCCTCGGCAACGGCAAGTGGTACTCGCCGTACGACGAGGACGGCACCGTCACCGTGCGTGTGCCCAAGGGCGGTTACGTCCTCAGCACCACGACCTTCGTGGACCCGGAGGACGTCACCAAGGGCACCGACTGGATGGTCCAGCCGAAGCTGAACGTCACCAAGAGCACGACGGTCACCCTGGACGCGCGCAAGGCCAAGCCGGTCGACATCACCGTGCCGGACGCGGCCGCCAAGTCGGAGTTCGCCTCGCCCGGCTTCCAGATCGAGACGCCCGACGGCGGTTACGGCTTCGGCTGGTTCCTGGACTCGTACACGGGCTTCAACACCGCGCACATCGGTCCGCAGGTGACCGACGGCTCGCTCACCGAGCAGTTCGACGGCCACTGGAGCAAGGGCGCCACCGAGCAGTACGACACCGTCGCCGGCGGCAAGGTCAAGCAGTTCGCCACCGGTTACACCAAGCACTACAAGGCGAGCGAGCTGGCCAAGGTGAAGGTCGGCATGGGCGCGGCGTCGAGCGGCAAGAAGGGCTCGATCAACGCCGTGGGCTGGCTGCCCGGCTCCTTCTCCGCCTCCTCGATGGGGATCCAGCAGACCCTGCCGGGCACCCGCACCCTGCACCTGTCCACCCTCAGCGGTGTGAAGTGGCAGATGGACTTCGAGCAGACCGGCGGCGTCGACCAGGACGGCTTCCCGGTCTCCGAGGCGTACTACACCCTCGGTGCCGCCCAGTCCTTCAAGGGCGGCAAGTCGTACGGGAAGACCTTCAACACCGCGGTCTTCGGTCCGCATCTCAACGCCGACTTCGGTCTGTACCGCGACGGCAACGAGATCTTCGGCTACCTCCCGCTGTTCGCGGACAGCAACAGCCACGCCGGTTCCTCGGTGTTCACCTCGGTGAACACCACGCTGTACAAGAACGGCGTCAAGGTCGGCTCGAACGACGACCCGCTGTTCGGCGAGAAGACGTTCAAGGTCCCGGCCGGCCAGGCCTCGTACAAGCTGACGACCTCGGTCAAGCGCAGTGTCAAGGTCGCGGCGGCCTCCACCCGGATCGACGCCAGCTGGACGTTCGCGTCCAAGAAGACGGCAGACCTCACCAAGCTGCCCGCCTCCATGGTCCGCTTCAACGCGGCCACGGGTCTGGACAGCCGTGTCGAGGCCGGTAAGACGGTCAAGATCCCGCTGACCGTCGAGGGTTCCGCCAAGGGCTCCAACCTGAAGTCCCTCGCGGTGTACGTGTCGTACGACTACGGCCAGACCTGGAAGAAGGTCACGGTCTCGGGCGGCAAGATCACCGTGAAGAACCCGGCGAAGGGGAAGGCCATCTCCTTCCACGCCAAGATCGCCGACAAGAAGGGCAACAAGTCGACGATCTCGATCTACAACGCGTACTACGCGAAGTGATCTGTAGGACGCAGTAAGGGAAAGGCCCGTCGGAAGCACCGCTTCCGGCGGGCCTTCTCCGTGCCTCAGCCCGCCGTACAGGGCCGCAGTTTCTCCGGATTCCGTACCGCCCGGATACGGGTGACCCGGTCGTCCCCGACATCGAGGGCGAGGACCGCCTGAACGGTGTCGTCCACCTGGACCACCAGGCCCGGTCGGCCGTTCACCGTGCGTTCCACAAGGGCCGGCTCGGGCGCCCCGGTGACGAGACCGGCCAGGAAGCGGGCGATCGGCTCACCGCCGTGGAACCGGCCGGTCCGGGGTTCCGGCTCACCGGCGACCTCACCGTGCGGGGCGTGACCAGGACGGTCGTCCTCGACCTGGAGCGGACCGGCACCGAGAGCGACGCCAGGGTGCCCGCGGGCCCGGGTTCGCGGCCAGGGACACCCTCGACCGCAGGGACTGGGGGATCACCTGGGGGCGGGGCATGATCGCCGGGAAGGTGGCCCTGGAACTCGACGTGACCGTGGTCCGGCGCGGCCCGGGGTGAGCCCACAGCGAACTCCGGGTCGGAAGGGGAGCTTCCGGCAGGGCTCCGTGTTTGTGTGAGGCCATGACCACAGAGACCGTCGAGTACATCCGCTACCGCATCCCGGAAGACCGCTCGGCGGAGTTCCTGTCCGCCTACACGCACGCCGCGACCCAGCTGGCGGCGGCCCCGCAGTGCGTCGACTACGAACTGGCGCGCTGCGAGGAGGACTTCGAGCACTTCGTCCTGCGCATCACCTGGACCTCCACCGAGGACCACCTGGAGGGCTTCCGCACGTCGGAGCTGTTCCCGGACTTCCTCGCCGAGATCCGGCCGTACATCGAGAACATCGAGGAGATGCGCCACTACAAACCGACGACGGTCCGCGGCCGGGGCGCCGCCGTCCCGACCCTGTTCGCATGGGCGGGCGGCGCGGAGGCCTTCGGTCGGCTCACCACGGTGTTCTACGAGAAGGTCCTCGCCGACGATCTCCTGGCCCCGGTGTTCGCGGGGCTGGCCCCCGAGCACGCCGAGCACGTGGCCCTCTGGCTCGCGGAGGTCTTCGGCGGTCCGGCCGCCTACTCCGAGACCCAGGGCGGCCACGGCCACATGGTCGCCAAGCACCTGGGCCGGGACATCACCGAGCAGCAGCGCCGCCGCTGGGTGAACCTCATCCAGGACGCGGCCGACGAGGCCGGCCTGCCCACCGACGCGGAGTTCCGCTCGGCGTTCCTCGCCTACGTGGAGTGGGGCACCCGGCTCGCGGTCCACTTCTCAGGACCGGACGCCAAGCCACCCGCGGAGCAGCCGGTGCCGAAGTGGAACTGGGGAGCGGCGCCGCCGTACCAGGGCTGAGACCGGCTCAGGAGCGCGCGGACTCGCCCGCCCGGGTCGCGTCGGCGCCCCAGCTCGCCAGCAGCCGCAGCGCCTCCGCCGACGGGGAGCCCGGTTCCGCGTGGTAGGTGATCAGGGCCTGCTCGGTGCCGTCGGACAGGGGGAACGACTCGAAGTTCAGGGTCAGTTCACCGACCAGCGGGTGGCGGAGCTGCTTGACGCCGAAGCTCTTCTCCTTGACGTCGTGAGTGGCCCACAGACGCCGGAACTCCTCACTCTTCACGGAGAGCTCGCCGACCAGGGCGGACAACCGCGGATCGTCGGGATGGCAGCCGGCGTCCATGCGCAGATAGCTGACCACGTCGCTGGCCTTCTGCTCCCACGGCACGAACAGGTCCTGGTACTCCGGCCGCAGGAAGATCATCCGGGCCCAGTTCCGCTCCTCCGCCGGGAGCTCCGACCAGTCCCCGAAGACCGCCGCCGCCATCCGGTTCCAGGCGACGATGTCCGACCGCCGCCCCGAGACGTACGCCGGGACGTCGATCGAGTCCAGCAGTTGCCGGATCGACCCACGCACCTGCTCGGTGCGCGCGGTGGTCTTCTTCTTGTGCTGTTTGGGCTTCGCCAGATGCGTGAGGTGCGCGCGCTCGGCGTCGGTCAGCCGGAGCGCGCGGGCGATGGCGTCCAGGACCTCCGCCGAGACGTTGCGCCCGTTGCCCTGCTCCAGGCGCGTGTAGTACGCCACCGAGACGCCCGCCAGCTGCGACAGTTCCTCGCGGCGCAGCCCCGGTACCCTGCGGTGCCGCCCGAAGTCCGGCAGCCCCACGTCCTCCGGCTTCAGCCGGGCCCGCCGGGTGCGCAGAAACTCGCTGAGCTCGGCGCGCCGGTCCAGTGAGCGGCCTCCGGGCAGATCCTCGGCCATGTCGTCCATACGTCAAGTATTCACGGTCGTACGCCCACCATCCTGTCCCCGCCAGTAGTAGGCACAGCGAACGTACGCAAAGCTGTGGCCTGGGTGGGTGTCGATTCCTGGGGCAGGCTGTGAAGCGTGCCCGGACGGATGGACAAGACAGAAGGCAGCCGGGCACGCACTCTCCCGAGGAGAACCACCCTCATGACCACTGTTGCCGCATACGCCGCCCCCGCCGCGAAGGCTCCCCTGGAGCGCACCACCATCGAGCGCCGGGCGGTCCGCGAGAACGACGTCCTGATCGACATCAAGTTCGCCGGCATCTGCCACTCGGACATCCACCAGGCCCGCGAGGGCTGGGGCGAGGCCATCTTCCCGATGGTCCCGGGCCACGAGATCGCGGGCATCGTCTCCGAGGTCGGCCCCGGCGTCACCAAGTACAAGGTCGGCGACCGGGTGGGCGTCGGCTGTCTCGTCGACTCCTGCCGTGAGTGCGACAACTGCAAGGCCGGCCTGGAGCAGCACTGCACCGGCGGCAACGTCGGCACGTACAACTCCGTCGGCAAGGACGGCGAGCCCACCTACGGCGGCTACTCCGAGAAGGTCGTCGTCGACGAGAACTTCGTCGTCCGCATCCCCGAGGGCCTGGCTCTCGACGAGGCCGCGCCGCTGCTGTGCGCCGGCATCACCACGTACTCCCCGCTCAAGCGCTGGGGCGCCGCCCCCGGCAAGAAGGTCGCGGTGATCGGTCTGGGCGGTCTCGGCCACATGGGCGTCAAGATCGCGCACGCGCTGGGCGCCGAGGTGACCGTCCTCTCCCAGTCCCTGCGCAAGAAGGACGACGGCCTGAAGCTGGGCGCCGACCACTACTACGCGACCAGCGACGAGGACACCTTCAAGGACCTGGCCGGCTCCTTCGACCTGATCCTCTCCACGGTCTCGGCCCCGCTGGACTTCGGCGCCTACCTCGGCCTGCTCAGGGCCGGCGGCGCCCTGGTGAACGTCGGCGCCCCCGAGGAGCCGATCTCCCTGAACCTCTTCTCCCTCATCGGCGGCAGCAAGACCCTCGCCGGTTCGGCGATCGGCGGCATCGCCGAGACCCAGGAGATGCTGGACTTCTGCGCCGAGCACGGCATCGGCTCCGAGATCGAGCTGATCGCCGCGTCGGAGATCAACGAGGCGTACGAGCGGGTCGTCAACAGCGATGTGCGCTACCGGTTCGTGATCGACACGGCGACGATCTGACGCGCCTGGTGTGAACGAAGGGCCCCGGTTCGATGCCGGGGCCCTTTGGCGTATGGCTGGTTCTGGTGGTTCCGGTGGTTCCGGTGGGTGGGTCTTGGGCGTACGGGTCGCTGCCGGGCGAGGTGCTTTGGTGTGCGGCTCGCTGCCGGGAGAGACCCTTCAGTGCGCGGCTCGTTCCTGCGGGAGCTCCTTCAGCGCACGGCCGTTCGTCGACCCAGCAGCCACAGCAGATACGGTCCGCCGACCAGCGAGGTCAGGGCCCCGACCGGGATCTCCAGTGGGGGCAGCAGTGTCCTCGCGGTGAGATCGGCGGCCACCAGGACGACGGCACCCGTCAGCGCCGAGCACAGCAGCGGCAGCTGGGGCGTCCGGGTCAGCCGCCTGGCCAGCTGCGGCGAGGTCAGCGCGACGAACCCGATCGGCCCCGCGGCACCGGTCGCGGTGGCGGCGAGCACCACCCCGAGCACGGTCAGCCCGAGCCGCACCCGGTCCACCCGCACGCCCAGCGCGGCGGCGGTGTCCGCGTCGAGCCCGAGCGGCCGCGCGGCCCTGCTCGCCCATGCCAGCGCGGGCAGACACAGCAGGAGTACGACGCCGAGGGGCCCCGCCTGCTGCCGGCCCCGCCCGTTGAGACTCCCTGTCAGCCACAGCTTGACCTGCTCGGCGGCGTCGAGTTCGGAGTCGGTGAGATACAGCTGCACGACGGCGGACAGAGCGACCCCGATCCCCACACCGACGAGCACGAACCGACCGGTCTGCATACCGCGCCGCCAGGCGAGCACGTGGACGAGGGCGGCGGCGGCAAGTCCGCCCCCCACGGAGACGAGGGGCATGGCCCCGGGTGAGGAGACGACGCCGGTGGCAAGGGCGAGCACGGTCGCGGCAGCCGCCCCGTGCCCCACGCCGATCACGTCGGGGCTGGCCAGGGGATTGCGGGTGACGGTCTGCACGAGCGCTCCGGACAGCCCGAACGCCACCCCGACGAGAGCGCCGAGCACGATCCGGGGGACGCGGAGTTCGTTGACGACCAGGTCGTGGGCGCCGGATCCGGTGCGGAGGGTGCGCCAGACCTCGGTGGGGGAGATGTACGTCTGGCCGAGGGAGGCGGAGGCGGCCATGACGACGAGGAGGAGGGTGAGCAGAAGCAGGGCGACGAGGACGGACCGACGGTCGACGAGGAGCGACAACCGGGGACCGGGACGCAGGACGATGGTTCGACTGCGTGACCGGCCCCCACCGGCCCGCAGCCGCGGTACCACCTGGCGAGGCACCTCCGTGGGCACGGCAGCACGCCGAGTGCCGCTCATGAGACGGCCCCGCGACGCCGTACGAGAACCACCAGCACAGGCACCCCCACCAGCGCGGTCATGACACCCGCCGGCACCTCCGCGGGAGCCCGCACGACCCGCCCCACCACATCCGCCCCCACCAGCAACGCGGCACCGAGCAACGCCGACAGCGGCAGCACCGCCCGGTGCCCGCCCGACACGAGCCGCCTGGCCAGATGCGGCACCGCGAGCCCCACGAACGCGATCGGCCCCGCCGCGGCCACCGCCGCCGCGGTCAGCAGCGCCGCCCCCAGCGCCGCGGCCCCCCGCACCCACGAGACCCGATGCCCGAGCGCCCGAGCCGTCTCGTCGCCCAGCGCCAACGCGTCCAGCCCCCGCGCGCACCCCAGCACCAGCACAGCCCCGACGACGAGAAACGGAAGTATCCGTACGACCGTCCCCGCGTCACGTCCGCTCAACGCCCCCACCTGCCAGAACCGGAACTGGTCGAGGGTCGCAGAACTCGACGTCAGGACAACGGTCGTGCCCCCGGCGGTCATCGCCGACAACGCCGTCCCCGCGAGCGCCAGCTTCACCGGCGACGCCCCGCCCCGCCCCCGAGCCGCGATCCCGTACACGAGACAGGCCGCGAGGACGGCTCCGGCGAAGGCGTACCAGACATACCCGGAGAACCCGTTCGCGAGCCCGAGCCCGATGGCGACCACGACCCCCGCCGCGGCACCCTGACTCAGCCCGAGGATCCCGGGATCGGCGAGCGGATTGCGCGTCACGGCCTGCAGCGCGGCCCCCGCGACTCCCAGCGCCGCTCCCGCCGTCAGCCCGATCTCGGTCCGCGGCACCCGCAGCGACCGTACGACGAGCGCGTCCGGCGACCCGCCGCCGTGCAGCAGGGCGTCCACGACGGCGGACAGCGGCACCGCCCGGGTCCCGACCGCGAGGCTGAGCACCCCGGCGCAGGCCACCGCGAGGACGGCCACAGGCCAGGCGAGACGACGTATCACGCGACTACTTGCCGAGGGAGTCGGCGAGCTGGGAGATGACGAGCCGAGCGGCGGACGGCCCGGCGTTGAGGAACCAGGGGTCGTCGTCGACCTTCACGGCCTGCCCGGCCGTCACCGCCTTCATCGACTTCCACAGCGGCCCGGCCACGACGCTCCCGGCGTCCGTCTTGGACGCGTCCCCCTGCACGGAGTAGAAGATCCAGTCCCCGTCGGCGGTGTCGACGCTCTCCGCGCCGATGTCCTCCGAGATGGCGTTGAACTGCTGGGACTTGGGCCGGGAGAGCCCCATGTCGACGGCGATGGACCCGGTGAACGAGGACACGCCGAACATCCGGGTGCGGTCGGGAGTGAAGCGGACCATGGAGACGGCCGGGTCGCCCTCGATCCTCTGCCCCTTCGCGCGGGCGTCGGCGACGATGTCGTCCAGCAGCTTCCGCGCCGCCTCGCCCTTGCCGACCGCGTCGCCGACGAGCAGCAGGTCACGTTTCCAGTTGATGCCGTTGCCGGCGGTGATCACGGTGGGCGCGATCTTCGACAGCTTGGGGTAGAGGTCGCCGAGGGAGTCGTTGGCGAGGATGAGATCGGGCTTGGCGGCGGCGAGGGTCTCCAGGTTGGGGGCCTGCCGGGTGCCCGCGTCGGTCATGCCGGCGAGCTGCTTCTTGTACAGGGGAAAGGCGTCCGCGAGATAGCCGGGCACGAGCCCTGCGTTGTCGGCGCGGGTGGTGGCCGTGGGGATGACCCCCAGGGACAGCAGGTCGTCGAGCTGCCCGGTGCTGAGCACGGCGATCCTCTTCGGCTTGGCCCTGACCGTGGTCCTGCCCTCGAAGTGTGTGACCGTGCGCGGGAAGGTCCCGTCGGTGTCCTGGTCGGAGCCCATACCGTCGGCGAGGGCGCTCGGTGCGGTGGAGGGGCCTTCGGAGGCGCCCAGCACGGGATTGCGGTCACCGGCCGCCTTCTCGGTGGTCCCGTTCGTCTCCGACGAGGACGACGAGCAACCGGCGAGCAGCCCTCCGACGACGGTCGCGGCCACGACGGCCTTCACTGCTGCTGCGCGCACGGCTACTCCGCGGAGGTACGGGGCTGAGGTTTGCTAAGGAAAGGCTTACCTTAACCTGGCGCGGAGTAAGGTCTGAACGAGGGAGGTAGCGATGACCGTTCAGCTGAACCACACCATCGTCGCCGCACACGACAAGCACGCCTCGGCCCGCTTCCTGGCCGACATCCTGGGCCTGAGGGTGAGCCCGCAGTACGGTCCCTTCATCCCGGTCGAGATCCCCAACGGCGTGACCCTCGACTACATGGACACGAGCGACGAGATCACCCCCCAGCACTACGCGTTCCTCGTCACCGAGGACGACTTCGACACGATCTTCGCCCGGATCCAGGAGGCGGGGCTGACCTACTGGGCGGACCCCTTCCACCACCGCCCGGGCGAGATCAACCGCAACGACGGGGGCCGGGGTGCGTACTTCGACGATCCGAACGGCCATCGGCTGGAGATCCTGACGAGGCCGTACGCAGCGGGGGCTGACGTTCCCCGAGGGGCACGGGCGGGTCAGCGGGCCGTGGTTCAGCCCTTCGCCGCACCGGTCAGGAAGGCACTCAGGCTGTCGAGGAGCATGGTGCTGCCCTGCTCGGCCATGTCGCGTTCCTCCGCGGTGTCACAGGTCTGGCGGAGCACGATCCGCGTACGGCGGTCGTCCTGCTCTTCGAGTTCCATGGTCATGACCGCGGGCGCGGGCCTGCCGGGTACATCCATACCGACCACCAGTACGCGGTTCTCGTCGACTTCGAGATAGGAGCCGGTCAGCGGGAACTGTCCGCCGTCGGGTGTGACCATCGTGGCCTTCCACGCGCCGCCCGGCCGTACGTCCATCTCGACGGAGCCGGGAGCGGCGTAGGCCCACTGTGCGTACTGGTCGGCGGTGGTCCACGCCCGCCACACCCGCGCCGCCGCAGTGTCCAGCGTTCGGGTCAGCTCGTAGGAGAAGCCGTTGGCCCCGGTCGTCTGCTCGGTGCTCATGCTTCGTCGCCTCGTTTCGTGTCTCGCGGAACTGTCGCGCCTGTAGACGTCCGCGAGCACGAGGACTCATCGGTGTGCCGGCCTTTTCTGTCCGGTCTCGGGGTGCGCCCCGCGTCGGGGGCGCACCCGCGGTCTACCGGGTGCCGTTGCCGGCGAACGTCCACACGGCACGGCTGCCGGGGCCGACGGTGAGGGTCGAGTGGCCGATCTGCTCCACGTGCCGGTCCTTCACGGGGCGGTTGAGTGACATCTCGACCCGCTGCAACCCCGCTTCTTCGCGCGCGACGGCGTCGAACCTGATCGTGGTGCCGCCCCCCTCCGCGACGACGCCACCGCCCGGCACGTTCTTGACGGCGAACCCGCCGGCCCGCAACAGCGGCACGGTGTCGGCGAGGTCGCCCTCGGTGACCGCGAAGTGGACGTAGGTCACGTCGCGCATCAGATGGGTGCGGTAGTCGTCGGACAGGTAGCGCTCCCGGCCGACGTCACCGGGAAAAGCGGCGGGCTCGGTGTTGCTGCGAGGATCGGCGAAGTACTCCGGCCGGTACTCCATCGCCCAGGCGTTGAAGGCGTCGTACTCGGTGGTGGTGAGGAGTGCGTCGAACCACGGCACGGGCACACCGTCACCGAAGTCCCGGGTCTGGAGGAATTCGACGGGGTCGGCGACCCCCTCGCTCTTCAGTCGCTCGGTGACCGTCGCCAGGTCTCCGTCCCGTTCGGTCGACAGGCCCAGCCCGCCGGAGCCGAGGGTGCCGTCCGGGCCGGCGATGTCACCGACTCCGAACAGTTCCAGGTAGGTCTGCCGGCCCATCAGATAGCGGCCGGTCCAGGTCTGCCCGCCGGTTCCGGTCGTGGTGCGGACCTGGAAGTCGGCGAAGTCCCTCAGGTAGTCGGAGTGCTCGATGGCGTCGGCGGTCTCCCGGTCGAGGACCCCGTAGGAGTGGTTGTAGAACAACAGCTGCCGGTCGGACGTGGACCGGCTTCCCTCGGCCTGTGCCGTCCCCACAGCACCCCCGATCGCTCCGGCGAGGGCCACAGCGAGCACGACGATCATCCGTAATATCCGCTGAATCAGCATGCGGGCGATCGTAGGCCGGGACGGCCGCGGCTGCGGTTCTTTTTCAACGGGGTCGAAATGCTTGACACATGGCGTCCGCCGAGGTGCCGCATGGCGCCGCTGTCAGGCCGGGAGGTAACTCGGCCACCAGGGTGGGACGTTGCCCGGGCACAACGGGTCGGGGTAGGAGTCCGGCATGCCGAGCCACGTCACGAGGAACCAGGCGAACCACAGAGTGGAGACGAGCCCTGCGACCAGAGCGGTGTGGGGGTAACGCCTTCCGAGGGTGCTGTGCAGGATCATCCACGGAACCGACGTGGCCATCCATATGAGAGGCACGAGGAACAGCAAGGTCAAGCTGTTGGCTGCCGCGTTGACGCCGATGTCACAAGCAGCCCATGCCCTGCCGATCGCGGCGACGCACACCACCGCGGTGACCCCGCCGACGAGGACGCCCGAACCGGCTCCCATGATCACCCCCCCCATCCGGCAGTGGTCACGCAGGCTACCAACGCCCTGCCGAGGCACGCCGGGACCATGGCCTGCACCAAGTACGTCCAGGCACCGGTCGTCGAGGTCGGTCGGGTGGCCCGGAATCGTCCGGAACCCTCGTGCGTTGAGGAGGGTGGGCACAGAATGCCGGTGACGTGCGAGCAGAGTGGCCCGACTGACCGAGCCGACAGATATGGGAGGGCCGCAATGGCCACGCAGACACAGAGGGCCGTGTTGGCGGGTGGATGTTTCTGGGGCATGGAGGAACTGATCCGCCGGCTCCCGGGCGTCACAGCGACCAGGGTGGGATACACCGGTGGTGACGTGCCGAACGCGACGTACCGTAACCACGGCACGCACGCGGAGGCCATCGAGATCCTCTTCGACCCCGAGAAGACCGACTTCCGCACGCTCCTGGAGTTCTTCTTCCAGATCCACGACCCGAGCACCAAGAACCGCCAGGGCAACGACATCGGCCTCAGCTACCGCTCGGCGATCTACTACGTGGACGACGAGCAGAAGCGGATCGCCGAGGACACGATCGCGGACGTCGACGCCTCTGGTCTGTGGCCGGGCAAGGTCGTCACCGAGGTGGAGCCGGTGGGCCCCTTCTGGGAGGCCGAGCCCGAGCACCAGGACTACCTCCAGCGTTACCCGGACGGTTACACCTGCCACTTCCCGCGGCCGGGATGGCGGCTGCCCGCCCGCGCGGAGGGCTGACCGCGAGGCGGCCCGCAGACCTGATCCGCTGCCGAGAGATCCGTCACCGTGCCTCGCGGAGCCGAAGCAGATACCTCGCGGTCAGCGCGACGGCACGGTCGACGTCGTACGACAGCTCCACGAGGGCGCGTGCGGCTGTGGCTCCGGGGATGTCCGCCAGCGCCTGGGTCAGCCGGGCGCGGGCGGGCGTCTCGGCGGCGTCGTGGTCGAGGCGGTCGACGAGCCCGGTGGCGATCCGATCCGCGGTCGCGGTGTCGCCCGCCAGCATGCTCAGCGCGTCGGCCGCGTCGGTGTCGTTCGGCCCCGCCACGATCATGTCGATGAGCGCCGGGACGGCATCGGCCACGCCACGCGTCCCGAGCGCCAGCGCCGCCTGGCCGCGGACCACGGCATCGGGGTCCGCGAGAGCCTCACGCAGCCCGGCGGTCGACTCGTCCCCCGGCATCTCGGCGAGGGACCGAACGGCCCGTTCCCGTACCGCCGCCGACGGTGAGCCCAGGCCCTCCGCCAGCAGTGCCGCGCTGCCGTCGCCCGATCGTGCCAGCGCCCATCGAAGGGCCCCGGCGACGTTCGGATCCGTCTCCCTGAGGACCGCCTCGACCAGGGCCTCCACCGGCACGCGGACCTCGTCGACCGAGGACAGGGCCGCACGCTGACGGGCGGCGGCGCTCTTCGATCCCAGAGCCCGAAGCATCACGACGACCTGGAGTACGTCCGGCCAGTCGGCGGGTTCCGCGGCATCGATCCGGCGGAGCCGCGTGAGCAGCTCGGTCTCGGCCGCGATGCGTTCGCGCGTCTGACGGATGAGGTCGTCGACGAGCGCCGAGGGTGTGAAGCCGGGATCGTCGAGCGCGCGCCCGATCTCACGCAGCGACAGTCCCAGCGACCTCAGGCTCTCGATGTGGAAGATCCGCCGGATGTCGTCGCCGGAGTACTCCCGATAGCCGGAACCCGTACGACCCGAAGGGCGCAGCAGGCCGAGCGACTCGTAGTGCCTGAGCATGCGGGCACTGACCCCGGACCGTCGCGCCACCTCACCGATCAACACGCCCTATCGTCCCTCCTGGCCGTTCCCGCCGAGGGCCACTACGCGCTTCGCCTCCTCGATCGCGAACTCGAATCCGGCATCAGGGTCGCGCAGCAGCCGTTCCGTGGCGAGCGCGTGTGTGCGCACATGACGGTCAGGGGCCGTCGTCGCAGCCCGCAGAACCGGCAGCACGACCTCACCCAGCGAAACCAGCGCCCTGCTGAGGCTCAGCTGCGTCTCCCGCTCGCCACGGCCGAGCTGCGTCGCCAGCACGGCGGCCAACCCGGACTCCTCTCCCTCCGGCACCAGCACCACGGCGGTCCGCCAGGCACTGCGCGCCACCTCGTCGTCGCCGTCGGACAGCAGCGCCCTGGTGATCGCCGGCCACGCCCGCCGGTCCCCGATCTTGGACAGCGTGTGCAAGGCCTGGCTCCGCGCCTGCACACGCTCCGAGCCGACTTCGCGGAGCAGCGCGGGGAGCGTCACCGACACCGGATGGCGGGTGAGGGCCCAGGTGAGCATGTCCCGGACGAAGAACTCGGGCTCGACCGCGCACCGCTCGACGAGCTTGTCGACGAACCGCGGATCCGGCGCCGTACCGACCGCCAGGGCCGCCCGCAGCCGCACGGACGAACGACCGTCCCCCAGACCCTGGAGCGCTCGCACCACCCCCGCGTCCTGTTCCTGATCCTTCCCCTGTCCCTGTCCCTGTCCCTGTTCCGTCATGGTCACCGAGACCACCTCCTGAGCAGGCAGTGAAGGGCTTGTCACGGTGTCAAGGTCAAGCGCACCGAACGCGAATCACGGACGCGGCGGGCGCCTCCACTGGGTCACGTCGCTGCTCGTCGCCACGGCGAGGGTGCGGCCGGAAGGGGAGAAGCCGACGGCCGGAGCTCGGCGTAGTCGCCAGGAGCCCGGCCGGAACACCCCACCACTGGCCCAGCCCACCAAGTCCCTTTGCCCTTGCCCCAGGCGCCACCTTGTAATGGCCTGACGGCTGCGCAAGAAGGTGCTCCGGTGAGGGCGTGATGCCCGTCGGGCACGACGCTCTTCCGTTGGTCTCGAACGGGTACGTGGCTTGACCCCCGTCCCGGAGAGTCTGCGCTGCCGTGTGACCCGTCGGCGCGCTCGACTGCCGGTTGAGTCAGTTCGTCATCCCAGGAGGTGGGCAAGCAACTCGTCTCCAGCGGGATAAGGGCGTTCCTGGGGCAGCAGCCGCGTGGCGGCGGTCACGTCATCTCCGCTGACGAGGGCACGGATCTCGTGGGCGAGCGGGGTCACGTCGCGGACGGCGACCGTCCACTCGTCCGCGTAGTGTCGTACAGCTGCACCGGAGAGTCCCAGCTGCAAGGACCGATACCGCAGGGCTGGAGGCGAAGGTCCCGCTCCGGGTCCCACTGCACGCGAGAGGGCGACCGCTTCAACTGACGCTGCCAGGTGGTTCGGTCGGGGTGTACTCCGCGGACGTAGCTCGACAGACATGCGTGGCGCAGCGCCCACTCGAAGCCGTCGCGGGTGATCTCGACAGCAAGGACGGTCTCTTGCCCGGCCTTCGCGCCCCAGCCGCAGCGGTACATCATCCACAGGAACGACGGCTTGATCCACGTCATTCTGTCCCGCTTCCACGCGGAGGGAAAACGGCCGTCGCGGACGGCGGGCAGCCCGATTTCCGGGGAGTATGCCTGGTAGACGGTGATCGTGGATTCCGAGTAGGCCGCACGGATCCTGCGTTGCGGTTCTTCCATGGCGTACAGCGTGGGGTCGGTCGGTTTAGTCGGCCACTGATTTTCGACTCTCGTTGGCCGCGACGGAGAGGGCCGGCAGCGGCGCCGTGTGGGCAGGAAGCCCCCGAGATCGTCCCGAACGGGTCACCTGGCTTGACCCCCGTCCCGCTAGATCCCGCAGTAACCCGCCGACTACTTGTCGAGGTACTGCTGGTGCGTGCGCTTGGTTGTTCATCGCTCGATGAAACGGGGGTCCGGCCACGTCGAGATCGGTTCGTCGGAGACCGAGTAGATCTCCAGGAGCGACAGGTAACCGTCCTCGGAGCAGACCATGACACCGGCCCAGTGCGGGTCGGTGTAACCGGCGTCCACAGCCGGATTGTCGTGCGGCGGCGCGGGAGCGACCGCTGTACGGTCCACCTCCAGATCGACCGTTGCGCAGCCGCAGCCGCATCGGCCCGAGACGCGCGTGTGGGGAACCTGGGCCAGCAGGGCGCCGCTCACCGGATCCGGGCCGGCCAGCAGTGCGCGCAGGGTCGCCGTGACCTCCGGCGACAGTGGCTCAGCCATCAGCCTTGGCCACGCCGATCGGACACGAGACACCGGTCCCGCCCACCCCGCAGTAGCCCGCCGGGTTCTTGTCGAGGTACTGCTGGTGGTATCCCTCCGCCGGATAGAAGGTCCGGCCCTTCGCGGGGAGGATCTCCGTGGAGATCGTGCCGTGGCCCGAGGACGTGAGGACCTGCTGGTAGGCGGCTCGGGAGGCCTCGGCCACGGCTGCCTGGTCGGGAGTGTGGGTGTAGATCGCCGAGCGGTACTGGGTGCCGACGTCGTTGCCCTGGCGGAAACCCTGCGTCGGGTCGTGGGCCTCCCAGAAGGTCTTCAGAAGGCGCTCGTAGGAGATGAGGGCGGGATCGAAGACCACGCGGACCGCCTCCGTGTGGCCGGTGAGACCCGAGCAGATCTCCTCGTACGTGGGGTTCTCGGTGTGGCCGCCCTGGTAGCCGACCAGGGTCGTCCACACTCCCGCCGGGAGCTGCCAGAACGTGCGCTCGGCGCCCCAGAAGCAGCCCAGGCCGAAGTCGGCGATCCGGTAGCCCTCGGGGTAGGGGCCGAGCAGCGGGGTGCCGAGGACGGTGTGGCGGTCGGGGACCGTGAAGATCGGCTCGGGGCGGCCGGTCAGCGCCTGTTCGGCGGTGGGCAGGACGGGCGTACGGCCGAACAGCATGAGGTGGGCTCCTTTGTCCGTGCGCGTCGCACAGTGATGCGGGTCGGCACCGAGAACGTTTCCGTGCGGGGCCGCATTCCGACAAGCCCGGCGTCGACGTGAGCCCGGCGCCTGAGCCCGCCGTCAGTCCGAAGGTGCCGCGCCCGCCGGATCACCCGGGTACCGCCACGGCGGTGCGGTCACTGCGCCAGCGTCGCCGGACTCCCGCCGTTCGCCTCGTACCCCGCCACCGCCAGTGCCCGGTATATCGCGAACTCCGCGGCAGGATCGGCGGACAGCGTCCAGGGCAGGGCACCGACGTGGCCGTCGATGTGTACGAGCTGGCTCATCGCCTCCGCCCAGCGCTCGCCGCGCACGAGGAAGAAGACCAGCAGATGGCGGACGTGGGCCAGCATCGGATCGTCGGCGCGGGCCGAGTGGACCGCGTGCAGCGCGCCGTGGATCGCCTTGGTCACGACCTCGCTCCGGTAGAAGCCGCTGACCAGGTTCACCTCGGGCAGGTGCTCGAAGACCGCGAACAGAGGCATGGCGGCGAGGAGGGAGCCGCGCGGGGCCCGGGCGGCGGCCGCCTCCGCGAAGCTGTACGCCAGCTCCCGCGAGCCGTGCCACTTCTCGCACCAGTAGTGCAGCGCGGCCAGGTGCGCCCCCATGTGGGTCGGCGCGCGGTCCAGGATCTTCAGCCACAGCTGCTCGAACTCCGCCTGCGAATAGGCCAGTCCGCGCGCCACTGAGAGCTCGATGATGTACGGGACCGGATCGCCGGGGGCCAGCAGCGCCGCCTCGCCGCAGGCCACCTTCGCCTCCTCCATGATGATCCGGAACTCGTCCGTGCCCGGCGTCGAGGTCCGCCACGCCTGGTGGACCAGGAACTCCGCGTGCACGGCCGCGCCGCCTGCGTCCTTGGGCTGCTCGGCCCGCCACACCCGCAGCCACTGCCCGCCCGGTGCCTCGCTGACCCCGCCCGGACGCTGCTGCAGCTCCAGCGAGGCGGCTCCTGCGAAGGCCTGCACGCGCTGCCAGCGCAGCTCACCCTCCCGCTCGGTGCCGACGAGGAGTTGGGAGGCCGCCTTGTAGTCCTGTGTGCGCTGCACCAGGTCCAGGACGTCCAGCAGATCCTGGTCGGGGCCGGGCATACGGATGTCCAGCTCCTCCTGCCGTACGAAGCCGTAGTCCTCCGGGTCCGCGGCGTCCGGGTGGCCCGCCGGGACCTGTTCGATACCGCCTCGCCTGCGCCGCAGGAACGGAAGCAGCACGAAGCCCAGCATGACCGCCGCCATCAGGACCCAGAGAATCTCCATGCCTCAAGAGTTCCAGACGCCGCCGACAATTGCCCAACCCGGTCGGCGCCCTGTGGAAAACTCCCGGCCCGGTCCGAATGTCCTGGGGAAAACTCCCCCGGCCGGCCCGAACGCCTGGGGAAAACCCTGCCGTACGGCCGTGCGGAGCCCGTCGTCCGTCATCGGTCCCCCGGGCGGACTACCCTCGGAGCCCATGAGCGACAGGCACATCAGTCAGCACTTCGAGACCCTCGCGATCCACGCGGGCAACACCGCGGACCCCGTCACCGGAGCGGTGGTCCCGCCGATCTACCAGGTCTCGACCTACAAGCAGGACGGCGTGGGCGGTCTGCGCGGCGGTTACGAGTACAGCCGCAGCGCCAACCCGACCCGCACCGCCCTGGAGGAGAACCTCGCCGCCCTCGAAGGCGGCCGCCGGGGCCTCGCGTTCGCGTCCGGACTGGCGGCCGAGGACTGCCTGCTGCGTACGCTGCTCAGCCCCGGTGACCACGTGGTCATCCCCAATGACGCGTACGGCGGCACGTTCCGCCTCTTCGCGAAGGTCGTCGCCCGATGGGGCGTCGAGTGGTCGGTCGCCGACACCAGCGACCCGGCCGCCGTACGGGCCGCGATCACCCCCAAGACCAAGGCCGTGTGGGTGGAGACCCCCTCCAACCCGCTGCTCGGCATCACCGACATCGCCGCCGTCGCCCAGGTCTCCCGGGACGCGGGCGCGAAGCTCGTCGTCGACAACACCTTCGCGACGCCCTACCTCCAGCAGCCGCTGGCGCTCGGCGCCGATGTCGTCGTGCACTCCCTGACCAAGTACATGGGCGGCCACTCCGACGTCGTGGGCGGCGCCCTGGTCACCGCCGACGAGGCACTCGGCGAGGAACTGGCGTACCACCAGAACGCGATGGGCGCCGTCGCCGGGCCCTTTGACTCCTGGCTGGTGCTGCGCGGCGCCAAGACGCTGTCGGTGCGCATGGACCGGCACAGTGAGAACGCCACGAAGGTGGCCGACATGCTGACCCGTCACGCGCGCGTGACGCAGGTGCTCTACCCGGGCCTGGAGGAGCACCCCGGGCACGAGGTCGCGGCCAAGCAGATGCGGTCCTTCGGCGGCATGGTCTCCTTCCGGGTGGAGGGCGGCGAGGAGGCGGCCGTCGAGGTCTGCAACCGCGCCAGGATCTTCACGCTGGGGGAGTCCCTGGGGGGCGTCGAGTCGCTGATCGAGCACCCCGGCCGCATGACGCACGCGTCCGTGGCGGGCTCGGCGCTCGAGGTCCCCGCCGACCTCGTTCGCCTGTCCGTGGGCATCGAGAACGTCGACGACCTGCTGGAGGACCTGCAGCAGGCGCTCGCCAAGTAGGCCGGTCCTGGCTCACCAGCCCCTCATCGGTGGAGTCGTCGTGGACGGCGGCTCCACCCACGGGCGCGCGGTCAGCGCCCACACCACGAACGCCACACTCGCGGCGAACAACAGCAGCCACATGATCCGGCGCGCCGCTGTCCTGCGCCGGAGCATGCGCGATCCACGCCGTACGACGTCCCCGTACAGATCCGCGGGCACCTGCGGCGCTCCCCGTTCCATGATCTGCCGCACGGCGGCCTCACGCTGGGTCCGGTTCACGTGCACCTCCCGCGACGACGCGGGTGTCTCACGGCACGGCCGCCCCTCCCGTCCCGCCTCCTCATGACGCCACCACCTTCGCCTTCACCACCGCCGGTGCGGGCCCGCGCGGTGGGTGCAGCAGCGTGGCCGTCGCCCGGTCGCAGATCGTGCGGACGCGTTCCGCCGGCAGGCCGAGCAGGGCCGCCGCCTGTTCCTCGGCCACGCCCTCGTACAGGCGCAGTACCAGGATCAGCCGCTCCTGGGGGGCGAGCCGGGACAACGGGCTGTCGGGGTGCGTGCGGCCGCGGAGCAGGACGCCGTGGCGGCGCCATGCTCCGTGTGCGAACCGCAGGGCGAGGTGCTGGCGGGCGCGGTCGTAGGGATCCTCACCGCGCAGCCGGTCCCAGCACGCGTACGTGTGCGCGAGCGCGAGCGTCAGCAGGCGTCGCGCGCGCGGGTTGTCGTCCGGCGCCTCCGCCGTCAGGAGCGTCGCGGCATGCAGGAGCCGCCCGGCCGCGCCCGCGACGAACGCCTCGAACTCCCGGGCCCGACGTGTGCCCTGGACCACCTGCCGTTGCCGCACCGCACCTCCCCGCCTGCGGATGGCCGTACGACGGCTTCGTACGACCACGAGGACCCGGTCTCAGAGGACCCGGTCTCATATGAGGCCCGGCACGGCCGTCCGGTCAAGAGGCGGGGCGGTACACGCGTGTGCGCGTGCCTACGAGGACTGTGCCTCCGGTCCCGGGACCCCCTGGACCGCCATCCGGGAGGAGAGGGCGGTGTTGAAGCGCGTGAGGAGCGTGCAGAACGCCTCGCGCTCCTCCGGCGCCCAGTCGTGTGTCAGCTCAGCCATCAACTGACGTCGTGAGGAGCGCACTTCCTCCAGCCGGGACTGCCCGCGCGGGGACAGCTGGAGCACCACCGCGCGTCCGTCCTCGGGGTGCGAGGTGCGCTTGACCAGCCCGGTGTCGACGAGCGGCGCCACCTGCCGGGTGACCGTGGACGAGTCGATCCCCATGCTCGCCGCGAGCGCCTTGACGCCCATCGGGCCTTCCTTGTCGAGCCGGTTCAGCAGCAGGTACGCGGCGCGGTCCATGGAGTTGCGCACCTGCCCCACCCCGCCGAGCCGGGTCTGTTCGGCACGACGGGCGAAGACCGCCACCTCGTGCTGCAGGGTGTCGAGGAGACCGGTGTCACCGACGGTCGTCATGTCCATCGACATTTCAGGTGTTGTGGGCATGGCCGGGGGCTCACTTCATGAAGGGCTGCTGGGTTGGGGGACAGGGTACGCGGCCCGGAGGCAGGCCGTACCAGCGCTGACTAAACCCGTCTCGGACGTTGGTCACAGCGCGGGTACGCACGTGTGAACTGCGAGACTTGAGTCATGAACTACCGCAAGGCCCGCCCCGTGCCGCCGGTGACGCTCGACGACGTGCGCGGCGCGCAGAAGATGCTGTCGGGCGTGTCGCGGACGACCGCGATGGAGGGCAGCCGCCACCTGACCCAGCTGGTGGGCGCGCCGGTGCACTTCAAGTGCGAGAACCTCCAGCGGACGGGGTCGTTCAAACTCCGCGGCGCCTACGTCCGGATCGCCGGACTGCTGCCCGAGGAGCGGGCCGCGGGTGTCGTGGCCGCGAGCGCCGGAAACCACGCGCAGGGCGTCGCGCTGGCGTCCACGCTGCTCGGCGTGCGCTCCACGGTGTTCATGCCGAAGGGCGCCCCGCTGCCCAAGATCAGCGCCACCAGGCACTACGGCGCCGAGGTGCGCCTGCACGGCCAGGTGGTCGACGAGACGCTGGCCGCCGCACAGGAGTACGCGGCCGAGACGGGCGCGGTGTTCATCCATCCCTTCGACCACCCCGACGTCATCGCGGGCCAGGGCACGGTCGGACTCGAGATCCTGGAGCAGTGCCCCGAGGTGCGCACGGTCGTCCTCGGGATCGGCGGCGGCGGACTCGCGGCCGGTGTCGCGATCGCCGTGAAGGCCCTGCGGCCGGATGTGCGGATCGTGGGTGTGCAGGCGGCGGGCGCGGCGGCGTATCCGCCCTCGCTGGCGGCCGGGCACCCGGTGTCGATCGAGAACCCGGCCACGATGGCCGACGGCATGAAGGTCGGGCGGCCGGGGGACGTGCCGTTCGGGATCGTGGACGAACTCGTCGACGAGGTCCGCACGGTGACGGAGGACGAGCTGTCCGCCGCGCTGCTGCTGTGCCTGGAGCGGGCCAAGCTGGTCGTCGAGCCGGCCGGGGCGAGCCCGGTCGCGGCGCTGCTGAGCGACCCGGGCGCCTTCGAGGGGCCGGTCGTCGCCGTGCTGTCCGGCGGCAACGTCGACCCGGTCCTGCTGCAACGGGTGCTGCGGCACGGCATGGCCGCCCAGGGCCGCTATCTGGCCGTCCGGCTCCGGCTCACGGACCGGCCCGGTGCCCTCGCGACGCTTCTCGGGGTGTTGTCAGTGGTCGACGCTAATGTCCTCGACGTGAGCCACGTCCGGACCGATCCACGGCTCGGGCTCGCGGAGGCGGAGGTCGAGCTGCACCTGGAGACGAAGGGGCCGGAGCACTGCGCCGAGGTCGGCCGGGCCCTCCGCGAGGCGGGCTACACGGTCATCGACTGAGGCCAGGACCCCCTTCAGGACGTAGAAGTCACTCTTTCGAGCAAGTCCATTGAGAGACGCGATACATCGCGTTATGGTGTGTCTCGTGCCGCCGCTCACGCCGCCCGCGGAAGAAAAATGGCGGGTGGCAAATGGCGTACAAACCTAGGCTTTCCCAAGAATCCCCGACGACGTGGAGACTCATATGCCAGGCGCCATCTATGCCGAAGGCCTGGTCAAGACCTTCGGTGACGTAAGGGCTCTGGACGGCGTCGACCTCGATGTCCCGGAGGGCACCGTCCTGGGCCTCCTCGGACCGAACGGCGCGGGCAAGACGACGGCCGTCCGCTGCCTGACGACCCTCCTGAAGCCGGACAGCGGCTCGGCGGTCGTCGCGGGCGTCGACGTCCTCAAGCACCCCGACGCCGTGCGCCGCTCCATCGGCCTCTCCGGCCAGTTCGCGGCTGTCGACGAATACCTCACCGGCCGCGAGAACCTGCAGATGGTCGGCCAGCTCTACCAGATGAAGGCGAAGCAGGCGAAGGTCCGCGCGACCGAGCTGCTGGAGCAGTTCGACCTCGCCGACGCGGCCGACCGCCCCACCAAGACCTACTCCGGCGGCATGCGCCGCCGCCTCGACCTCGCGGCCGCCCTGGTGGTCTCACCGCCCGTGATGTTCATGGACGAACCGACGACCGGCCTCGACCCACGCAACCGCCAACTGCTGTGGGAAGTCATCAAACAGCTGGTCACCGCGGGCACCACCCTGCTGCTGACCACCCAGTACCTCGAGGAGGCCGACCACCTCGCCCACGACATCGCCGTCGTCGACCACGGCCATGTCATCGCCACGGGCACCTCCGACCAGCTCAAGGCCCGCACCGGCGGCGAGCGCGTCGAGGTCGTCGTGCATGAACGTGAGCACATCCAGGCCGCCTCCGAGGTCCTGCGCGGCTTCGGCAAGGGCGACACCACGGTCGAGGACCACATGCGCAAGCTCACCGTGCCCGTCACCGGCGGCGCCAAGCTGCTCGCCGAGGTCATCCGCGAACTCGACACTCGCGGCATCGAGATAGACGACATCGGCCTGCGCCGCCCCACCCTCGACGACGTCTTCCTGTCACTGACGGGACATGCGGCCGAGGTCAAGGACGAGGACAACGACAAGAAGGAGGACGCCAAGTGAGCGCCGTCACCGACGCTGCGCGGGTCGCTGCCCCCGGCAACCCCCTCAGCCAGTCCGCCCGGGACTCGCTGGTCATCGCCAAGCGCAACCTGATCCGGATGTCCAGGATCCCGGAGATGGTCATCTTCGGCCTCATCCAGCCGATCATGTTCGTGGTGCTGTTCAGCTACGTCTTCGGCGGCTCCATGAACATCGGCGGCACCACGGACTCCTCCGTCTACCGTGAGTTCCTGATGGCCGGGATCTTCGCGCAGACCGTCACCTTCGCCACTGCGGGCGCCGGCGCGGGGATCGCCGACGACATGCACAAGGGGCTCATCGACCGCTTCCGCTCACTGCCCATGGCCCGCGGCGCGGTGCTCACCGGACGGACGCTCGCCGACCTGGTGCAGACAGCGCTGACCCTGTTCGTGCTGGCCATGGTCGCCCTGCTGGTCGGCTGGCGCACCCACACCAACCTCGGCGAGGTCCTCGGCGCCTTCGGTCTGCTGCTCCTGCTCGGGTACGCGTTCACCTGGGTCGGCGCCCTGATCGGCCTGTCTGTGCGCACGCCTGAAGCGGCCACCTCGGGAGGGCTGATCTGGCTCTTCCCGGTGACGTTCATCTCGAACGCGTTCGTGGACTCCAGCCGCATGACCCCGTGGCTGCGGCACGTCGCCGACTGGAACCCGTTCAGCGCCACGGTCCAGGCCTGCCGCAAGCTGTTCGGCAACCCGGGTGTGTCCCCCTCCGACGCCTGGCCCATGCAGCACCCGGTCTGGGCCTCGCTGATCTACTCGATCCTGATCATCGTCATATTCAGGACCCTGGCGGTCCGCAAGTACCGCTCCGCCACCGCATGACAGAGCCCCCGGCGCCGCGAGGGCGCCGGGGGCCCGCCAAGGACAGACGGTCGGCCGGAGTCAGCCGTTGTAGGGCTCGGCCTTGAGGATGGTCACGGAGGCCTTCTTGCCGTTCGGCAGTTCGTACTCCGCGTCCTCACCGACCTTGTGGCCGATCACGCCGGAGCCCAGCGGGGACTGCGGCGAGTACGTCTCGACGTCCGCGCTCGCGTACTCACGCGAGGCGAGCAGGAAGGTCATGGTGTCGTCCTCGTCACCGTCGAAGGCGATCGTCACGACCATCCCGGGCGCCACCGCACCGTCCGCGGACGCCGGAGCCTCGCCGACCTTGGCCTTCTCCAGGAGCTGGGTCAGCTGGCGGATGCGGAGCTCCTGCTTGCCCTGCTCTTCCTTGGCCGCGTGGTACCCGCCGTTCTCGCGCAGGTCGCCCTCCTCGCGCGCGGCCGCGATCTTCGCGGTGACTTCCTCGCGCGCGGGACCAGACAGGTACGCCAGCTCTTCCTTGAGCTTGGTGTACGCCTCCTGGGTCAGCCAGGTGACGTCTTCGCTGGTCTGGGTCACAGGTGCTCCTCGTAGGTACTGGGAATACAAAGCATCGCCCTACCCAGAAGAATGTGCCTTCACGGATGGGCGAAACCACGAGCCTAACAATTCAGGGGCCGAAGGGGGAGGACATAAGCCATCAGAAATACGTCAGCGCAGGTCAGCGGTCACGTATCGAGGGTGGTGTCAGTCGGCGTGACAGCCCAGCAGCTCGGCCGTGGTGCCCGGGGCCGTCGTACGGAGCGTGACGACCTTGTCGATGCGGGTGGCATCACCGCCGAAGCGGAAGTCGGCCCGGCCCACCTCGGTGCCGTCCGCCGCCTGGGAGCGGACCGTGCAGTAGCCGGAGGTGCCGGAGTCCTTGCGGACCTCCAGATGCACCTGCACCGCGGACTTCTCCGCGTCGAACGTGATCACCTCGGCGCTGATCTTGTTCTGCACGACGTAGTGGTAGGCGAAGTAGCCGATCAACGCGAGCAGGAGGGCGCCGAGGACGGCACCGGCGATCCGGAGCTTGTGGTCGGCACGCTCGTCCGAGGAGCGGCCGTAGCGCCCCTCGGGCAGCTGGGTGCTCGCCGTGCTCATGATCGTCTCCTGGTAAACCAAGGCCGTGGAATTAATCGCCCCCCGATTCGGTCACTATAGAAGCCGCCGTTCGCACCCGAAGACACCGGGGCGCCGACTTACTGAGGATTGAGTCTTGACTGACCAGCTGCGACTGATGGCCGTGCACGCCCACCCCGACGACGAGTCGAGCAAGGGCGCGGCCACCATGGCGAAGTACGTGTCCGAGGGGGTGGACGTGCTGGTCGTGACCTGCACGGGCGGGGAGCGCGGCTCCATCCTCAACCCGAAGCTCCAGGGCGACAAGTACATCGAGGAGCACATCCACGAGGTACGCAAGAAGGAGATGGACGAGGCCCGCGAGATCCTCGGCGTGGGGCAGGAATGGCTCGGCTTCGTCGACTCCGGCCTGCCCGAGGGCGACCCGCTGCCGCCGCTGCCCGAGGGCTGCTTCGCCCTGGAGGACGTCGACAAGGCGGCCGGCGAGCTGGTGAAGCAGATCCGCACCTTCCGTCCCCAGGTGATCACCACCTACGACGAGAACGGCGGCTACCCGCACCCCGACCACATCATGACCCACAAGATCTCGATGGTGGCGTTCGAGGGAGCGGCGGACACCGAGAAGTTCCCCGAGTCCGAGTTCGGCCCGGCCTACCAGCCGCTCAAGCTCTACTACAACCAGGGCTTCAACCGCCCCCGCACCGAGGCGCTGCACCACGCGCTGATCGAGCGCGGCATGGAGTCGCCGTACGGGGACTGGCTCAAGCGCTGGGACGAGTCGCCGATGCGCGACCGCACCCTGACCACGCACATTCCCTGCGCGGAGTTCTACGAGATCCGCGACAAGGCCCTGATCGCGCACGCCACGCAGATCGACCCCGACGGCGGCTGGTTCAAGGTTCCGCTGGACCTCCAGAAGGAGGTCTGGCCGACGGAGGAGTACGAGCTCGCGAAGTCCCTCGTCGATACCTCCCTCCCCGAGGACGACCTGTTTGCGGGCATCCGCGACAATGCCTGACATGAGCGCAAGCGCAAGCCTGGCAATGACGCACCTCGCGACCCTCGCCAAGGAGGTCGACGAGGACAAGGTCACCCCCGGAGTCCTCGGCTTCATCGTCTTCGCGGCGATGGCCCTGGCGGTGTGGGCCCTGATGAAGTCCATGAGCAAGCACATGAACAAGGTCGACTTCAAGGAGTCCCCGGACGAGGCGGCCTCCGGCAAGGAGACCACCGACAGCCCGTCCGGCAAGACTTCGCCGGCCAAGGGCTGAGCCACGCGGCGGCGACGGGAGGGGGCGCCCGAGGCCCCTCCCGTCAACGGCTGTGCCCGGCCGGCGACAGCAGACCCGGACCGGCGCCCGGACCGGCGCCCGGATCATCGACACCGCCGCGGGCGCCGCACCGCACAACACCCTCACCCCGCTCGACGGGGTGGAATCGCGGGTCGGGGGGTCGTACACCGCCTCGCACAGGCACAGGCACAGGCACGGATACCGGCACCCGAGGGCGTAGCGACCGCAGCCGGTACGCGTCCGCCCCCCACCGGCCCGCCGGACGGACGAACCGCGAACTTCACCCCCGCGCCGGGGCCACCGCCACCCCCATGACCTCCCGCGCGTGCCGGTTCGGCACCATCCCGAGCCGCCATGCCTGCCACCCGGTGTCCAGGTTCACGCCCCGCTCCAGCAGCAGTCCGTACGCCCCCACGTAGTCGTCCAGTTTCTCGTCCCGTGCCCCGTGCTCCCGGCGGCCCAGGTCCGCCAGTTCCTCCTGGGCGACCGCCGCGCCGATCTCCACGCCGCCCGGTGCCGCGTACGGCAGCAGGGTGCAGCGCAGGAAGCGGGCCCAGTCCTCGCCCCGCTGGTCGCCGTATGAAGCGAACAGGGCCACCGCCTCGTCGCACAGGGCGAGGGCCTGGGGGGTACGGCCGTTGCCCGCGTCCACCACCGCCAGTTCGAGGCAGGTCCACGCCTCCCCATGGGCGACACCGATGCGCTGGAAGTCGGCGCGGGCGTCGACCAGGAGCTGGCGGGCGAAACCCGAGTTGCGCAACGAACCCGTCTGCGCGGCGCGTTGGTCGCGGGTGACACGGGCCGAGTGGTGGCGGGCGCAGGCCAGACCGTAGACGTCCCGCATACGGGAGAACATCGTCCGCGAGCGCTCCAGCTCACGGACCGCGAGATCCAGGTTGCCCGTCTCCTCCAACGCCTGACCCAGGTAGTACACCGTCCACGCCTCGCCGCGCGCGTCCTCGTTGTCGCGGTGGCGGGAGGCCGCCTGGCGCAGGCCGTCCACCGCCGCCGACGGGTCCCCGGCCACCAGACGGGCCCGCGCCAGCTGGGTCAGCGCCCACGCCTCACCACGGGCGTCGCGGGTGCGGCCGTACAGGTCGAGCGCTGTTCTCAGCTCCGTCTCCGCGCCCGGTACGTCGCCCATGCGCAGGGCCAGCTGGCCGAGCTGGAAGTGAGCCCAGGCCTCGCCGTGCACGGACTCGCCGGCGCGGTGCAGGACCAGGGAACGGGCCAGCAGGTCCTGTGCCTGCGCGACGCGGCCGCGGTCGCGTTCGACCGCCGCCAGGGCGTGCATGGTCCAGGCGCGGTCCGTGGCCAGTTCGGGAGGTGACTGGAGGGCCAGGGCCTCCTCGAGCTTCGCCGCAGCCTCGGTCAGATGGCCCTGGTGGTGGAGGGTGATGCCCAGGGAACACAGGGCGCGCGCGGCGCCCGCGTCGTGGTGGGCCTCCATGTAGAGCTCGACCACCGAGGTCAAAGTCGTGCGCGCCTTGTCCAGCTCGCCCAGCTGGCGGGCGGCGATACCGGTGCGCCACTGCACCGAGCGAACCAGCAGCCCCTGATCCACCGCCTGCGCCAACTCGCTGATCTCGCCCAGGCGGTAGAGGTCGCCGCGCAACAGGCAGTAGTCGCACAGCGCGCCCAGGAGGTTGAGGACCGCCCCCTGGTTGACGCCCTCCGCGTGCCTGAGCGCCGCCGTGATGAAACTCGACTCGTCGTCCAGCCAGCGCAGCGCCTCGTCGAGGGAGGTGAAGCCGTGCGGACTGAAGCGGTCCGAGCGGGTCGACATGTTGCCGTCGACCAGGCGCAGCACGGAGTCGGCGAGGTCGGCGTAGTTGACGATGAGGCGTTCCTGCGCGGCCGTGCGCTCGGCCGGTTCCTCCTCGTCCAGCAGTCTGGCCTGGGCAAAGGCGCGGACCACGTCGTGGACGCGGTAACGGCTGCCGCGGACGTGGTCGATCAGGCCCGCGCGCGCCAGCGCCACCAGGTGCCGCGTCGCCTCCGTCTCGTCGGTGGCCAGCAGCGCGGCGGCCGCGGCGGCGCCGAGCGAGGACCGGCCGGCCAGCGCGAGACGGCGCAGCAGCCGGCGGGCCTGCTCCGACTGGTCGGTGTAACGGAGCCACAGGACGCGTTCGACGGGCCCGACCGGGCCGTACGCGCCCAGATCGGTGGCCAGTTGGCGCGGGGAGCGAGGACCGAGGGACGAGCCCGCTATGCGCAGGGCCAGGGGCAGGCCGCCGCACAGCTCCCTGATCCGGTCGGCGGACTGGGCGTCATAAGGACCGGTGGCCGACTGCGCGGCCGCGTCCAGGAGCTCCTCGGCGCCCGCCGCGTCCAGGGCGGCGACGGGGAGTTCGTGCACCTGGGCGGCGAGGTCCGACGGCAGGCCGAGCGGCTCGCGCGCGGTGACCAGGACCAGGCTGTCGGAACGCTCGGGGACGAGGGCGCGCACCTGCTCGGGGTCCGAGGCGTCGTCCAGCACGATCGTCACCGGCAGACCGGTCAGATGCTGGTGGTACAGCTCGCTCAGCCGCTTGACCTGCTGGTCGGGCGAGGAACGCTCACGGAACAGCAGCTGCTCACGCGGGGCACCGAGCCGGTTCAGCAGATGCAGCAGCGCGTCCCGGGTGGAGAGCGGGGACTCCTCCGGGTTGTCGCCGCGCAGGTCCACGACGCAGGCGCCGCGGAAGTAGTCCTTGAGGTCGTGCGCCGCCCGTACGGCGAGTGCCGTCCGGCCACTGCCGGGCGGTCCGTGCAGCACGACCACCGTGGGCCGGGTCTCGGTGGTCGCGCGCGAGGCCTGCACCCACTGCCGGATGCGGCCCATCTCCGCCCGGCGATCCGCGAACTCGCTGATGGGCTCCGGAAGTTGACCGAACGACTGCTCCAGCACGCTCCTGCCGCGAGCCGCCGCGCTCTTGTCCGTGCCGCGCAGCCGCGGGCCCGCCTTCTTCGGCCCCGTCGACGCGCTCAGCACCCGCTGCTGGTCGAGGAAGGGCCGGATGCCCCGTACTTCCAAGGCCGTCAGCCACTGGAGCCGGAGCTGCTCGGGGCCGCCGGGCTGGCCGATGGCGCCCGCCCGGTGGTGCGCGGCCGGCAGATGCGAGCCGGCCACCTTCACCACGGTCGCCGCCGCGGCCACGACGCCCACGGTCACGCCCGCGCCCAGCGCGGTGCCCGTGTCGGTGCCGAGCGCCAGGTCGGCCACGGCGGCAGCCAGGGCGGCGACCGCGGCCACCAGCAGAGGAGTTCCGGACGCCTCCTTGGAGTACCGCTGCCGGAAGGTGAGTTGACCGGCCTGCGACTCGTCCAGCGCGCGCGTGTAGGCCTCGTACTCCTCGGCGGCCGTCTGCGCCATCGCGTCCAGTGATCCTCGGGCCCGCGCGAGCAGTACGGCCCCGTCGACCCGCCCGCCCGAACGCCGCACCTCCTCCTCCACCGCCCGGCCCAACAGCCGTTCGGCCTCCGCCCGATGACTGTCCCGCATGTCACTTCCCCCTCCGGCGGCAACGGCTTTCTTGGTCAAGTGTGCTGCGGACGGGGCATCGGGGCGAGAGGGCCGCACCGGGAAGCTCGACGTCGCCGTCGGGACACGCCTGACGCCTGACCCGCGGGGTACTGCGGCAGGATGGACCCCATGCCGAACCGACTGGCCCACGAGACGTCCCCCTACCTCCTTCAGCACGCCGACAACCCCGTCGACTGGTGGCCCTGGTCGGCCGAGGCCTTCGAGGAGGCGCGGAAGACGAACAAGCCCGTCCTGCTGAGCGTCGGGTATTCGAGCTGCCACTGGTGTCACGTCATGGCTCACGAGTCGTTCGAGGACCGGGCCACCGCCGACTTCCTCAACGAGCACTTCGTCAACATCAAAGTCGACCGCGAGGAACGCCCCGACGTCGACGCCGTCTACATGGAGGCCGTGCAGGCCGCCACCGGGCAGGGCGGCTGGCCCATGACCGTGTTCCTCACGCCGGACGCCGAGCCCTTCTACTTCGGCACCTACTTCCCGCCCTCCCCCCGCCAGGGCATGCCCTCCTTCCGGCAGGTCCTCGAGGGTGTCCGGGCCGCCTGGACCGAGCGGCGGGACGAGGTCGCCGAGGTCGCCGGGAAGATCGTGCGGGATCTCGCCGGGCGGGAGATCTCCTACGGCGACTCGCAGGCACCCGGCGAGGAGCAGCTCGCCGCGGCTCTGCTCGGGCTGACGAGGGAGTACGACGCGCAGCGCGGCGGTTTCGGCGGGGCGCCGAAGTTCCCGCCGTCCATGGTGGTGGAGTTCCTGCTGCGCCACCACGCCCGCACCGGTGCCGAGGGCGCCCTGCAGATGGCCCGGGACACCTGCGAGCGCATGGCCCGTGGCGGCATCCACGATCAGCTCGGCGGCGGCTTCGCCCGCTACTCCGTCGACCGCGACTG